>CAJMAW010000006.1 GCA_905211485.1 uncultured Lentisphaeria bacterium | reverse complement strand
CGGGAAAAATGCTCAGCGCATTTTTCCGTAACTTTTATGTGGAATGGATAGAAAAAGAGGAAAATGAGAGAAAACCCTCTCTCATCACAACCCTGCAAGTTTTGTCAGCTGCATTTGATACCAATGAATAATCTCCCGGCTGAAAAGAAGCCAAAGATAGAATGCAACAGAAAGAAAAGGACCAAAAGCAATCGCACGGCGGCGACGGCGCAAAATCAAGTTCCTGAAAACCACTCCCAGCAAAGACAGAATACATCCCGCAAGCAGAACAAAAAATAACCCCCTCCCTCCCACACAGACAGCAATTGCAGTCAAATATTTGACATCCCCCCACCCGAAAGCGTCACGCCTGAAAATCAGACGTCCCAACAATGCAACCCCGGAAAAAATCAAGGCCGTGAAAACCCCCGTGAAAAACGAAAGCCGGAAGCCCGCCAGATGTTCCGTCTGTCCCCAGAATGCAGGGAAAAGGAATGCATAAATCAGTCCGCACAGCAAAGCCAGCCCGGTCAGCTCATCCGGAATCAGATGCGAATCACAGTCCGTAAAGGCAATGGTCACCAGAATAGCCGTCAGAATACAGTAAAAAGGCAGCAGAGAAGGCACCGCTTCCTGAACCATCAGACGCAGGAAAACCAGTCCGAAAAGCAGCCCGGTCAACAGTTCCACCAGAAAATAACGCGGAGAAATGCCCAGTTTGCACTGACTGCATTTCCCCCGAAGACAAAGATAACTCAAAAGAGGAATATTCTCGTAAAAGCGGATGTGATGCCCGCATTTCGGACAATGCGAAGGTGGATAAAACAGAGACTCCCCGCGCGGCATCCGCCAGATGCAGACATTCAGAAAACTCCCGATTGAGCAGCCGAGAATAAATACCGCTGTCGTCCAAAGGGCGGGAGAACGCCCCGTAATATCCGTCAGCTCCTTAAGATTCAAATTCAAAAATTCGGGCGGGATCATCCCGTGGAAATGCAGCCAGTACTGTTTCAGGATCATGACTGTTTCCGAAAAAAACGTATACATGCCGATCCTCTCAATCCTTCCGATATTCAAGTTTGAAAACGACTCCGGAGCATGAACTTCCCCCGCCATGAATTTCCCCGTTCAGCATGGAAATCCCGAAGGGTCCGTCTGAACTCCGGGAAAAAATCAAGGTATCGGGAAGCACCCGGTTCGCATCGGAAAAGCGGATGCTGAGCATGTCTCCCGGTTTCCAGCGGATGGAAAAAGAAACCCCTCCTCCCCAGACAGCGGAATTCCCTTGAGGCCGCCTTGCTTTGCCAAGCGTATCCGTGTCAAAAACCTTCTTCCCGTTCTGGAAAACCATGACTCTGTGATCCAGCTTTTCCCAGAAGGAACGCAGGAAATGCCTGCCCTCCGAATACATACGCTCTTTCAGAGCCGGGTAAGTCACACTCGGGAAAGCTTCTGCGGCGGCGTCTTCCTTCCTCTCTTCCTTCTCCACTTTCTCCACCTTCTCCTCCGCAGCAGGGACTTTTTTTCCCCGGCCCCTCAGCAGGAGGTCCGCAAGCGCATCGGGAAGGCGTTCGGGAAAAGAACGGGAATCCGCAACGGCTCCGCAGCGGACTGCATCATCAGGAGCAATATACGATTTCAGAAGAGTCACCCGGTATTCTCCTTCAGGATAATATGGCTCCCAACGCAGAAAACTTTTCCCGGATGACATGGGAGTCTGGAAAAAATCCGTCAATGCAAACATCCCCGCAGACACCCGGCTCAGTAGTATACGCGGTTTCCCGGAAAAGATCCGGAAAAGGGAAAAGCCTGTAAGATAAGAAGCCTCCTTCCTTGTTTCCGGAGGAGGAAGAAGCGCACGGATTGCAATCTCATCCCCCGGCGCATAAAAAAAGGATATGAGATCCCCTTCCGCAAGTCCGTTCCGCTTCAGAAAAACCAGATCCCCGTTCACCCGGACTTCCAGTACAGCCGAACGGAGATCTTCACTCAGTTCCGCCAGACGGAAACGGCAGCGGACACGTCCGGGAGAGCGGTCAAAGGCGTCTGCTTCAGGGAAAAGCCCAACGCAAAACAAAAAGAGGAGAGCCAGATACATCCGTGGGGCGGCCGCGGTTCGGAAAGCGCCATCAAAGCATCCGCATGAAGGATTCACCGGAAACGCCGCCGTCATCTTTTCTCCTCTTTTCTTTGAATATGGACCTGTTGCTTTTTTCAGGCAATGCAGACAAAAAACTGCGCACAAGAGAATATAACGGAGAGGCGTTTGCTTGCAAGCCCGGCAACGTCTGAAAATCGGAAAAAGAAAAAAGAATCAACGGGGCCAGGGCATGAGCTGCTGCCCACAATCGACAAAAAGAGTTTCGCCTGTCATGGAACTGTTCGACGCAAGAAAAACAGCCGCATCCCCCAGATCCCGCAGAGATACCGGACGCCCCAGCGGAAGAACCGGAAGAGTCTTTTTCATCCCCAGATGCTCCAGACCTTTCGGTGCAATCACGGCTCCCGGCGCCAGTGCGTTCACGCGCATCCGCGGAGCATAGGCCAGCGCCGCGGAACGGGTCGCTTCACAGAGAAGCTTTTTGGAAAGAGAATAGCTGAACGACGCCGGATCGGTTTTCACGATCCCCTGATCCACAACATTCACCACCGAAATTTCCTCTTTCCCCGCTCCGCAGAGCGCCAGTTCACGGATCATTTCCACGGGAGCATGGAAATTCACCGCAAACTGGTTTTCCGCTTCCGATTCCGTCTCCTCGGGGAGAGAACGCCGCAGATACATTGCGGCGCTGTTCACCAGAACATCGGGAACTTCCGAACGGATCATCGCCCGGGCGGCGGAAAGATCCGTGAGATCACAGACGTAAACCGAATGCCCCGCTTCCGCCCCCCCCAGTTCCGCGCAGAGGACTTCCGCCTCCACGCGCGAATGAAGGCAATGAATCACTACTCGCGCACCCCGCTCCGCAAAAGAACGGCAGAACTGTGCTCCGACGCGGACTGCACCGCCGGTAATCAAAACCTTTTTCCCTGAAAGATTCATTTCTTCTTCAGCTGCTCCCTTCCCTGTTTCTCTGCATCCGGCTTCCGAAAAACTTTTCTTCTCCGGCATCCCGGCTCAGGCTGAAACAATTTCGGATTCGTTCTTCCACATTCTTCCCGGATGCTCCGTTATTTTTCTCATGCTCTCTGCAGGAGGCTTCAGTACCTTCGTTTTTATCATTCCCCGTTTTTCTTCTTCCGGGGGCTCCGCCGCAATCGTCTTCTTCTCCCACCGCGGCGGGGACGGGAAACAGGCAGAGACTCCATACATACAGTCAATATATCCCTGGAGATCCGTTTTTTCCACCCCGGGATTCTTTTCAGGAAGGTTTCCACTTCAGAAGCAGAATGGAATTGAAAATCACCGCCACGGATCCCGCATTGTGGACGAGAGCGCCCCAGAAGGGACTGAGAAAGCCGGACATGGCAAGAAGAACGGCGGCAAAATTCAGGAGCATGGAAAAAGCGATATTGCAGTATATGGTTTTGAGAGTGCGTCTGGAAAGGGCGAAAAGACGCGGCAGGGATGAAATGTCGTCATGAACGAAAACGATATCCGAGGAATCAATGGCGATGTCGCTGCCGATTCCGCCCATGGCGATGCCGACGCTGGCTGTTTTCAATGCCGCCGCATCATTCACGCCGTCGCCGATCATGCAGACAGGTTCGCCTTTTTCTTCCATCTCCTGAATCCGTTTCACTTTATTTTCCGGCAGGCATTCCGCATGGAAGCGGGATATGCCGACGGCTTCGGCAACGGTCCCCGCAGAGGAGGCATGGTCTCCGGAAATCAGGATGCTGTCCACCCCTGCCCTGCGCAAATCCGTCACCGTCTTTTCCGCAGAGGCCCGGATGCTGTCTGCGAGACCGATCAAACCTGCCGTCTCTCCATCGCGTGCGATCAGAATGACGCTGCAACCCTTTTTCTGCAGTTCTGCGGCTTCCTTTTCCGCAGCGGGAGGAATCCGGAGCCCCTGTTCTTTGAGTAAAGTCCGGTTTCCTGCCAGGAAATCGCGGCCGCCGACCTTCCCGGCAACGCCCCTGCCGGGAAAGATCCGGAAGGAGGAGACTTCTTCCTTGGAAAGAACTTTCTGCCGACGGAGAAACGACTCGGCAATCGCCTTTCCTGCTGGATGTTCGGAACAGGATTCCAGAACCGCGGCGGAACGGAGAAGCTCTTCGGAGGAAAGTTCATCCGGAAGGAAGGAGCGGACTTCCGTCACGGAAAGCTTTCCTTCGGTTAAGGTGCCGGTTTTGTCGAAGGCGGCTGTCGACACGCCCGCGAGCGTTTCCAGGGCATTGCCATTGCGGATCAGGACACCGAAGGAAGAGGCATTCCCGATCCCGGCCATAATCGCCGTCGGAGTCGCGAGCACCAGAGCACAGGGGCAGAAGACCACCAGCACGGATACCGAACGGATGACTTCGCCGGTCACCAGCCATGTGCCGATGGCCGCAAGCATTGCGCAGAGAACAATCCAGCCGGCCCAGCGGTCGGTCCGCCGGACAATTTTCGATTTCGAGGCTTCCGCAGACTCCGCTAGGCGGATCATTCGCCCGAGAAGACTCTTCTCCCCCGCATTCAAAACTTCAATCACCAGAACGCCGAACTGATTCAATGTCCCGCTTGACACGAAGTCTCCCGGCGCCTTGTCCACGGGAAGCGACTCACCCGTCATGACGGACTGATCCACGGAACTGTATCCCTTCTTCACCGTCCCGTCCGCGGGAATCCTCTCCCCCCCGAGGACACGCAGCAGATCCCCCAGCCGAAGTTCCGAAGCGGGAATGATCCGTTCGCCTTCCGCCGTCAGTTTTCTTGCCGTCCGCGGCATCATCTTCAGCAGTTTTTCGATCCCGGAACGTGCTTTCGCCACAGTGCGCTCCTCCAGGCGTTCCCCCAGAATCATGATCAGCGCAACCTCCCCGGCAGCAAAAACTTCTCCGATCCACAACGCCGCAAGCAGAGCCGTCGCAACCAGAAGATCCGCCTTGATGTCAAATCGTTTCACAAGCCCTTCCGCCGCCTCCTTCAGAATCGGCACGCCGCAGAGCAGAACCGCTCCCCAGGCCGGATCAAACGGAAAGTCTTCACGGAAGAAAAAACTCAAACCCAGAAACAATGCGGATACAAACGGACAAATCCAGATCCGCACACTCTCCGGAATCACTGCTCCCGGACTCCCTTTCCTCCACAGTCCCCCTCCCAAATTCCATTCCATCGTGGGAAAAACCTTTCTTTCCTACATATACTTATACCCGTATATGTATAGCATACACTCATTTTTCTTTTCTTCAAGGAAATTACTGGAAAAAGTTTTTCTTCAAAGCTCTCTTTGCCCCCGGAGAACGGCCGCAACGTGCGGAGTTTGGAGAACTTTCTTAAGAAGAGGGAAAAAGAAAGGAAAAAGAAAAAAGAGGCGAAGGCGAAAAACAGCCCGGAAGGCGATCGGCCGGCGGGACGGGGATCTGCTGAGAAAAGGGATTCAGGATGAAGGTCTTTGGCTTCTCTAAAGAGGATCCCCCTTCCCCCCCCTTCTCCTTTTTCCCTTTCTTCTCTGTCTCTGTCCTGTTTTCCGTCATTGCCGCCTGCTGCAGCAGCAGGCGGCACTTTCCCTTTTCCCTTCCCCAAGCGCTTCATTTTCTTTTCCGGAGAAAGGGGAGAAGCCTTCTCTCTTTCCCGTCCGTCTTTTTCAGGAAGGAACGTATTTATCCACACGCTTTTCCCTGCGGGAAGAAAAGCCTCCGGGGAAAAATTGGAAACGGGCAAAAAGAAAGGAGCGGGGGAAAAAGCAACGGAGTTATTTCTGATTGGCCTTTTTCCCCCAGAGATTTTCGATGACTCGGCGCGTGCCTTCTTTCTGGGTTGAATTTCCCGGTTCAAAGACACGGATGTAGGAGAAGAATATGGATCCTTTGATTTCCGGACGGCGGCAGTTGTATTTGAGCTGGTTCACAAGTTCATCCGGATTCTTCCAGTCCGGATTGACCCCGAGACGGGCGGGAGAGTGACCGATGTAAAGATCGACATTCGTTCCGCGTACGGTATCCGCCCACCAGTCCGCCAGCGCCGCATAGGCAGCGACATTGTGACTGAACGACCAGTACAGCTGAGGCGCGATATAATCAATCCACCCCTCCCGCACCCATCGGCGCGTGTCCGCATGCTGCACGAAATAAGACTGACTCCCCTTTGTCAGCGACCCTGCCGGATGGGAATTCTGTTTCGCCTTGACGCTTTCCTTCGTCGGACGGTTCGCCCAGATCCCGAAGGGACTGATCCCGAAGCGGACGTTCCGGCGGGTTTTCCGGTTATGATTCCGGATGCGGATCCCCAGATTGTTGATCAGGGTGTCGACATTGTTCCTGCGCCAGGCGTCCAGCGACAGACCGCTCTTCCCGACGTATTTCCGGTAGGTGCCGAAATCCAGTTTCCCGATATCCTGATACGGATAGAAATAATCGTCCATGTGGATGGCGTCCACATCGTAGTTGGCAATCAGTTCATCCACCGTGTCAAGGATGAAGCGGATGGAATCCGGTTCCCCAGGATTGAGCATGATGAGATTCCGTCCGCCCCCGATCGGAACCGTAAGGAGAAGATCCGGATTCTTTACGGCAAAATTCTCTTTGGAAAGCGTTTTCAGATAAGCATTCCGTGAAAGAGGCGTGCTGGCCGTCACCCGGTAGGGATTCAGCCAAGCATGGAATTCCAGTCCTCGCCGATGGGTTTCACGGATCATGAATTCCAGGGGATCGAATCCCTGGAAGCCGACTCCCTCGGTTCCCGTCATGCAGCTGGAATACGGATTCAGACGGGAGGGGTAAAATGCGTCGCAGGATGGCCGGACCTGAAAAATCAGAGCCGTGAATCCGGCACGGGAAATGTTGTCCAGAACCGTCAGAAAATCTTTCTTGAATTCAGAAACAGACCGATGAACAGGGAAGTCGATGTTTTCAATCGTCGCCACCCAGATTCCCCGGAATTCACGGGGCTTTTTCACATAGCTTCCCGGCACCAGCACCGGCGCGGAAGAAAGTTCCCCTCCATAACGCACCGGCTTGCCCGTATTGTAATCCAGCAAAGTGCGCAGAGCAGGCCCGCAGTGCGCAGAGCAGGGACTGAAATACAAAATCCCGGAACAAAAAAAACAAAGACAAAGGAGCCAACTCCTTCTCATTCTCATTCCTGTTCTCTTCGGCATAGTGCTCACGACGGCATTCCTTCTCTTGATCTGATCCGTTTTCATCCCTGTTCTTTTCCCCGTTCCTTTCCCCTTTCCCGGGAAAGACGGACGGAAAAGGGGGGAGGAGGAATTGATTCCGTTCTTTTCTATCGGAGTTCAGGCGAATATAGCATGATCCGCTCTGTCTTTCCAGTTTCCAGTTCATGAAAAAAAATCTTTTCTGCATTCTTCCTCTTCCTCCCCTGATCTGCGCGGCAAGGGCAGGAATGAGCTCTTCTGAGGAATCGGTGGATTCAGAATGTTTCAGGAAGGGAGTGGAAAAAATCCAGGTTCATTCTTCTCTTTCCAGACTGATCGTCCGGTCGCAATGGCGCAGGGAAGACTGGCGGTGCGCAATCATCAGGATCGTCAGACGGCCTTTCAGGAGGCAGATGGCGTCGATGAACGCCTTTTCCGTTTCATCGTCGAGAGCGCTTGTCGCCTCGTCAAGGATCAGCAGTTCAGGAGAAAAGTAAAGGGCACGTGCAATGGCGATACGCTGGCGCTGTCCGCCGGAAAGGTGGCATCCGCCCTCCCCGACGGGAGTGTGAAGCCCCAGAGGGAGACTCTCCACGAAATCTGAAATCTGGGCAAGATTCATGACCTCCCGGACACGTTCCAGATCAATCTCGGAATCAGGCACGGCAAAGGCAATATTGCGGAGAATGGTATCATCCAGCAGAAAAATGCTCTGGGGGACGTAACCGATCTTCGCACGCCAGGAAGAAAGATGACGGAAAATATCTTTGCCGTCCGCCGTCACGGACCCGGAAACAGGTTTCAGAAATCCCATCAGGAGGTCCGCAAGCGTGCTTTTCCCGCGGCCGGTGGGCCCGACCAGAGCCACCGTCTCGCGCGGATGAAGGACCATCGAAAAATCCTTTAGGACAAACTCATTCCTGGCAGGATAGGCAAAATCAACCGAATCCATGCGGAGTTCCTTTTCAAAATGAATTCCCTCCCCGGGAAAAGAACTTTCAGGAGAATTGTCCGCAGGCGTTTTCCCTGCCGATCCGGAGGATTCCTGCAAATTCTCCGTCTGATCCCATTCCCGGCAGATCATTTTGAATAAATGAAGATTCTGCCTCAGTACCAGCAGATTGTGCTGAATCCGGGTATAGGACGGCAGCAGACGGAACACGGCAGCGACAAAAACGGATCCGTAAATCACAATTTCAGAGGACGGCACTCCCCGGTACACCAGCGTCAGCATCAACCCCATTGCCAGCGCCACGGAAAACGCCTCCACCGCAAATCTCGGCAGATTGGTATAGGCCATCATCCGCTTGTAGGCGCGGTTGTAACACAGCTGCATCTCCCGGTGTTTCCCGGCAAAATAACCGGAGGCGTTCCGGAGTTTCAGGATTTTGATTCCGCCGATGGCGTCATGCACGGCGGCGAGAATCCCAGCCGAGGTCTCGATCGTCTGAGCCCCACAGACTTCGACCAGTTTCTTCAGCGGAAGCCAGCAGATGCAGAAAAACACCCCCCCCGCCAGAATCACCGAGCACGCCAGCTCAGGAACCAGCACAAACATGACGCCCACAATCCCCAGAACCACAAAACTCTCCGACAGCACATACAAAAGGGGCATAATGAAAGACGCGCGGAAATGATGCTGCAGAATGGTCAGTTTGTTCACGAAATCCGAAGACCTCCCCTCCAGATGGCGCGAATACGGCGCATTCATGTAATTCCGGAAGATCCGGTCCGCGACAAACATCGTCACCGCTCCCGAAAACCCCGCCTGGCAATACGTCATCAGGAAAAGATAACACGCCTTCAGAAGATAAAAGCAGAGAATCAGAATCGAACTCAAGAGCAGAAAGTCCCGTTCCGATCCCGGATTCAGAAAATCATAAAACGCCGCAAGAAAGCGGTTGCTCTGCAGCAGCTCCGGTTCCGCGAGCACCGCAATCACCGGAAAAATCAGTCCCAGCCCCGTCAGCTCCAGAAGCGCCCCGAGCACCATCATGAGAATCATTCCCACTCCCAGCCATTTCAGACGGGGACTGATCATCCTTCTCAAATTCACTATCACGGAAAACATGCCGACAAAACTTCCTTTTCCTCTGAGCGCGATCTTTCTTCTTCTCTTTCTCTCTTTTTTCTCTCTTTTTCCCGTCTCCGCGCGCTTCGTTATCTTTTCCGGAGCTCTGCGGGAGGAAAGTTTCCGTTTTTTCCGGTTTTCAGTTCCTACCCTTTTTTCCCCCGTCACACGTCATGGAAAAAAGAGATCCGGAACAGGAATTCACGTCCCGGAACACAGGCTGAATATAACGCACGTATCCGGAAAAATCAACCTTCCCGCGCCACACTGCGGGCAGAGAGAAACGCAATGCGGAAACATGCGGCTTCCGCGGCGGAGGCATGAAGCGTCTCCGCGGCTGTTTTCAGTCAGGAGACCTTGTCTCCGGCTCAATCGCAGTTCAGGATCAGGGAATCGGCCAGGAGCGCGGGATCCGGAAGAGTGCCGCCGGGGGAAAGACGGAGCAGATACCGGAACGCTCCGCGCGAACGGGCGGCGTCCTCCCACAAACGCAAATGATTTTCCAGACGCCTGAGATACGCAGCCCTCTCTTCCGGACCGATCAGCAGTTCCATCGGGGAAGACGTTCTTGGGAAGTCTTCCGCATCCGTCAGGGCGACCGCTCCGGAAAGGGAAGGATTCATCTCCTCCTCGGAAAGCACAGCCAGCAGGATCACCCCCCCGGCGGAGTCTCCCAGTCCCCGGAGCAGCGTTTCCGGAGACTCCTCCCAGAGGAAATCGCTGATCACGATCCGGAGGGAATTCACGGAAAAAGCGTCTGCCGCCTTTTCCATTCCATCCAGAGGAGACGTGCAGCCCCCGAAGTCCGGGAAGGCAAAATCCGGAAGACTCGGCGAATACGGGAAACAGCGTTCCCATCCGCCTTTTCCGGAAGCGCCCGCGCCTCCTCCTCCTCCGCTTCTCCGCCGTTCCGTGCCGTCACAGCCGAACGCCCAGAGGGAAACCGACGCAGACGCACGGAAAGACGCTTCCGCAAGAAGACCCGCAAGATACAGCACGGCTTTCTCCTTCCCCCCGTCGGACGGGACAAGCATGGAGGCGGAAAAATCGCAGAGAATATCCACACGGCTCTGAATTTCATTCCGGAACAGGCGCACCATGAGTCTGTCGCTCCGGGCGTAGGCGGACCAGTCCAGACGCCGGACGTCATCTCCGGGACGGTATTCCCGGTAATCCTGAAATTCCAGCGAAGCGCCGCAGCCGGAAGCAAAACGCTCCCCGTAAAGCCCGTGCACGACTCTGCGGGGGAGTTCCAGACGAAACGGACGGCCCGCCTCGCGGCCCGCGTCAAAAAATTCTCTCATGCGTTCCTGTCCGATCTTCCGCAAAACATTTTCCTCCGTTCAGCCCCGTCTCCGCGGGGATGTTCCAGGACGGCACGCGAGCGGAGACGCCCGTCATCATGCACATCCATTTCCCTGATCCCGCGCCGGCGATCATCCGGCTCCAGTCCGTGATTCATCGGGCGGGGAGCCATCTTTCCTCCTGGCGTTTTCCGGCATCCGTTCTTCTTCTGCAGGGGAAAAGTCTTTCTTCCCGTGAAGGAGAAGCTCAAAATTCCTTGATTCCGCCTCCAGGAGAAGCTGCTTCCGATGGGAAAAAACACCCACGCAGAATACAAGAAGCCAGAACACCGCGCCGCAGGCAATCCCGCAAGCATTGTTTTCCTTCGTAGCGAAGGATTCCGCCGTGACCACCGGACAAAGAATGACCAGCAGATCCTCCTGAGAAGACCCTCTCTCTGCCTGATTCATCCAGAAGACGAAAAGGGAAGCCAGGAACGGAATCGCCAGAGCCGCCAGGGAAATCAGGAAAACAGGCAGTTTCGGGAGAAGCCATCGGAGCAGCCCGCCCAGAAAAAACGTCCAGAAAGAACACACGGAAAGGATCATGAACAGGCTGAACGCATATTCCGAAGACGCCACAAATCCATGCGAAAAATGCAGAAACAGGAATTCCATCCCCAGCAGAAGAAAGGCGAGGATCGTGAGAAACATCAGATATCCGCCCCTTCCCGGATAAAACGGCGCGAAAAGGCATTTCTTCCACCGTCCGTATGACAAAAACATCTCCTGAATCCGGAGAGGCGCGTGAAGCAGCTTCATCGGAAGAAACATCGAGAGCAGAATCAGCACCCCGCTGAGCAAAAAGAGCTCTATCATGAATATTCCTTCTCCGCTTCCGCCGGGAAAATGATCAACACAGAAATAAAGCCAGGCGCACCCCGGCAGGAAAAGCAGGATCACCCCGGTCTTCAGCAAGCCCCCCCTGTTCCTGTTCGGCAGTTCCAAATGCGACACCGACGCCAGATAAGCCAGCAGCAGAAACACCAGCATCTCCGGCAGTGCAAAAAACAGAATATCCCCCCATGGTCCCGTTGAACTGAAGAACAGGATGCTGATCCCGAACGTCAGGAAAAACATCCCGAAAGACAAGGCGCCCATCAGAAGCGACACAGCCCATTTGTATTCCTTCCATGAACCGATGAACAGCGCACTCTGGGTGGCAAGAAGAGATGTCATCATCAGCAGGATCAGTGTCTGGAAAATTGTCACGATGGAAACTCCGCGCAGAAGATAGGTCATGACCATGAAGGGCGCCGCCACCGAAAACACCAGCAGCAGCTGGATCAGAGACGCCTGCAGTTTCCCGGAAATCACCTTCCATACCGGAATCCCCGTTATCATGAAAAGGTCGAATTCCCCCTCTCCTCCGCCGCTTTTCGCGCCCGTGACGTTTTTCCCGCCGCCAAGTTCCTCCTGAAAACGCTTCCCCGCATTGAGCGGGATCAGGATGCACGAATACCCCCACAGCAGCAGGAACAGAATCCCGAAGATCGCATACCCGTTCCCTCCCATGGGGGCGGATGAGTAGGGATGCCTGGAGGAGGAATAATCAAAATTCTTCCAGGAGGATCCCCCTGCATCCAGCACTCCGCAGATGACGGCGATCAGACAAAGAGTGCTCGTCAGGGAAATACCCGATATAAACGCATTCTCACGCAGGCTCCGGCGCACTTCCCGGATCAGCAGAGGATTCAGAAAATCCGAGGGATCCTCGCGAAAACGGGTCAGAAAACGGGTCAAAATGCGTTTCAGAGAGCAGATGATATTCGCCACCATGTCAGGGCCTCTCCTTTCGTCCCTGGGGATCTTCCTGCCTCTCCGGCGGAGGAGGAGGAAGGCCATTGCCTTCTTCTCCGCAGCGGCGGTTGCGGGTATTGCTGTTGACGGGGGAAATCGCCGCAGAAAGTGTCGTCCCGCCGGGGGCGGGATCTCCCAGGGAAGAGAAAAGGGAGGAAGACTCCACGTCTGTGATTTCCATAAACAGATCCTCCAGATTTTCATGCAGGAGTTTGTATTCGTAAACGGGAATGCCGGAGGAAAGAAGGGATTTCAGAATGGAGGAGATCTGCAGATCTCCGCAGTCACAGGTGAAACGGAATCCTTCGGCAGTCCGGAAGACATCGAGAACATCGGGAGTTTCCATGAGAGCCTGCTCCAGTCTGTCCGGATCGCAGAGGGCCCTGACGGCAAGAGTCCGCCGCGGCCTCAGAGTCTTTGAGATTGCGGAAAGGTCTCCGCTGGCAAGGATTTTTCCCTTGTCTATGATGGTGACCGAGTCGCACATCTCCGCCAGTTCCGGAAGGATGTGCGAACTGATGAAGACCGCCTTCCCCTGTTCCGCCAGAGCCTTGACCAGTTCACGGAGTTCAATCCTCGCCCGGGGGTCGAGATTTGCGGCGGGTTCGTCCATGAGGAGTACGTCCGGATCATTCACGAGAGCGCGCCCGAGCGTCAAGCGCTGCTGCATGCCGCGGGAAAGAGAGCTCACTAGTTTCTCCCGCAGCGGCATCAGGCCCGTGAAATCTTCGATTTCCCCGACTCTACGGATCCGTTCACGCCCCCGGACCCCGCAGGATCGGGCAAAGAAGTCCAGATATTCATGCACGGTGGTCGCTCCGAACCCCGCGAACCAGTCCGGGACGAAGCCGATATGCCTGCGGACCCGGTCCGGATGGCGGCAGATGGACCAGCCCATGATGAAGGCGTCGCCTCCATCCGGGAAATCAATGGTTGAAAGCATGCGCATGGTGGTGGTTTTTCCCGCCCCGTTGGGCCCGATGAAGCCGTGCACCTGCCCGCAGCGGAAGGAAAAGGAAATGGAATCCACGGCACGGACTCCGGAGAAAACCCTGGTGAGATTTTCAATGAAGACGCCGTCTTTTTTACTGTGGTCCTGAGTTGCCTGAGTCATGGGGAAGCATGTCGTCCTTCGAGAGTTTTTTTCAGTAACGGGCTGTCACAAAATGACGGGATCCCTCTTTGAACACACAGTGCCTGAGAGGGAATTCGGCAAAGATGTTCTCCTGAAGTTCCGCCTGCCAGGAGCCCGGAGGAATCGGCCCGGGATAGAAAAGCTGATTGTCCCCGTAATAAAGATTCTCCATGGCTCCATAGAGCTCCCCGGGCGGACTGGAACACGGAGAAAGAAGCATTTCCCCGCCAGCCTGTACCACCGGAGAAGAGGAGGAAGCGGCCCGCCAGTAGGCCCCGGAACGGTCGCGCAGAACAAAACTCTTGAGATCGGTCCCGAGGCCGTTGATGATCCGGATCCGGCGAGGGGAGGAAGAGACGCTCTCCGATGCCGCAGATCCTGCTGCCGGAACAAGGTCGGTCTCTTCCAGAACCTCGATCCGCCCGCGTCCGGCGGCGTCCCGCACGACGGAAAAGAAGAGGGGTATGCGCGGACGGACCATCCCGTCCAAGCGGAGTTTTCCCCCCTCAACCTCCGTCCTGACATTCTCCCGACGGAAAAACACCACAATGGAATTTTCCGCAAATTCCAGATCCTCCACCAGCCCCAGCGGAGCCTCCAGGCCGGTGAAACTGTAAACGCGGTAACGGGAAGACCGCTGATCCAGACAGGTCATGGAACGGAAAAGCACCTTCGGGTGAATCCCGTCTCTGAACAGAGCGGAGAACAGAAGCAGCAAACAGCTCAGAAGCGAAATCGCCGGAATCAGCAGCAGAGCCAGAGCCGGACGGTTTTTCCTCCGGCACCACAGAAACACTCCAGGCCCGCCCAGAATCCCCGCCAGAATCAGAAGCGGGATAAAATAGCGCGGATGCAGGGAAGAATACTCCCAGTGAACCGGGGTCCTGTTTTTTCCCCCTATGCCCTCAAGACAGCGGAAAAGCACGTTCTTCTCCGGAAATCCCGCAATCGGATCCTGCTGGAAATCCTCTTGGGAAAGCAAAACCCCGGCGCCATACCGTTCCTCCGCATTGACAAAATCCATCGAGGGCGGCCAGGTCTTCCGCAAAGTTTCCGCAAAGGACGGAGGCGCCGTGATTTGAAGTGTTCCCCCGCGGACCACCCATTCCAGAAGAAAACGTTTCCGGCCTTCAGATAGATCCTCCCAGAATGCGGGACGGATGCGCAGCAGCGGCACTCCCGCAAGATCCCGTGCCTCCCACAAGTCCAGATCACTCGTCGAAGCAGGTTCCCCGGCCACGACTTTCTCCGAATTCACAGTGCTGTAATAGTATCTCGCCGATCCGCTGGAAGTCCTCGACAGCGGAATCCATTCCCCCGAATCGAAACTCACATACACCCCAGATCCGCCCAGGTCGCAGATGACCGGCGGGTACACATGCTCCAGAACAGTCCTGCCCGCGGGAATCCGGATCCTCTTGCTGTAATACGGTTTCTCCAGCGGAGAATACGAATCCCGAAGGGCTATTTGCAGTGTCCGGGTCTTCGAGGAACGGTTGACAATCCGGAAACGATATGCCTGAAGCATTGTACTTGAAGTATTCCAGCAGGAATACTCCAGCTCGACACCGCCATCTGCGCTGTTGATGATCCCCTTCTCCGGCTTCGGCGGACTCGCGGCCTCCGGCCCGGAATACACTTTTGCCGGAAGAAGACAAATGAAACAAAAGAACAAAAACAAAAAGGAAAAGGAAATGAAGGGAATCCTTGCCTTGAAGAAGAGGCCGGACAAGAAGCTGGACAAGGCGCCGCGGACGGGAAGAATTCTTCTCCGGCCCTGTATTCTCAACATTGCATCTTCCCTTGCAGGCTTCACAATCTTTTGTTCCTCCTCCGGGGATCCAATATAGACAGGGGGAAAAACTTTTGCAAATGGGAAGGAAAGGAAAAAAGTCCGAATTCACCGTTTCCCCGTTCCGGATGAGAGAATTCCCCCCTGCTCTCAGGGATCAGGGGACAAGCGCCCCGTATTTGAGATCCCACGGATGACTGCTGTGAAGTCTGCCCCCGGAAGTGGATACAGATGCAAAAACGATACAGGGGGAACTGGATAGATGAAGGGGAAAGACTTCCCCTCCGGGAAAGAATCAGGGATCCTGAAGCGGGGCGGCTGCATTCCCGGGAGATTCAGATACGCCTGAAGGCTCTGTCGCGCCTGGAGGTGATTCGGGGACGCCCCCGTCCTCCGTCCGTTCCGAATCCGATGGAGAGAAAGCGGCTGCCGGGGGAGTAGAAAACGGGAAAGAAGGCGGGGAACTCTTCAAGGCATTCCGGTAAAGGACGATCTCCGGCATGGCCATTTCCAGAAAGGAATTGAGGGTGAAGAAACGCGGTCCGGAGAGGAGTCTTGCCGGAGTCAGCGGGAGGGAATCGCCGCCGAAGACGAGCATTTCCCCGGGGGGAAAGCTCCCGGTCGACGGGATGTGACGCGGACGGTTGAAAATCCAGTCCAGACGCCGCATCAGAGGCGAACGCCCCGTCATGTCATAGATGAAGGAACAATCCACATAATAGTCGCATTCCGGGATTTTTCCGGGATTTTCAAGTGCATTGAATTCTCTCCACCGCCCGTATGGGAGCATGATGGTCCGATAGCTGACCGGGTACATCGCGCGTCCGACGGAAGCCCCCTCCGGGAGATGCTCCGCACACCATTCCGACGCCTCCAGACGCGTGTTCTTCGACAGCAGCACCCAGTCCATCGCCAGAGAATACCACACTCCCGCCGCCAGCACCGCCCCCAGCAGCAGACATCTCAGCCAGACCCGCCGCACCGCCTCCAGACAGAATACCGCCAGAATGCAGAGCAAGGGAAGCGCCGGAAGCATGTACCTGTCCGAAGACGCCACGATGGAGGTCGAAGCCAGATAGAAATACAGAAAGACCGCCGCAAGAAGCGGAAGCGTCTCCCGTCTCGGCCGGAAGAGCGCAAACAGAATGGCGATCAGGAACAAAGGCACTGTCAGAAGACCGATATGGAAGAAAATTCCGTCTATGGAAAAGCAGGCAACATATTCCAGGAAGGAGAGGATTCTGTTCCGGTCCCCCATCAGTCTGGAAACAACGCTGATGTCATGAAAGAAGCGTGCCGAATCCATCAGCCAGGAGAAATTGAAGACCGTGAACACCGCAATCGACAGTCCCCCCGCTCCGCAAAGCGCCAGGAACTCCCCCCTCATTTCCTTTGACCCCAGGACCTGTTTCCATGCTCCGGCACTTCTCCATTTTTCCGGGAAATAACGCGCCAGGAAGTAGCCTGCCGGCAGGACCGCGTACAAGGCGGCCGTATATTTGGTTCCCACCGCCAGCCCGAGCGCCGCACCTGCGGCAAGATAAAATCGCCATTTTCCCGAACGGTAGGCCAGGACGGAAAAAAGCAGAACGGCCAGCAACCAGAAACAGGAGGGCATTTCGGTCTTGATCACTTTGGCTGTCAGGGCGTAGAAAGGGACCGTGGCGAGGAGAGCGGCGGCGGCGAGAGCGGGAATGCCCCTCCCCGTCAGGATTTTCACGGAAAAGAAGAGCAGGACAATTCCCCCCAGCGCCATGCAGCAGGTGAGGAAACGGCCCGCGAGATAAAGTCTGCCCGCCGTCTCCGGATTCCGGAGTCCCGACAGTGTATTCAGATCCATCGGCAGATATCCGGCGAGGGCGGCCGCGGCCAGGGCGGAGGCAATCTGGTAATGATAGAACTGCCCGTATATGTACACTCCGGGCTGAAGAGTACGTTTTTTCACCATGGTGCTGATGGTTTTCAGCGTGAACTGTTCATCGGGGTGATAACTGCGCAGCTGGTCGAGGAAGGGGGAGAAGCGGCTCCGGGCGCTGTTTTCCTCCGCATCCGTTTCCCCGGAGAATTCGCTTCTCTCATACGTCCCTGTGGCGAGGAACTGTTCCAGTTCGGGCAGATGTGTTTCCAGAACCGCCTTCCCTCCCAGTTCCGTTTCCATCCGTTCCCGGGAGGGAATGCCGCAGTCGATCCCCAGAAACACATGAAGTGCGGCAAAGAGCAGGATCAGGAGAAAAAGGCATTTCTGGATTCCGTTCATCATGGACACAGTCTGGTCTTTCTTTTCTGGATGAAAATTGAATTTTTTCTTCTTGCATTCCGTCTGCCGAGGACCGGAGAAGAGTCTCCGGAGAAAGGGCTGACGCCGGGAGATCCCGTTGTCTGACATTTTCCGGCATTGCAACATCTTTGCAATCGTCGGAATCTTTGCATTTTTTACAGTAATTCAGATCCCGGTCTTGTCAAACGGCTTTCTCTATTCTTCCGGGAGGAAAATGAACAGGGCATCTTTTCCATGCTCCCGTAAAAAAATGCCCCGTTCCCCCGTTCTCCCTCCGGAACAGATGAAATTCAGCAAATTGCCCCCATCCCCGTTCGGAATAAACTTGAATAAAAGCCAAGGAAGAAGTACATTAATCGGGAATGGAAAGAAAAAAAATCATAGTTCAATACAACGAATCCATACAATCAAGAAAGAAGGTTGACTTTTCATGAGCAAGATCCACGCAGATCACATCTTCACTTCGGAATCGGTTTCCGAAGGACATCCCGACAAAGTATGTGACCAGATCTCCGATGCCGTTCTTGACGCCTGCCTGGCACAGGATCCGGACAGCCGCGTCGCCTGCGAAACATTGTGTACGACGGATCTGATTGTGATCTCAGGAGAAATCACCACGAAGGCGAAAATCAACTGGGAAGACCTCGCCCGCGGTGTGGTCCGCGACATCGGCTATCAGGACCGTTCCATCGGTTTTTCCGCGGATGACTGCAAAGTGGTGCTCTGCATTCACGCCCAGTCTCCTGACATTTCCCAGGGCGTCACCGCCGGGGAAGGACTCCACAAGGAACAGGGCGCCGGAGATCAGGGCATGATGTTCGGATACGCAAGCAGCGAAACGAAGGAACTCATGCCCGCCACAGCGCTTTATGCACACAGGATTGTGGAGGAACTGGCACGCCTGCGGAAGACTCAGCCGAAGAAATACGCGTTTCTGCGTCCCGATGCGAAGAGCCAGGTTTCCATGGAATACCGGAACGGGAAACCGGTCCGGGTGACAACGATTGTCGTTTCCCATCAGCACACGCCGGACATGAAGATCTCCGATCTGGAGAAACTGGTCAAGGATGTGGTGAAAAAGGTGATTCCGGCGCGTTTCCTGAGCAAAGACATTGTCTACCACATCAACCCGACCGGACGTTTCGTGGTGGGCGGACCTCACGGTGACACAGGGCTGACCGGACGCAAAATCATCGTCGACACCTACGGCGGAGTCGGTTCGCACGGAGGAGGAGCCTTCTCCGGGAAGGATCCCTCCAAGGTGGACCGTTCCGCAGCCTATATGTGCCGTTACATCGCCAAGAACATTGTCGCGGCCGGACTGGCGGAAAAATGCGAAATCCAGGTGGCGTACGCCATCGGCGTGGCGGAACCGCTTTCCATCAATGTCGACACCTACGGAACGGGCAGATTTGAAGACGACGCCGTCCTGGAGAAAATCGTCCGCAAAGTCTTCCAGATGACTCCGGAAAGCATTGTCAGGACTCTGGATCTCAAGCACCCCGGAGCTCAGTGGTCCTACCGCGCCGCCGCATCCTACGGACATTTCGGAAGAGACATCTTCCCCTGGGAAAAAACGGATAAAACCGAAGCTCTTCAGGCTGCGGCTGCGGAATTCGCCGCACCCGCCGCGGCTTCCTCCTCCGCAGAAAACGGAAAAGGAAAGGCGTCCGCGAAGAAGACTGCTCCCGCCCGCGGGGGAAAAACGACTACAAAGGCGCCTCCCGCGGCATCAAAGGCTACCTCCGCCGCCGGGAAGAAGAAAACTCCTGCGAAGAAAAAAGCCGCGCCGAAGGCAAAGAAATAAAAAAAAGTGATGTGAAATGACGGAATCCGCTTCATCAGTCAAAGTGCTCGGCTTCGGCTCCGCGCTTCTGGATGTGCTGGCCAGGGTGGACGAAAAATTCATCCCGGAATTCGCCGGAGGGGAAAAGGGGGGAATGGTCATGACGGACGCGGACTCGCTCGACCGCATGATCCGCCATGCCTCCGGACGGGACACCGCCCCGGAACCACCGGCGCGGGCGATCGGGGGATCGGCCTGCAACACGCTCTTCGGACTGGCGCATCTGGGGATGAAGACCTCTCTTCTGGCCAAAGTCGGAAACGACGAGGAAGGACGCTATTACAAGGAGTCCTATGCGGCGATCGGAGGGGACCTCTCGGCCTTCAAGACGCATCCGCAGATGCGGACGGGACGCTGTCTGAGCCTGATTACCCCGGATTCGGAACGGACCATGCGTACAGATCTTGCCGCGGCTTCGACATTGGAACCGGATGAAATCACGGAAGAAGATTTCCGTGGCATCACCCATCTCCACGTTGAAGGGTACATGCTGTTCAATTTCCCGGTGTTTGAACGGGTGATGAAACTGGCGAAGACGGCGCAGTGCACGGTGAGTCTGGATCTCGCGTCGTTTGAAATCGTGAGAATCTTCCGGGAGCGTCTGCCCGGCATACTCGGAGAATATGTGGATCTTCTTTTTGCCAACGAAGACGAGGCCCGCGAATTCTGCGGAATGAGGGAAGAAGACTTTGATCCTGCCAGGGCGGCGGACCGTCTGGCGGAATATTGCCCGACAGTCTGCGTGAAACTGGGCTCCGCAGGCGCTCTGATCCGCTCCGCAGGCCCCGTCTATGCGAAAGTCGAGGCGGAGAAGGCTCATGCGGTGGATACCACCGGGGCCGGAGATCTCTGGCAGGCGGGATTCCTGTACGGATATCTGAACGGGTTTTCTCACGAAATCTCCGGGAAAATGGCATCGGCGACCGGAGCGGAGGTTGTGCAGGTCACAGGGGCGGCCATCCCGCCGGAACGCTGGGAGGCTCTCCGGGAAAAATTCAGACTTCTGATATCGAATTATGCGAATTGAAAAGGACTTTGTAAGAATGACCAGGAAAACAGCAGGAAAAAACACCGGAAAAACAGCGGACTATCAAATCAGGGATCTTTCTCTTGCCGAGTTCGGCAGGAAGGAAATGGATATTGCCGAAAAGGAAATGCCCGGCCTGATGGCCACACGGGCAAAGTACGGGAAGAGCAAGCCACTGAAGGGCGTGAAAATCATGGGCAGTCTGCACATGACGATTCAGACCGCGGTCCTGATCGAAACGCTCAGAGAACTCGGAGCAGACGTCCGCTGGTGTTCCTGCAACATCTTTTCGACCCAGGACCACGCCGCCGCCGCGGTGGCAAAAGCGGGGGTGCCGGTTTTCGCCTGGAAGGGGGAAACACTGGAAGAATACTGGGAATGCACTCTCAACGCCATCACGTGGCCGGATGGTTCCGGACCCGATCAGATTGTCGATGACGGAGGGGACGCCACTCTTCTCATCCACTGGGGTGTCAAAGCGGAAAAAGACCCTTCGTTTCTTGGACGCAAACCCGCCTCGGAGGAGGAAGGAGTCATTCTCAGGCTGCTGAAACGGACCTTGAAGGAAAATCCGAAGCGCTGGTCGGAAGTGGCTAAACACGTCCGCGGCGTTTCCGAGGAAACGACCACGGGGGTGCACCGACTCCTGCAGATGGAGGAAAAAGGCGAACTGCTTTTCCCTGCCATCAATGTCAACGACTCCGTCACCAAATCCAAGTTCGACAACATCTACGGCTGCCGCCACTCGCTTACGGACGGAATCAAACGCGCGCTGGATGTGATGCTTTCCGGGAAACTCGCGGTTGTCTGCGGATACGGGGACGTCGGCAAAGGCTGTGCGGAAGCGTTGAAAAACGAACGCGCTCGCGTCATCGTGACGGAAGTCGATCCCATCTGCGCGCTTCAGGCCTGCATGGCGGGATTCCAGGTGGCGACGGTCGAAGACGCCCTGCCCTATGCGGATCTCTATGTCACCACCACGGGCAACTGCCATATCATCACCGCCGAGCATATGAAAAAGATGAAGGATCAGGCGATCGTCTGCAATATCGGCCATTTCGACAACGAAATCGAAGTCGCCGCCCTGAAGAAAATCAAGGGAATCCAAATCACGGAAATCAAGGGCAGCGAATGCCCCGTCCACAAATACACCTTCCCGGACGGGCATTCGATTTATCTCCTTGCCGAAGGCCGTCTCGTCAACCTCGGATGCGCCACGGGGCATCCGAACTTCGTCATGAGCTGCTCCTTCTCCAATCAGACTCTCGCACAGATCGAACTTGCGGGGAAAAAACATAAAATCGGAGTCACGCGCCTGCCGAAAAAGCTGGACGAGGAAGTCGCCGCCCTTCATCTGGCGAAGCTCGGAGCCAAACTCACAAAGCTCACCCGCGAACAGGCCGACTATATCGGTGTAAATCCGGAAGGCCCCTACAAATCGGAACACTACCGCTATTGACGCGATTGACGCTGCGCTCCGGATTTGTGCACTACGCTCTCTCCGGATGAGGATGAGGATTCCCGCCCTTCCTTCCCTCCTCTTCTCTCGGGAACGACGGAACGGGCGGATCAAATCGGATCGTCCATAGGGTAAAAAAATGCCGCTGGATTTCTTTTCAGAAACCCGGCGGCTTTTTTCTGCTTCTTCCGGAAGGGCCTCCGGAGCGGCATGAAATAAAACAAGATGCAAAGAACGTCTTATGATGAGAAAAGAGTCACAGCAAGAGTCTCCTCCGGGGCTTCGATGCATCCGCTTTCCCCGCTCCGGGAAACGACGCGCAGCAGTCCCCCCCCGTCTTCACTCCTTGGTGAAGACGGAATCGAACTGTTGAGCGGAGGGGCTGAAATCCAGTTTGCGAGTGAAGGCGCAGGCATCTTTTGCGCCGTACTCGCGGTCCATGCCGCAGTCCTCCCATTCGACGGAGAGAGGGCCCTTGTATCCGATGCGGTTCAGAGCGCGGATGATGGATTCAAAGTCGACTTGTCCATGACCGGGGCTCCGGAAATCCCATCCTCTGCGGTGATCGCCGAAATTGAGGTGGGAAGAGAGGATGCCATTGCGTCCGTCGAGCTGCCGGGCAGCGTCTTTGATATGGCAGTGGTAAATTCTGTCCGGGAACTCGTCGATGAAACGGACCGGATCCATCATCTGCCAGTAGAGATGGCTGGGATCGAAGTTGAATCCGAATTCCGGACGGTAGTCCAGAGCTTCCAGAGCCCTGCGTGCCGTATGGATGTCAAACGCGATTTCCGTGGGATGAACTTCCAGCGCGAATTTGACGCCGTATTTGCCGAATTCATCCAGAATCGGATGAAACTGCCGGGCGAAGTATTTGAATCCCTCGTCAACGGCATCGGGCGCCACGGGTGGATAGCTGTAGAAGAGATGCCAGATCGGCGAACCGGTGAAGCCGGTCACCACATCAACTCCGAAATTCTTTGCCGCTTTCGGGGTGATTTTCAGGTTTTCGACCGCCCATTCGCGTTTGGCCTCCGCATTTCCGGCACAGCGGGCCGGAGCAAACGCATCGGAACGGGCATCGTTGTTCGGATCGCAGACCAGCTGTCCGGAAGCATGATTGCTGATGGCAAAACAGTTCAATCCGTATTTTTCCAGAATCTGCCGTTTCCCGGCGCAGTATTCCGGAGAGACGGCCGCCTGTTCAATATCGAAATGATCTCCGAATCCGGCAAGCTCGAGTCCGTCATATCCGAAATCCGAGGCTTTCCGGCAGAGAGTTTCAAAAGGGATGTCGCTCCACTGCGCGGTGAAAAGGGTCACAGGTCTGCTGCTCATTGTTTGATCCTCCATATTGCGTTTTCAAGCATTCGGGTTCTCTGTTTTTCCAGGGTGCAATATATCCCCGCTTCCACGCCTCCGCAAGGAACAGCAATGTGAATTTCCATGCGCAGGAAAAAAGGAAGAGAAAATGAAGAAGACGGCATGGGAAGAAAAAATGGAGCGAGCGAAGGGGATCGAACCCTCGACAATCACGTTGGCAACGTGATGCTCTACCACTGAGCTACGCTCGCATTTCCGATACGCCCTTTAATATGCCTCTCTTCGGAAAAAATTCAAGCTTGAATGAAAGAAAAAAAAGCTTTTTTCGCACGCGGGAGCCTGAACTTGCCGCAGTTTCAGCAGCGGAACTGTTTTCCCTCTGTCTTACGGATTTCCCCCGTGCCTCTGCCTTATACACTTTTCAGGGAGATGAAAAACATCCGGATTTTCACCAGTATTTCAGCCAGAGTATAACTAAAGCAACTGGCATACATCATCACCTTCATCCTTGCTGAACACGGGGAATCGGAGAGGATCTGCCATAAATGAAAATCCTTTTTCAACTTATGAAATTCCTTCTTTGTCATGATTTCAGGATGATAAAGAGCCAAATGCAGGATTTCCAATTTAAATCTGTTCAGTCCGGAACGGAAATACTCCTTCGGCAACAAGATCTTCTCCAGGATTTCAACGATTTCCAACATCCCGGCCATGTGTTCCCTTCTCCAGCGGCTGTGACTGACTGATGCCGGATTGGACTGATAATTGTAAAATACATCCGGGACCAATAGCACTTTATTGCAGTGATAGATCATTTGTATCATGCGCAAGGTGTCCTCATGCATGCAAATCCGGTCCGGGACGTTTAAGTCCGGATGCTGTGCAATCTTTCTTGCCGCCAGTTTATTGATTGGCCCGCTGTGGGATTCACATTTCAGAATGCTGAGCAGATAATCGTATGGAGCGTCAAAAGACTTCTGCTGCAACAGGAAAGGTTCCCGGCCGGATTCGTACGATTTCACGGAACAGTAAACGAGATCCGCTCCGGTTTCAGATGCGGTCTTGTACATGAGCTTATAGAGATTCAAATCAACCCAGTCGTCGGGATCACAATGGATGATATAATCTCCGGTACAGGCGGCAACGCCGTGATTTCTTGCCGCCCCCACCCCAAGATTTTTTTCATGACGAATCACTTTTATCTGTGATTTTCTGGATGGATAGTCCTCCAGTACCCGCAGCATGATTTCCATACTGCGGTCAGGAGAACAGTCGTCGACAAATACATATTCCATGGAATCCAGAGTCTGCTCAAATAAAGAACGGACACAGCGCTCAATATATTTTTCAACGTTGTATACCGCTATAACAACAGATACTTCAGGCATTCGCAAAGTAGTCCCCAGTCATGAAAAAAACAATTTTTTTCAGTCAATCATCATTCTCCAGTCCCTGCTCCCTCCTCCTGGAGTCTGCAGTGCAAAATCCGGCCGTCCACGAAAATCACGCTTCAGGGCCTTCTCTCTCTCAGAGGTGCCGCAGCAGGTCAGGGTAAGGAGTCCAGCCAGGGGAATATTCTAGTGCTTCGGGATCTTTTTTTCAACCCTGTGTTTTGAAATTCAGCTCTCTTTGCCGGAGATCGAGTTCAGGAACAGAACTCTCTCCGCTTCCCGGGACTTCTTCTCTCTTTTCTCCACACACGCTCTCTTTCCTGAGTGCAGCGGAATGCCCCTTTACGGGGGTTGCAATTGGAAGAGACTGGAGCTAAAATAACTCCAGGAGGAGTTTTTTTGCATGTAAAGCGCCTTATATCACGTGAAACTCCCTGGAAAGAGAAAAACTCATCCTCCCCTCCTCCATATTTTCTCCATCCCCCGCGCGGAGAGGAAGAAAGGAAAGGGGCAGAGAAAAACTTGTACTTTCTGAAAAACAACATTGCATTCCCTGCCGATCGAAAGAGAAAGAAGGAGTCATGATGGAAAATCCCATCCGCCAGAATCCGGGAAACGCTTTTCCGAATCCCGAGGAGGAGATCTGCCGCTGCGCAGTGGTCACCGATCTGCATTACTCGCGTCTTCCCAATCCACTGATCCCGGAGAGACGGGGCGAACTGGCCCTTGAACTTCTCCGGAAAGTCTTCGATTTTTATTTGGAACGCGTGACGGACCTTTTCCTTGTCGGAGGGGACTGTCTCAACGATCCCGAGGATCCGGAGGCGGAAATCCTGCTTGCGGAAGTGGACGAAATTTTCCGGACGGCGTCCGCCCCCGTTCTCGTGATTCCCGGAAATCATGATCCCGCACCGGAAAAATTTTACAGATTCCTGCACCGGGTCCCTGATCCGATTGTCCTGAAACATTGCCGTTTCGTCCCTTTTTCCGAAGATCCCGGAACAGCGGGCTATCATGCTGTCCGGACCCGGGAAGGACTCAGAAAAACCGCAGAAGCGGCACAAAACAGAAAAGAACGCCTGATTGCCCTGCAGCATGTCCCGCTGTATCCGCCCTCTCTCGACAAAGCACGCTATCATTATGAAAATGCCGCCGAAATCGTTCAATGCATGGAAAACTCGCAATATATTTTATCGGTTTCCGGGCATCAGCATGAAGGGGCGCCCATGGAATTCCTCCACGGAATCACGTATCTGACAGCGCCTTCTCTTACAGAGCATCCTTTCCGAAGCATGGAAATTGAAATCCGTCCGGACGGCACTGTTTCTTCCCGTCTTCACGCACATTGTAATAAACATTCCGCGGATTCATAGAATTCCGCGGATTCATAGAATTGATTTTCACCTTCTTCCGTTTCTCTGTTTCCGCTCACTTTGCCCCCGGCGGATCCAAGGGAATCTTCGTCATTTCCCAGCAGAAGGAAAAAGAAATCATATTCTTTTCAGAAATATGATTCTTGCCGACTCTGGATGAAAACCAGGCGGAGACGAGGTAAAAAAAGGAAAGAACCGCTTCCCCTTTTTTCTTTTCAGGGGAAGCGGTTCTTCAGATTCAGTGGAAACGCTCAGGACTCAGGATCAGGATGCGAGAGTGGAAGTCCACTTTTTCTCATCATCCTGGGTTCCATCGAATGCAACATCTACAGCACTGCTGTTTCTGAACTGGAGGTAATACGTGGTATCCGCCGTCACCTCGGTCAGAGCCCAGTCGGTGAGATTGACCGCAGTCAGCTTGTTGTTCACATTCTTGTAGAGAGTCATGGTCGTATTCTCGAGGAGTCCTTCAAAGTTCGAGAGATCGAGTTCAAGCGCTTCATCGCCGATATGGAAAGCGGCCATGAAGGTTTCGCCTGCGGCGATCTCGAACTTGGCATCATCGCCAACTTCCCAGACCAGCGTATCGCTCTCTCCGGGCTTTTCCACCTGAGAGGCGGAGAGGATCGCATAACGGCTGGTCTCGGATTCTTCCACTTTGATGTCATAGGTGGTGTTCTTGACACCTCTTCCGCTGTCAGCGGATTTGACGGCGATGTAATAATCCCCGTCCAGCAGGGTCAAGGTCAGAGAATCCGCCTTTGCACCGTTGAAGGTTCCGATCTGCACAGGACTGCTCTCCGTTCCGCTTGAGCTGACAACCTTGCGGTAAATGTAGAAGAGCGCATTTTCATTCACCAGATTCGGATTGTCGCCGAAAGAGAAGGTATAGACACCCGCAGTCATCTTGCCGTCCTTGCTGCTGCTGTCGACGGAGAAGGCGAAGTAGTCAATCGAATCCCCGTAGCCGACCCATTCACCGTAGACCAGGGTGCCGTACTGTTCAGTCGGCTTCCCGTCAATGGGATTGACGCTGGTGTTGTAGGTGACATACGTTGCGGTCTTGTACGTGTTGTCTGCGCTGTTCTGGTTGCAGAAGACATCTCCATCCACTGAAAGATGATAGAAGGTATTCTTGTGAGAGGCGGCACCTGTGGCTTCCACCTTCACATAATACGTTCCCGCCTCCATAATGTAGTTGGAAATGCCTCCTCCGGAGACAGTCCAGTCGCCGGTTGCGGCATCCAGTTTCGGAGTGACGGTCACGGATTTCAGCGCAGTTGTCCCATTCTCCTTATAGATCGTCATCTTCACCGCATTGGTCAGATCGGAGAGAATGAAGTTGTAACTGCCTTTGGTTTCGACATTGACCTGATAATAATCCACCTTGTCCGCATCGCCGACCCATTCGACTTCCTTGCTGTTGTTGTCGGAAGAAGGTCTGGTGAGCCAGGTTTCCCCGAGATCCTGCTTGCTCCCATCCAGAGTGACCTGAATGAATTCCTTGTCATTGGTCGCGCCGAGGACATTGTTGGCCCAGTTGTTCTTATTCCTGACATCCTGGCCGTCGAACTTGGTGTAATTGGAAAATTCGGCCTGCATGTAAAGATCGTAATTCGTGGTCTTGGTCGCGGCCGCGGAGACCTCGATATAATAGATCCCGGCTTCCAGATACAGTTCGTTGGTGAAGAGAGTGTCGTAAGTCCACTCGCCTGTCGTGGCGTTGAAACGCGGCGTGGCACTCACAGACGCATAGTTCTTCCGGCTGGTGGACGACACCTGCTGGAAGATCACCAGCTTGGCCGTATTGGAAAGTCCATCCAGGGCGAAACGGTAGTTCCCCGCCTGAGTAATCTCAAGCTGGCGGATATCCACCGTGTCATTGTTCCCGATGTATTCATTCTCGGCCAGCTGGGTGACACCTTCCTTGGAGGAATCCACAACAATCTTGTTGTCCTGGACATACGATGTGCTGGTAGTCGCATCATCCCAGTTCCCGGCAGTTCCTGCATCCGGGGTGAGGATCTTTTCCACGTCGATCTCATAGGAGGTATTCAAGCCGCGGGAGGCATAGGAGGATTCCACCGTGATATAATACGTCGTCGGAGCATCCGCTGTATCCAAGAGAGTATTGAATCCGAAGTAGGCGCTCCGCGGGGAAGCCTCCGTTCCTGCAACAGTCGTCGCGGCTTTCTGCTTTCCGTTTTCATCATAAATCCGGACGACGGCGCGGTTGGTAATGCCGCTGACCGTGATATTGTAGACTCCGTCTCCCTCCTGCAGCTGAATCTTGTACGCATCCAGAGTATCGCCGTAGCCGACCCATGCTTCGTCTCCAGTCACGAGAATGTCAGTTGCGCCTTTATCGGAAATATCCCTGGCCTTCTCCATGGCAAAGGTGGCGACACCTTTTTCGGAAAGGACATAGTCGTCATTGGTCAGATGGCTTTCAAAAGATTCGGAAGTCATCTTAAGATTGTAGTAGGTATTCCTATTGGAGGTAGCACCGGTGGCCTGGACTTTCACATAATACGTCTGATCCTTGTCCAGCAGAACTCCTTCCAGAAGTCCGGAGGATTTCCAGGTCATGGTGCTCGAGGTATAGGCCGGAGTCACCGTGACTTTCTTCAGGACGGTTTCCACATCCACGCCTCTGGAATTCGGACCGATTGTCACGACACTCAGAGTCACCGCATTGGTCAATCCGGAAATCTCAAAATCATAAGTTCCGGTCGCATCCGGGATGATCTTGAAATAATCAATATTGTCGTTCAATCCGACCCAGTTGTATTTCGTCAGGAAACCGCCGTTGGAATCGGGATCTGTCTCTGCAAGCGACTGGGCAGCGTCCAGAGTTCCGTTCAGATCATCCTCATGCTTTGTCGCGGTGATCTTGTAGCTGGAATTCTTCGCCGAGGATGCACCGGACGCGGTGACGACCAGCTGATAGTTGACTCCCGCTTCCAGTTCATAAACTCCCGTGACTGCAGAGGAAACATTCTCCCCGTTCTTCTGGGAGGAAGTCGCGGATATGCTTCTGACCGCGCGCCCGGTATCCAGATTCATCAGTTTGAACGAGAGCGTGTTTTCCACATCGCTGATCCGGAAATCATATTCCCCGCTTTCATCCACACGGAACGAAAGGTAATCCGCGTTGTCACCATAGCCAACCCATCCGTCGGAAGAGATGACGGCTGACTTCGCATTTGCGTCTCCATCCAGCGCAACAAAGTTCAGAGGCTCGTCAATTTTTCTTCCGGGATCGGCGGAAGTGTCTTCATCCGCCTTGGTGAAGGCTTCTCCGTAGAGAGTTGCCTTATAGTTGGTGGAAACACCTTTTGCGGCGTCAATGACAGTAACGGTGTAATAATAGTCTCCCTGATCCAGGATCATGTCTGCGATCTTGCCGGAGCTGTTCTTGAATGTGCCGTCGGCAAGCTGGGAGGGAGAAATCGTCAAGGTCTTGAGACGTCGGTCGTCAGACGCTCTGTAGACATCCAGGCGGACTCGTGCCGTCAAATCCTCCAGAATCAAGGTATAACGTCCGTCATCATCGGTCGAAAAATCATATCTGTCCGTGGGACTTGCTCCACCGGCGAGACTGCGCTGGACGTCGAACACAAGTCCGTTGTCATTGTCGGCTATCGGCTTCGCATCCGGAGAACCGCCGCTGGTCAGCGCACCCATGTCTTTCAGCTGAAGATCAAGCTGATAGCTCATCGCAGCCGTGGTCACGGTGGAGGTGATCTCAAAGTAATAATCCTTGACATTGTAAGCGGTACTGCTGTTGTAAAGAGTCAGACTGATGCTCTGATCTCCGGAAAGACGATAGGTCGCCAGCGGACTCGTATATCCGGCTCCGTAGCACTTGACAGTAATGGTCGTCCCCTTCCCGTAAATCGACTCCACATCTGTGAATCTCAGGACAAGAGACGATTCCGCTTCCACATGAACATGGATCGAATCCGCCTTGTCGTCGAGTCCGACTGCCGTATCCTGGGCATTATCCCATTCCCAGTAATCCGTGCCGGAGTAGTCGTCCTTTCCAGCGGACGGAGTGGATCTGGTGTCGACAACAGTCGATGCATTCAGATAGGCATCCGGCAGATCATTCGCAGCATTGACGGTCCCCGTCACGGCCTTGGTCGCATCCTTCTGCATTTCATTGCCTTCCTTGTCGACTGCAGTGACCAGGAACTCATACGTTCCATCCTTCTCCTGCGTGCCGAAATAGGAAGTGGAAGTCCATTTGGAGAGGAAGCTCTTCCATTCGCCTGAGCTGGATCCTTTCTCGCGGTAGTAGATGTTGTAATAGTCCACACCGTAGGTATCCGCAGCCGTATTCCAGTTGAGAATGACATATTTCCCGTCGGCATCCACACGGAGTCCGCTGTCCCCGTCTGCCCAGATCGGAGCGACGGTATCCATGGTGAACGTCCCTTTCTGCTTGTACGCGGTTTCATTCCCCGCGCCGTCAACAGCGGAAATGGTCCACTGGTACTTCCCGTCCTTCAAGAAAGCCTGGGCCTCAAGATGATTCCCGGAAAGATCACCGGAATCCTGCGTAACGGGCAGCCAGTAGGTCCCGCTCAGATCCTTGTTCAAACCATCCGTCGAAGTCAAGGTCAGATTGAAGCCGATGATGCCGAAATCGTCCGTGGCATTGTTCCAGACGAAATTCGCATTATATCCGGTCGAAGCAACAAAGCCTTCCCCATACTCGAAATCCTCTTCAAAGACATAGTCTCCGACAACCTTCCCGGTTTTGAGGTTGACAAAGGTAAGGCTTTCCGATTCCGGAAGCGTCGGCCGGACATTGTCCTGAATTTTCATTCCGACATTTTCGTCTTCCAGGAAACTGTAGTCCCACACCTCTCCCGCAAGCCCGACCACTCCGAATTCATCCACCGGAGTCACTTTCCAGTACACCTTGTCCATTCCCGAGAAGAGGCCGGACGCATAGTACAACTCGTTGTTGAAGGTCACGTTGCTTCCGCCGCCCTGAACCAGATCGGTGCTCACAGAGAACACCTTGCCCAGTGTGCTGGAAAATTCGGGATTGTCAGAGAACGTGAGCTGATAGCGGAGTTTGGTGTCCGAAGAGATCGTATCCGTCCAGGACACTTCGATCGTCGCGGACGTGATCGCGGTATTCGTTCCGTCTTCCGAGGTGGCGAAAGTCGGAGTCACGGTAAAGGAATGTTCCGTGAAGTCCCCGGTCAGGTCCCCGATGAACGGAATCCCGACGCTTTCCGTGGAAAGCGCTTCCGAACTGTTCCCGGCATTGTCGTACACCGTAATGCGATAGTCGTAAGAACCGATCGGCAGATTCGTGAAGGTATAGGAATATTCCTGCTTCGTAATATCGTGGTTGATGGTGATGGAGCCGAGAATCGCATCGGATGAGATTTCTTCCCAGGTCTTTCCGTCCGCCAGCTTGTATTGAAGGACATATTTGCTGACTCCCGATCCGGAAATGGTGTTGCCCTCTTCATCCAGCTGAGTATCGGTCGCCGGTTTCCACTTGATGGTGATGTTCTGCTTCTTCTCATCCCCGGTGATCTTGAGTTCCGAAGAAACGGCGAAGTAGGAGCCGGTATCATCGTAACGTGTCAGTTCGGGAGGCGTGAGGTCATCAATGTAGACCGCGGTCCGCACTTCATCCGTGGTACCGTAAACGGGGGCCGCATCCGATCCGCCGATGACGGACTTGACCTGATAATTCACAACCGATCCGGGTTTGATGTTGTCAGGATCATTCAGATAGTATTCCAGAGAATACACCTTCACCTTGGTGGCTTCGGAGATCGTTCCGTCCGCATTGGTGATGCTGTACACAAGTTCATAATACAGCGCGTTCGGATCATTGGTCCAGCCATCGAGCTTGATGTAGGTGCGGCTTGTGGGGATGGAGAGAGTCTGGTTGTTCAAAACGTACTGTTTTGAATTGGATTCTCCGGTAATGCTCTTTGTATCCGCGTTGTCATACATGGTCAGGCGGAAATCATATTTCTGCCCGTTCTTCAGATTTGAAATTTTCGCACTGGTGGAATCCAGATCGTCCAGTGTGACGGTGATCCATTTGCTGGAGCTCGAAGCCTTGTATTCCAGCACATATTCGCGGATTCCGTTGGCATCCGTCCCCATATTCCAGTAGACAATGTCGCCGACAATATGCAGAGGACTGCTCTGGACATCGGATCCAAGGTAGCCCGGAGCGGTCACGTCGATGGAGAAGGTGGCGATATCGCTTGTCGAAAAGTTGTTCGGAGAATCCTCCGCGGAAATGTAGCAGGCATCCTTCGCAACGACATACCAGGAATAGGAGCCTTCCGCAAAGGACTTGGTGGGAAGGGTATAGGCCATGCTTTCCGTCGCATTCACCGTCGCATACAGGGAGTAAACGACGTTATCGCCGATCCCTTCCGCAAGATAAATGTCATATTCCTTCACGCCGGAAAGAGCGTCGGACGCCGGATTCCAGCGGAATGTGACAATATCCTTCTTCAGATTTCCATCCGCATCCAGGGTTTCCAGCGACGCCGCCAGACCGGTCGCCTGGGTCGGAGCCGAATCGTCGGAAAGAGTCTTTCCCGCATCGCTGAAGTCGATCGGGCGCGGATCGCCGGCCATCAGGGAATCGTTGGTGTTCCCGTATTTGTCAAGCGCCTGCACCTTGTAATAGAAATTGCGGGTATTCTGCTGGAAGAACCAGCCAATGTTCCGGTCGCCCGCCATATTGTTCAGCGTGATGCTCGTCGTGTCAAGGTCGGAAAGAACCGTAATTGTGGAGTCGGAGGGAAATTCCGCAGACGTGGAAATGTAGACCTTGTAAATAATTCCGCTCTCATCCAGGATATCCTCCGAGGGAGTCCAGTTCAAAGTCAGGGAAACTCCGGTGATGGCGCCCGTGTCATCCTTGACGACATCAGGTTTCGCCTGCGCAAAGGTGATGGTCCCGCCTTCCGGCGCCGTGACATCGCTGCTTCCGAATTCGCCGTTCGCATTCACAATCAGGGGATCTCCGTTCAGAGGCTCATGAACCGTCACGATATTCGTGTAGGGTTCGCTGACATTCCCCGCATGATCCACTGCGCTGATCCGGTATTTGTAGAGTCCGCCTTCCAGTCCGCTGATGCTCCACTGATACGCATATCCTTCCCGCGTCGAGGTCATTTCATATTCCATGACCTGATACTGCTGCCAGGAATCGCTCGGAATCAGTTCCCCTTCCTCGTTGTATTCCTGTTTCTGCAGCTCGATCAGATAATATCTGAGCCCGGACTGCGAATCCGCCTTCGTGCGGTTCCAATACAGAGTAATATCCATTTCCGGCGTTTCATAATACGTCTCGACCAGAGAGCCGGTATCCGTTTCCCGCATATAGGTGCGTCTCACAGTATAGACGAGCTCGGGAGTCAAATCGCTGGACTTCTCATTCTTGAATTCCGGAGCGGTTTCATCCCCGACGGAGACTCGGAAGGTTTCTCCGTTGACATAGGTGCTGCTGTTGCCGCCGTCGTCATTCGCACGGACGCGCCAGTAAACGTTGTTCCCGTCCTGAAGGCCGGAAACAATCGCTTCCGTCGCAGTGACTGTCTTTGTGTAGAGAGCACTGTATACATTGTTCTCAAACATGAAGCTGATGACTTTGTCCAGAAGAGCAGCACTGTTGATGTCCACCTGTGTCCCGCTCTGGTCCCCATAAGTCTGATCACTGGAATAAAGGCCGATCACTTCGCCGTCTTCATTCACCACTGCCTTGAATTCCTGTTCCACAGCAGAGGTCCGGGTGAAGTATTGAACGGTGTAGTTCTTAAGATTGTAATTTTCCGTCGTCGCCGAATCCCACTGCATCTTCGCAAAGGCGGAGGTGACGCCGCCGGAACCGGTCAGAACATCGCTCACCTTCGGGGTATTGGAATTCATCACGATATCGGCATCCAGTGCACCGGTGGGATTCGTTTCTGAATCGAGAGTGGTCCAGGCGGACATATTTTTCCCGTCGTCCGTAACCCAGCGGACACGCCATTCGACTTTTTCTCCTTCGGAAAGACCGGTTATGACAAAGCTTTTCTCTCTGGCGGTTTCATTGTCGTGGTCATCCCTGATCACCTGGTCTATCGCATCCAGCTTCACCGTAATGGACTTGCCTTTCACTCCATCTTTATCGGTAATCCAGTATTCCAGTTCATAATAGAAGGTCCTATCCAGTTCCAGAGCACCGCTGGCATTGAGTTGTTCGTAACAATATGTCCCGTCAGCGCGTTTCGGGGCACTCCAGGTGAGCGTGGCGGTTCTGTCCTCACGGTTGATTTCGGTCGTAGTTTCAAAGCCGCCAGACGCATATCCGGCGTCAAAGGCATCCAGTACAGCTCCGGCATCCCGGTCCACAACAAGCTGGACGGATCCTTCTCCATTCACATCGCCGTTCGTTTGCAGCGTGGCTTTTACAGTATATTCCCCGTCTTGGAAAGTAATGGTTTGTCCCAGACGGATGCTGAGTGTCTGCCCCTTGTAAAAACAGGCAAAATCCTTGCCGCTCCAGCTGCTCGCCCAGCTTTGAGTATAACTGCCGGAATAAGAATAAATATCATAGGTGCCGGTTGCGGCATTGTTCAAATTGAAGGAAATCGTGGCGGCACTTGTCAGAGTCAAATCGGGACTGAATCCGTAATACCCCAGAGTCTGGACAATCGCCTGCCCTGTGGCGGCGCCTTCCAGCATAAAAATCAAATTCGTCCCGGTGCTTCCTGTGGCATAAATATTGCCTTGAATGGAAGCGCCGCTGCTGATGACAAGAGTATTTTCTCCTTTATAAAGATTAATGGAACCGTTCACAACAGCACCGGAAGCGATTTCCACATAATCGTTTTCCACAACATTATTATACTCGCCATGCCACTGCTGAGCATACTCCACAGAATGTTCCGACTCAATGGCGATACTCCCTGCAGAATCAATCGTCCCGGAAACACGGATATTCAAAGCTCCGACGGAGACAATCCCATATTTCGCAGTTATGCTCCCTGTAAAATCAAAAGCATCCCCGCGGATGGAATATCCGGCATATTCCGAAGCGGTAAAATTCTGAGATGCCGTATGCGTGTCAAAGCCGTATACAGAAAATCCGGCGGTCGGGGCGGAGATACCGGCAACAGCGGAATTTCTTAAAGTAATCTCCCCGGTAAATGCCTCTGCCGTCAGAATGCCCGCTGCCTCTGAATCGGATCCGGGAGAAAGTTTCACAGCGACAATGAAATCATCAGAAGCATATGGAACTGATACACCCAGATCATCAGGATTGTCATTTGTAATCGTAATATTGGTGCCGAGCTTTCCGGTCAGGGTCATATCCCCTTTCACATAAATCCCGGTGGCATAGACTCTGGAGACTGTGGTGATTCCCTCCTCTGAGACCGTTACTCCGAGAAGATTGTCGGAAATCTCCATGGTGATGGTTCCGCGCATATCATCGGAACCGATCAGGGTGCCGGTCAGAATTCCGTCCATGGAATAGGACTCGCCTGTCTGCGCAAGGAAATCATTATCCTTCACCTCCACATAAATTTCGCCATTGAAGAGGCCCAGAGACAGAGTTTCCGCTTCGATCCCGACTGCGTAAAACTTGTTTTCTGTAACCGTCTGTTCCGTCGTATATGGAAGATATCCGTCTTCCGTACGGAAAACAGCATCCAGAAGGTTTCCGTTCACAGCAGCATTCAACTTGCCGGTGAAATCATTGATCGTCACGTTCTTGCCGACAATGCTCTTCGCTTCCAGAGTATTGCCGCTTATTTCAATAGTCAGGACTTCCGGATTGTCTTTCCTGTCGGCAGCCTCTGCACTGGTCACCATGTTCTGAAGATTTTCCAGTTCCGACATGGACGCTTCAAAGGTAGTGAATGAAGTCGGATCCTGTCCGTCATAACGTTCAAATTTTGAAACATCAATCTTTTTAGAATAATAAAGCAGCTGCAAAGTGGAACGCATCGCTTCGGCAAGAAGTCCGGTATCACTGGAGGAGGCGGAAATCTCTCCGGTCAATGCATCAATATAGATATCGCTCCCAGCATCCAGCCCGGCGGAATAAATGTGGTTCCCGGACAGCGTGGAAGTGACGCCGTTGGTGTTGTTCGCCCACTGATCCGTATGCGTGTAATTCAATTCCACTGAACCGACGTTCGCACCGACTTTGAAGATGGCACCACTTTCATTACCGGTCGGAGCCTTCAGCCATTCGGAAAAGTCTTGTGTAAACACCAGGCCAGTCACACTGGTATTTGCCGCGGTATTGGCAAAAAGGAATTTCTTGCTGGGATCTTCCACGCCTGTAATCGGATTGATCCAGGCAATGTAGAAGTCTTTCACCGTCCCGTCCGCGTTCAGTGCATTGATATAGACATTATATGTGTCCGTAGAATCGCTGAACAAAGTGGGCATGGAGTTTTCCTTGCGGGCCGAATCAAAGGTACCTTCATAACTGTAATGAGCGCGGTCCGGATCCGTTCGGTTCCCCAGTTCCTTGGCAAGAAGAAGATCGGAATTCTGCTGAAGAAGATTCTGATCATTGACAACTTTGACAGTCCCGTCCCATTTCCCGGATTCCAGGTAAATGCTGTTCCCCGCATACACGCCGTAGGACGACAGGGTGTTGTCCAGAATCTCCAGCTTTTCAGGCGATTCGATCCTCGTCTTGTTCACCACAGTCATTTCAGCGGTGAAACTGTTACCGATCGTCACATCTCCTGACGTCACAAGGTCTTCTGCATCTCCCTCCTGAGATCCGCCCCCCGTGCTTTCCACTCGTTCGCCGACCTTGACTCCATAAACTTCCGCAACATTCTCCACAGAAGCATTCTGACTGGTCACAAGCGCCTTCTCTTCTTCCGGAGACACTCGCCAGCCGTTGAACTCATTCAGATATCCGGTCCGGGAATCCAGAATCCCCACGGACAAAGTCCCCGCAAAATCCCCGTTGATGCTCAGGTAATCTTTCGCTTCAATCCCGGAAATCACGGAATTGTTTTTGATCACAGCCCCCTCGTAGGAGGAACCGACATCCACCGCATCCTGAAGATCATATACAACCGTACTGTCCGAAGGCACTGAGGTCAGAGTTGAACCAATGATATAGGTATATTTCCCGTCTGCTCCCAGAATCCGGTAAAGACTATAGTTCACTCCATTCTCATCTGTACAATAGTAGATCCCGTTGCCGTAATAAACGCCATAGGACTTCCCATCAGGAGCTGTCGTCTGAACCTGTTTCGGAATCTGTTCCGCTGCGGATACCTGATTCGCACTGAAGGCATAGGAATAAACCCCTGTCGCCGTCATGGAACGGGTGACATAATACCAGTTGCCATCCTCTCCCTGGGCAATATAGCGTTCGGCAGCAGTCGCGTCGGCGGAGGGGTTGATGTAAATCACGACATCTTTTGTCCCATTGCTGACCGTAAGGGAGACTACATCGGATGTCTTCATGGAGGAAAAGGCGCCGATATGAATATCCGAATCCGACTTTTCCGGACCTCCGTCCGAATTCAAATTGGCGCGGGAAGCCCCGGTATGGGAGGAAAAGGCAATCGAACCGCCTGCAGCAAAACGCACCGCGGCAAGATCATTCTGCAGATTATCGCCCGTATAGGAAATATTGTAATCCGAGCCCGACGGATTGTTGATCCCGCCGATGGTCAGGCTGTTCCCTTCCTCGGCAAAGGTGATGGCAGCATAATATTTATTGACGGTCTTTACATTCTCTGCAGTGTTGACACGCCCGCCATCCAGGTTGTCGGGGTTCTCTCCCATAAGAATTATGCTTAAACGATTCGATGTCCACACATATCCATTCTTATCATTGATGATCTGAGCCTTGGCATTCTGGTCGTCCGGCATGTTTTGCTCTCCTGTTGTGATGATGTTTTCAGACTCTGTGCAGAAAGAGTCCCCCAACCTTCTTATTTATAATATTTTTTTGTATGTATAGTATTCCTGCGTCTTTTTTCAAGCTTTTTTTGAAAATTTTTCCTTGAAAAAGCCGATTTAGCACAGATGAAAAGTATTTCCCGCATTTTTCTCTGTCAAAAATTCGTTTCTCTAAGCAGTAAATGGGATGTCTTTCAGAAAAAAATCAAAAAAATGCGGATGGACAGGGGGGATACAGAAAACAGATTTTTCAAAGATTCTTCATATCCTCCCCCCGCTGGAAGGAGGAGAGGAATAAAAAAGGGAATGGGGATATTCCCTTCAGGCACAGGATCCCTGCGGATTCTCCGGAAGTTCCGGACACGGGGCGGAGGAAGCGCCGCCACCGATCCCCTCCCCCTTCCCGGATGCTTCGATGACGCGCATCGTCTTCCATTTTCCCGTGCGGTAACGGAAATAAAAGACCAGACCGCTGATCATGATGTATCCGACGCAGATGTGCCAGAGCACCCACACCGAAGCACCCAGCGCATAAGCCACTATGCACGGAAGCGCAAAAAGACACCACGCCATCCCCGCCCCCATGATCATCGCGAAACGCGTGTCCCCCGCGCCCTTGATCGCATTTCCGTACAGGATGAACATGCCGTCAAAGAGCAGATAGGCGGCGATGAAGCGGAGCATCCGGCGCGTCATGTCCATGACCTCTCCGGGCTGAAGGCGGAAAAGGCTCAGAACGGGATCGGGATAAATGACAAACATCGTCGCCATGCACGCCATATACATCAGAATCAGGATCCGCGCGCTTCTCACGGAGCGTTCGGCATGAGGGATGTTCCCCGCGCCGATGGACTGCCCCACCAGAATGGAAACCGTCTGTCCGATCCCGATCATCGGAATGAAGGCAATGGAGTTCAGGGCGAAGGCGATGCCGGATGCGGCAAGAACCGTCTGATTGATCCTCCCCAGAATGATGATGAAGGCGTTGAAGGCGGCAAGATCCAGAAAAAACTGAATCCCGTTCGGCGCACCGAAACGGATCAGACGGCAGAACAGTTTCCAGTCCCAGACCTGCGTCAGGGTCCCGAAAGTCTCCCGGTTCCCGCGGGAGAAGAAGAGCGCCGAATACAGCAGAACGCCCAGCAGGCCCGCAAGAATCGTCCCGATTGCCGCCCCCGCAATCCCGAGTTCCGGGATCACCAGTTCGCCGGCAAGAGGAAGATCAAAACGGTTTCCGAAAATAAAAAGATAGTTGAAGGGAATGTTACAGAGCGTCACGATCAGGTTCACCGTCATGATGACGGCGGTCCTGCCGCGCCCGCCCCAAAAGGTCGAAAACGCCACGTTCAGCAGCGGAATGATGGTCCCCAGCATCAGGATCGTGAAATACTTCACCTCCAGCGGACGCAGCGATTCCGCTTCATGTCCGAAAAAATCAAAGAGCGGCTTTGCAAACAACGCCCCCGCCGCCATCACCGCTCCTCCGGCAAGCGCCATGAAAATTCCCTGCCAGACCGATACGCCGACCCGGCGCGGATTCTCCGCACCCACATACTGGGCGACAAATGCTCCCGCATATCCCGCCGTCCCGATGAAAACGCAGGACAGCGAAAACGCCGTCAGCCCCGCCGGAAACGCAGCACTCATCGCTTCTTCCGAATACCGCGTCAGCATCACCCGGTCCGTAAACAGATTCAGCGCATTCCCCGCGGACGCCATAATCAGGGGAAGCGCGATTTTCAACACCTCCAGAATTCCCCCGTTTCCCCCCGCATAAGAAAACGATCCGTTTTTCTTCATCGTTTCATCTGCCTCTGGCGCCCATGCTGCGCCTCGCGTCCATTTCGTCCTGACGTTTTCTCAGAGTTTCGCGCTTGTCCCCGAAGGTCTTCCCGCGGGCGATTCCCAGATCCACCTTCACATATCCGCGCTTCAGATACAGCTTCAGGGGAATCAGCGCCAGACCTTTCTCCCGGACCCGGTTGGAAAGCTTCAGAATCTCCTTCCGGTGCATCAGAAGCCGCCGGCGGCGCACGGACTCGTGATTGAAACGGTTCCCGTGCGAATAAGGGGAAATCGTCAGGCCGAAAACGAAGAGCTCTCCATTTTCAATTTTCGCAAACGAGTCGTTCATCGCCACGGAACGCATGCGGCAGCTTTTGACTTCGGTCCCGCAGAGTTCGATCCCGGCTTCCACGCTTTCGAGAATTTCGTAATCGTGGAAGGCCTTTCGGTTGCGGGCGATGACTTCGTTTTCGCCGGAGGCGGGGGCTTTGTCGTCTTTTTTTGTCATGGCTGGGGTCTTGTTGTTTCGGTGACTGCGGGATAAGAAGGGAAAACCGCGCACACGGAGGAAGTGGATCCTTCGGCAGCGGTTCCGTTTTTTTCCTTATTTGAATATACAGTTGTTGTCTGGCATTTTCCCGGGCGGGGGCGTTTTCTCCGCTCAGGAGAGAAAACGCCTGGCCTTTTCCAGGAAGGCGGTCCTTTTCGGCTGGTTGGAATCTGTCAGGGACGCGGCTGCCCTGGAGATCAGTTCTTTCTGGGATTCGCTGAGATTGACGGGAATTTCCACATGGACTTTCACAATCTGGTCTCCGCGTGCGCCGCCCTTGAGAGCGGGCATCCCTTTGCCACGGATCCGGAGCATCGCGCCGTTCTGAGTACCGGGGGGAATTTTCATCCGGGTCTTGCCCGTCACGGTCGGGACATCGACGATGCCCCCCAGAATGGCCGTCCCGAAATCCACCGGAAGATCGCAGATCACGTCGTTCCCGTCCCTGCGGAACACATCATGCGGCCGCACGTGGATCACCACATACAGATCCCCGGGCGCGCCGCCGTTGGAACCGCATTCGCCCTCCTTCGCGACACGCAGGC
>CAJMAW010000005.1 GCA_905211485.1 uncultured Lentisphaeria bacterium | reverse complement strand
CTAAAAAAGCTAGAAATACTTTTCCTTTTTCGTTAGACATTCTTATTGCAATTCCACAAATTATTGAAAATACAAGTAATGCTATTACATTATCCTTTGATAATAATTTAGAAAAGTCATTTACTGTTAATAGTTGAACTGTTCTATCTGCAATACTTACATCTTCTTCGTCTGATTCTTCTGTTTTTTCTTCTTCCTTTTTCTCTTTCCCCTTCCGGCGCACGATGAGGGAAACTTTCCCGGATGAATCTGGAGAAGCCGGAGGAGGAGGAGAAGTGAGGAGAAGGAGGGAGAGCGAAAAGGCGCTTCTTCCGACTTTTCCCCGACTTTTTCCCTTCTACTGGAGCAGAGTCATGGCGGCATCACGGATCATCTGCAGATCGCTGGATCTGTCTCTTCCCGGTGTGACGAGATATCCGCCGGTCATGAAACTGTCTGCGCCCGCGGCGAAGATCCAGGACTGGAAATCGCGGAGATTCTTTTCTCTTCCTCCGCAGATCCGGATAGAAACGGAAGGCATCATGAGTTTCGCCACCGCGATGATGCGCAGACATTGCGAAGGTGTCAGAGCTTCAGCATGCTCCAGAGGAGTCCCGGGGATGGCGTTCAGGAAGTTGATCGGGACGGAATCCACTCCGAGCGAACGGATGCAGTCGAGCAGTTCAATCCTCTGTTCGTTGGACTCTCCGAGTCCGAAGATACCTCCGGAACAGACGGAAAGTCCCGCTTTTTTTGCCAGTTTGACGGTCCGTGTCTGATCCTCGTACTTCCTTGTGGAGCATACGGAGGGGAAAAAGGATTCTGCGGTCTCCAGATTATGATGATAGCGTTCGAGTCCGGCCTCCTTGAGAATGAGCAGGACCTCTTCGGAAAGGATTCCGAGAGAGGCGCAGGGGAGGATGTCCAGATTCTTCCGGATGCGTTGGATGGCGTCGCAGAGGACGTCGAGTTCCTTCCCTTTCCCGACGGAGCGCCCGGATGTGACGATCCCGTAGCGGCGTGCGCCTGCCTTCGAGGCGTTTTCCGCTCCTTTGACGATTTCATCCGCGCTGAGAATGTCCCATGTGTGGATGGGGGCCTTCGAGCGTGCGGACTGCGCGCAGAATGCGCAGTTTTCCGTGCAGTTGCCGCATCGGGCGTTGACGATGGAACACATTTCGATCTTCCGCCCGGAATGAAGTTCCCTTGCGGCGCATGCGCGGGAAAGAAGATCCAGAAAACGGGATGTGACGCCCGGGCAGTTGTTGTCCTGAAGCAGCTCAAGTGCTTCCGTGTTGGAAATCAGAGACACGGGGAAAAAACCTCCTTGTGATGGATATCTTAACTTAAAGGGAATCGTCGCCCGGCATCAGAACGCTGACGGAATTCCCGAGCTGGAACGTGCAGTGTTCCAGAAGTTCAGGCGGGAAATCCGGAGCGATGTCGAGCGGATAATTGGCATCGGCCACGACGTTGAGTTCTCCGGCCTTGTAGGACCATTCGATGAAAATTTTTCCGTAAGGCGTCGAAATGTGCCCTTTTGCATGAGAAACAACATGAATCGCAGGGTTGAAATAAACCTGGGAAAGTCCCGGGACCGCCGGCCGGATCCCGAGGAGTTCCCGGATCAGGAAGATGCCCGGAATGATTCTTCCGGCATGTTCGCTGCTGTCTTCTCTTTCACCCTTGAGGAGGGTGTTTTCCTGCTGCTGGGCCGGAGTTCCGCCGGAGCCTCCGTAATTTTCCTCCGCCTGTTTCTTTTCAATGTAGGTGTTGCGGATCAGGCGGAAGGCCTGTTCGCCGCGCCCGAAGGAAAACAGGGTTTCCAGAATGAAAATGTTGAACATGGAAGAGGCTTCACAGCCGCGGATCATGGATTCGGAAACAAAGGTTTTCAGAATGACGTCCAGGCATTCGGCGGGCGCCGTGCCGGAAAGAAGCGCCAGAAGATTGGTCTGGGCGGAGGCGGTTTCGGATTTCTTCCCGTCCCGCACACAGTCGGCGAAGAGACAGCTCTTCTTGTCGAAAACAAGTTTCCTGATGGCGTTTGCGTTTTCTTCTGCGAGTTTCCGTGTTTCAGCCGCCTTGACCGACTGGTCTGCAGCCTCGTAAAGACTTGCGGAAGAAAGAATGGAACGGCAGAAAAGGGCGTTCAGCGCAGTGACGACCCCTTCCCGTTCTATTCCGATGACATCCGTGAGATACGAGTGGATGCGGACTCCTTCCCCGGCCGAGGAATGCAGCAGACCGTCTTTCCCGATGAGTCTGCGCAGACACGCGATCAGCAGATCAAGATGCTGGAGCATTTTATCCCGGAAGGCGGCGTCTCCGCTGAAATTCCAGTGATAATTCAGCCAGATGGGCCAGAGCAGAGCGTAATCGGGAAGGAATTTTGCCAGGTCGGAAGTCGCGATGTCCGGGATGTTTCCGGTTTCGATCTGCGCGGAGGCGAATTCCAGAAGCGCTTTTTCCGAAAGGCGCGTCTCCCCCAGCATGTAGAAGGACGCCAGAGACTGAATCATGGATTCCAGAATCGACTGACAGCGCTTCCCGCAGGGATTGTCCAGAAAAGACAGATTGCTGCTTTGTTTGAGCGATTCCATGGAAATTTTCCAGATCTCGTTGAAAACCGGGTCTGAACATTCAAAATCGTTTTCCTTCAGGGTGTCTCTCATGAAAATGGCGAAACGGACGGCTGCGAACCTGATTTTCTTCCTGGCCTTCCGGACGGAAAGCATGAGATAGCGCGCTCCGCGCGGATACAGGCGCATGGCATGGCAGAACCCTTCCGACAAAACGAATGTGTCGGTGTTCCGTCCGAGCTCGGGAGCAATGGGAATGACTTTGGAATCGCGTATTTCCAGCCCGCAGGTGATGTCCACGATATCACCGGAATGGCCTTCGAGGTCAATCACCGGGAAGCCGTACATCAGGGACGGAAGCTTGTAGATGAGAAATTCGCCTTCCCCGATGCCTTTGTTCATGTCAAGAGGATCCTGTTTCAGAGTGAAGGCACAGGAATTCAGCCAGGTGGAGGCGTCGCTGATATTTTCCGGAATCGGGGTGAATGGCATGCAGTCGAGTCGGTCCACGGGGATGGAGGGAAGGGCTTCTTCAATCGGCATTTTCAGGGGACCCGCGATTTTCCATCCCGCCATGGCGTCTGTCAGAGTTTCCCGTTTGAATTTGACTTTCCCGGATTTCCAGGAGGGAAAGATGATGGAAAAACCCATCCCCGCGGGATCGGTCTTCTGCAGAACGACAAGTTTATTCCAGCCCTGTTTCACCCGGAGACGGAGAGGAAACAGCGGGGCGGAATGAATGTTGGAAAACTCCAGCGGGAAGAGCCGTCTCCAAGGATCTGGATGAAGCGCTCCCAGATCCACTCCTTTGCTGAAGACCAGTTCATCATTGAGAAACACGACCACGGGATCATCCGAGGAGAGCGCCGCCTGAACTGCGGCATCCTTCTCTCCGCGGAAAAAGGTTTGAGCCGCGTAGGTCCCGTAGGGATTGCGGATGTTGGAGAGACTCCGGAACGAAACATGCGTATGTTCGTATCCCTCCTTGAAGGTTCCGTGCCCGAGCAGTTCCAGAAGATCCGTCTGGTTCAGGTCACAGGGCGTGCAGGGATAGGAAAGCAGACGCATGGTCATGTCCGTGACCGGACGGACTGCCGTGGCGTTCCGCCAGTGATCCGATTGAAAACCCGGTTTATTCCAGCCGACTGGTTTGGCGTCGAGGATCTGTTTTTCCGTGAATTCGATTCCCGTGTTTCTTCGGGCTGTCCCGGTTTCAAAACTGGAACCGTCGAACACGGACCAGTCTGTACTGCTCCAGAGAAGCGGCTTGTCATCAATATCCAGCTGGCACCAGACGCCCGGGTCTTTCATCAGGTGGGAATAGGACGGCGCGGCAAGATCCAGGGCGAGGATCCCGATTGTGTTCATTCCACCCTGCAGATACATGGAGATGTCATACCTGTCGCAATAAGCGCAGCCCGCCGGCGAGGAGGCGGGACCGAATCCGACGTATTCCCCGTTCACATAAAGATGATAGGCTCCCGAGGCGGAAATGTAGAAATCCGCATAGGGAACCACGGAATCAAGAATGAAATCTTTGCGGAGGAACAGGGTTCTGGAATATCTTTTCCTCAGAGTCTCGATCCAGATCCAATCCCCTTTCAGAATCTGAGGCAGCGTATTTTTTTTCATCGGTTCTCTTCCTCCTCTTTCCCTTGATTCGCAACTTTGCTGCAACGAAAGTATTATTACGCGGAAAAGTCTTTTCGTCAAGTCGTCTTTTGCGGGGAAAATGCAATTTTGTCTGAAAAAAGGCCGGGAAAATATGGGGCGGGAAAGTGCGGGTTTCCCCTTTGGCGGGAATGCTTTCTCTCCTCCCCGGAGTGAGCCTAGTGTTCCGGGTCTGTCCGGGATTTTCCGAACGAGGGATCCAGGCCTTTGGAGACCAGGTGAACCGTATAGAAGGATACTGCAGTGCAGAGAACGATCCAGAGAAAGAAAATGCGGTATTGGTCTGCATCTCCTCCCCGGAAAAAGGCGAGGAAGGAGGAGGAGGCCCATTCGGGAATTTTCTCCCCGAGAGAGGCAAGAAAGGACGGCATGGATTTCATGAGATGCCCGGAAAACATCCCCGGTATGCTCAGCCCGATGGCCGTGATTCCCGTCATGAGGGCGAAATGACTCGTCTTGAAACTGCCGCTGTCCGCAGTGTAGAAGACCATGAACAGCATGGCGCCGGTGAGCCCGAATCCGTATCCGAACTGCTCGATGAAGATGCAGGATCCGATGACAAGGAGATTCTCCGGCATGGCGAAGGCCAGATACACATAAAGAAAATCGGGCAGATTGATTGCGAGCGCCATGGGCCAGAACCATTTCCCGATGCCGTCCCTGGCGACGAGAAATCCGGCGGCGATTCCCCCTGCGATCAGCGCCGCCATCCCGCATGTTCCGTAAAGGAATCCCTGCTCTTCGATGCTCAGTCCGAGTCCTCCCGATTCACGCGGATTCAGCAGAAACGGCACCGCCACCTTCAGCTGGGCCTCCGCAAAACGGTAGAAAAGCAGAAACAGCAGTGCGGAGACGATCTTTTTCTTCCGGAAAAAGGAAAGAATGATTTCCAGAAATCCCGAAGCTCCGGAAAGATGTCCCGGACGGTCCATCTCCAGTTCCGGCAGCACATGCCCGTGATAAACCCTCAACCCCAGAAAAAACAGCGCCGGAACGATCATGCAGAGCATCCAGGCCGCAGAAGAGGAAAGATCCGATTCCATGAGAATTCCCGCCAGCATCACAAGCCCTCCCTGACCGGCCAGGACCGCCGCTTTGTAGAAGGCGCTTCTCAATCCCGAATAGAAGGCCTGGTCATGTTCGCTGAGAGCGATGATGTAATATCCGTCCGCCGCCGCGTCGTGGGTCGCCGATGTGAACGCGATCAGGAAGAAGAGGGCTATGATGCAGAAAAATCCCCGGAAGGATGCGCCCAGAGGACAGGAAAACGCTATGAGCAGCAACAGCACTCCTGTCAAACATTCCGTCGCGAGGATCCAGGAGCGTTTGCTTCCCTTCATGTCGAGCAGCGGACTCCAGAGGGGTTTCAATCCCCACGGCAGCCCCAGGAGCGAAGTCCAGAAAACCGCCCATTCAAGCGCCATGCCCAGATTGAGCAGCATGACAAAGGAAACCGTCACGGCCAGAACGTTCGGTGCTCCTTCGGCAAAATAGAGTGTGGGGATCCATGTCCAGGCACTGCTGATCCTGTTCTGTCGCTCCATGATGGCCGGGCATCTCCTGTGCTGCTGCTGTTGATTTTCCCCCCTCCGGGAAAGAACGGAAGAGGATGGTGAATCGTGAACGGGAAAGATTCGCTGTTCATGAATCAATCTGTCTCCATACTATACTCTTTGCTTTTCCTCTTTTCCAGTTTCCGCATGATTTTCCTGTCCCCGCATGAGGCGCGGTCTGACTTTGGAAAAGCGTCTGCGGGGAAAAATTGCGGAAAATCTTGAATTTTCAGCACTCCGGTATAGATTTTCCGCGGGGGAGGGGACGCAAAGTGTCTGAACCCGGTGAACCCGGTCTCAATGACGGAAGTATAACAGAAATATACTGTTGCACAGTTGTACATGGCTGCATGGGTTTGCGGAATATGGAATGATGGGAACGGAGAGAATTGTGAGAAGAAGGGAAAGGAAGGGAGAAGGACCCGGGAATGGCGATGCTCCGTCCGGGATGCACGGAATCCCGATACGGCGGTGCTGGAGGAGACGCCGGGGAAAACTGTGCCTGTGCTGTCTCTTCCTTTTCTTTTCCCTTTCTGTTTTCCTTCCGCCGTCCCGGGGGGAGGAGGGGAAAGGAGAAAAGGGAAAAGAGAGACAGGAAAACAGAGATGCCTCCCGGAAAGAGGATCCGCTGATGAGGGAATGCGTCACTGCCAGGACGATTCCAGACTGTTTGAATGTGCGTATCCGGCCCGACCTTTCCGCAACGTCTGTCGCACTCCTGCCGGCCGGAAGCGAAGTGAAGGTGCTCGCGGAGAAAGGGCAGTGGCTGGAGATTCTTCTGCCGGAAAACGCTGCCATGTGGGTATCTGCTCTCTTCCTGGACGGGGATGGAATCCCGGAGGAGGGAAGCATTCTTCGTTCCGGGCCGAGCGTCGCTTACGAAGCCTACGGCAGAATCGGTCCCGCTGCCGGGAAGCTGACTGTGCTTGAACATTCGCGCAGTGGAAAATGGCTGCGGATCGTTCCGCTCAAAGGCTTCAGCGGATATGTGAATGCAAAGTATGTCCAATTCCCGGAGGCGGAAGCGGATGAAAAGAGCAATGAGCCGCAGCCTTCCGGCATGAAGGACAGACTCGTCCCCTCTCCGCGGCGGCTCCCGGGAGAAAGAGGGCTTTCCGCCACCGCCGTTGCATCCTATGCGGTCATCGCTCCCGGAAAGGAGGAGGAGCGGAGGCGCACGGATCCTCCGCTCCCGCCGCAGCAGAAGGTACAGGAAGAGATGGATTTTTTTCTCCTTCCCGCCATGGATCCCTTCCTTGACGGACTGGAAAAAAACGTTTCCATGGAAGGGGTGCTTCTCCCGCTTCCGGACGGAGGCCCGCTGAAGACGGTTTTTTTCTCTCATGTCCTGGCGATCCGGATTCACCGTGCCTGGTATCCATTCGCCTATATTCTCGGCGGCTCGCATGGACTGAATCTCTGGGAACACCGGGCTGTGAGAGTTACCGGAGTGCAGCATTGGATGAAAAACTGTTCACGCCCCTGTCTGGAAGTGACAGGGATTGCTCCCGTCTGGAGACAGCCGGAGGAAGAATTCTGATCTTCCGCCGTTTTTGGTTTTTGTGTTTGAGATTTTCGCTCCGCTTTTCTCCGTGTCTGCCGTTGACCCCGTTTTGTCTGTCGCTGTTTTTTCTGCCGGATGGTGCTGGAAAAAAGGAGGGAAAAATGCTCTCCGGAGCGATTGCGCCGCCCGGGAAATGAATGCCGGGATTCTTCCTGCTGTTTCCGCAAGGGACGGGGAGAAAAAAAGAGAAAAAAAGAAAAAAGTGCTGCAATATCGAATCCTGCCCGGGAATTTTCAGTATTTTCAGTGAGGAAACGAGATGCAGTGAAGGCTTTTCTTCCTTGTGATGTGAAAAACCTTTGAAAAGGATCGGATGTGCGGAATCTTTCACTTGCAAAAATGAGAAATGGCATTTATCTTTCTCAGTTAATGCCATATCTGGTAGACGATTTCCGGGATCTTATTTTTTTTAAGGATATTCTGTATGAACAAAAAATTTGTTTTTCTCCTGCTTCTTCTGCTGTCGGCATGCCTTCCAGGATTTGCGCAAAGGAATAAATTTTATGACTATAAGGATGTTGACATCACATCCCTGAGGCTGGTTCCGGAGGATTTCCGGAACAAGAAGGTGTGTGTCACAGCCACGCTGAACGAGTTTCTTGCGGTGATTCCTTCCAAGCTGGAAGGGGCGGTTCGCGCGGACCGTTTCATTTCCCTGTCCATTGAAGAGATCCCGGATAAGGAATCCGGGAAATTTCTTGTGGTTTCCAGAAAAACCGATGAAATTATTTCTCTGCTTTCCAGAGTGGAGCTCCCCGTCCCTGTGACGCTTTATGCCATCGTGCGCAGAGTCCCTTCGAGCGGACGGGGAAAGGAACGGATCCGCTCGAATGACTATTATCTCGAGGTCAATCATATTGAACTCGTCAAAAACGTGTCCGACAAGAAGGAATCGCCCCGTGAGGATTGGGAGGAAAAGGATTCCGGCTGGGACGGGGAAAAGGAGAACCCGGATGCTTCTTCCGGAGAGGAGGATTCCGGGCAAAAAGAGCGAACCCCTTCTTCTTCTAAACAGCGCAAAGATTCCGCCGCCCCTGCCGCGCCCGCTAAAACTTCCGCACAGACTTCTCCGCAGGGAACAACAGCCGAATCCGCTCCGTTCGGTTCCGGCACTCCCGCACGGGCAGAGACTTCCGGAAAAGAAGAAGCCCAGACTGGAAATCCGTCTGCTTCCCCCTCTTCGGAAGAGAAAGACAAGAACGCCGGGGAGACAAAACAGGACAGTCAGGATTCCGGGAAAAAGTCCAAAACCATTCTGAAATGGATCTGAGCAGATTCCTTCTCTCTCTGAAAGAACGCCTTGCCTTTCGGTTTGAATTTTCATGCGGGAACTGCAGAGAAGGAGAAAATAAATGCAGAACGTGTTTCCCCGGGGAGGAGCGAGGAGAGGCCCTGACTCCGCCATATAACCCCTTGTCGCAGAGCGCCCCGCCTGCGGACCACACGCACATTCAGAGAAAGCGCCATCCTGATTTATCTTATTTTATCTTTGATTTTTTCAGAAAAGAGAAAGGTGATGATAAGAAGGAAAATCAGGGAAAAGCAGAAAGTACAGAGATTTGACCGTCTCTCCCCCCCTTCTTCATTTCTCCGCGCCCCCTTTTTTTCCCGCTCTCCGGGCGCGCGGCGCCCCCGCCGCATCATGTTTCCATTGTCCGTACCCGGCAAAGAAGTCCGATGTATTCTTTGGGGGTCACTGATTTTGCTGGGATGCTCCGGCTGCATTTCCACCCGCGGAATCAGGAGCTGCGGGAATGAATGGCGCTTTGTGTTTTCCCCGGCGGCGGCGTCCCCGCCTGCGGGATTTCTTGCCCGTATAGGCCGGGTCAGGAAGCGGGCAGCGTTCCTCGTAATCGGGAATTGTGCCGTCAACAGCATTCCGGATCACAGCGAGTTCTCTTGCCGTGGCATATCCGTGAGTTCCCGTAAAACGATGTGCCGCTTCCGGATTTTTGAAACGCGGCTGGAAAAGAAGCGAACGGATGGCGGCTGCCGTACTCCGTTTTGTAATGATATGCGGGTGAAAAATCTGTGAGATCAGATCCTTGAAGTCATTTTCAATTCCGGGATAGTTTTCTTCCCAGAGTTTTCCCGGGGAATTTTTCCCCGGAAGCGCTTTTGCAAAGGCGAGGGTGAAGATTGCATTCACCAGGGAAAGGCTGTCACGATATTTTCCGGCGAGGAGCCGTTCATTGCGTTTTGCAAGCAGGGCCAGTGCATAACGGAACTGAGGGGAGTCGTAATGTTCTTCCAGGAAAGGAAGAAAATACATCAGAAAACCGAATTTGTGAAAACAGGGAAGAATTCTGTCGCCGTAGGGATTTTTCAGGATTTTTTCGAGTTCCAGAGTCATTCGGGAAGGGGAGGCGTGACGGATCAGCGGCATGCAGTCATGCAAAGCCTTTTCCGTTTCCTTCTCCAGGACAAAACTGTACTGCCCGACCAGTTTGAGTGCCCGGAGAATCCGGACGGGATCTTCCTCAAAACGCAGTTTCGGATCTCCGATGGTCCGCACGATGCCTGCAGTGATGTCTCTCACTCCATAAGCGGTATGGTCGATGAGTTTGTCGTGAATGGGGTCGTAGAAAATGGAATTGATCGTGAAATCGCGTCTCCGCGCATCTTCTTCGGCGCTGCCGAATTCATTATCCCGGAAGATCATGTTCTCAGGAACCTGAGCGGCGCGCTCGTTCCGTTCCGGCAGGGCGCTTTGCTCCGGACGCTTCCGGAAAGTGCTGATTTCAATAATGTCTTTGCCGTGGTAGAGATGGACAAGACGGAAGCGCCGCCCGATGATCAGGACCTTTCGTTTGGCAAAAACCTTTTTGATCTGTTCCGGCGTCGCTGAAGTGGAAAGATCATAATCCTTCGGCTGACGCTCCAGAAGGAAATCCCTGACTGCTCCCCCGACGATATAAGTCTCATATCCCGCATTCTGAAGTTCCGCCACGGTGGCGGCGATGTGTTCCGCGATTTTCGGTCTGATGCTCATATCCGGGGAGAGGTTGTGTTCACTGGCTTGAAAAAGGTTTCTGAATGATGGTGTCCACCCCGTCGAGGGCGGGATCTCGCGCGGGATAGTCCGCGTTGTAATGCAGTCCCCGGCTTTCCTTCCGGCTCATGGCCGAATTGATGATCAGTTCCGCCACGGTGGCGAGGTTGCGCAACTCGATCAGGTCTTTGGTCAGATGGAAATCCCAGTAGTATTTTTCGATTTCCCTCTGAATGTTCTTGATCCGGCTTTTTGCCCGTTCCAGGCGCTTGTTGGTCCGGTAGATTCCGACATAGTCCCACATGAAGCGGCGGATTTCCTCCCAGTTGTGGGAAATGACCACCTGTTCATCCGAACTTGTGGCGTCTCCGCAGGTCCAGAGCGGCACCTTTTTTCCCGTGCGTGAACTGCGGAGCTCATCCTCGTTTTCCGCAATATGCGCCGCCGCATTCCCGGAAACCACCAGCGCTTCCAGAAGACTGTTGCTCGCAAGACGGTTTGCTCCGTGAAGCCCCGTGCAGCCCACTTCCCCGACCGCATAGAGCCCGTCGATTCCCGTGAAACCGTTGACGTCCGTCTTCACTCCTCCGCAGCTGAAATGCGCCGCGGGGACAACCGGAATCGGATCATGCGCCATGTCGATTCCAGCCTCCAGACATTTGGCATAAATATTCGGGAAACGTTTTCTCAGAAAATCTCCGTTGTGATGGCGCATGTCCAGATATACGCAGTTCTGACCGCTGCGTTTGAGTTCGTTGTCAATTGCGCGCGCCACAACGTCGCGCGGGGCAAGGCTCTTCATCTCATGATAATTCTGCATGAATTCGACCAGTTCCCCGTCCGGATTCATGACCTTGAGTGTTCCCCCTTCGCCGCGGAGCGCTTCACTGATGAGAAAGGATTTGACCTGCGGATGATACAGAATCGTCGGATGGAACTGATAAAATTCCATGTTGGCAATCTTGGCGAACGCGCGGTAACAGAGAGCAACCCCGGCTCCGCACGCCACATCCGGATTGCTGGTGTACAGATAAACCTTTCCGCATCCGCCGGTCGCCACCGTGGTGCTGAGGGAGGTGAAGGTTTCCACCTTGTTTTTCCGGATGTCGAGCACATAGGCGCCGAGACACTGGTTCATACCCATCCATCCGAGTCTCCAGGAACAGACGAGGTCCACAGCCACATGATGTTCAAAAACATGGATCCTTGGATTCTCTCTGCACGCCGCCACCAGACTGCGTTCCACTTCCGCTCCGGTGATGTCTCCCGCATGGATGACGCGGCGTTTCTTGTGCCCGCCTTCACGGCCGAGATCCAGTTCATCTCTGCTTTCTGCGTTGTTGTCCCCCATTTCGCCGCGGGTGGTGAAATGGGTCCCGAGTTCAATCAGCCAGCGGATCCGTTCCGGACCGTTTTTGATGATGGCCATGACGGCTTCCGCGTTGCAGAGATGATCGCCTGCCGCAAGCGTGTCGGCCAGATGCTCTTCAAAGGTGTCCCCGACATCTGTGACGCAGGCAATGCCTCCCTGGGCGAGCTTTGAGTTGCAATCGTCGATCGCACCTTTCGTGACGACGGCGATCTGGCCTTTGCTTTTCTCCGCCAGCATCAATGCCGTGGAGAGTCCCGCAAGTCCGCTCCCTATGACCAGATGGTCGAAGAAAATTTCATTGGATGCAATCATTTTTTTCCTGTCAGCGTTGTTTCCTGCGTTTTTTTTCCGCGGATCATGGTGTAAAGTACACCCTGAACGCTGTTTTTTCCAATGAATCTGAAAATTAGACGAGAGTTTTCGTCGGAGAAAGGTTGAAAAACGTTGAATATCATATCCCGGAACCCCCCTGTGTTGCCGTCTTCCGAATCTTCCGGACTGTCCGGAGTCTCTTCCATTCCCGCCGATGCTCCTCCGTCCGCCGACGAATCCGCTGCGCGAAGACTCGCCTTCCGTTCTTCCTGGAGACAGACTCTGCTGGAACTTGTTGTGCTCTCCTTTTTTGCCGTCCTGCTGGCATGTGCCTATCCGGGGATCAACTGGGATGGTGCCGCATGGTTTGCGCTCCTGCCGCTTTTCTGGATCATCCGCGGGAAGAGCGCTCTCCGCGCGGGGGTCTACGGTTTCTTTTTCGGCTATGTCTGGAATCTGGTCGGCTGTTTCTGGCTGCGGGAGATTTTTGTGCTGATTCCCTTTGTCTTTGCCGCGGTGCTCGGGGCGTTTACGGGGTTCTGGGCGGCGCTGGTGCCTTTTTTCTTCCGGAATCTGGCATATCCGCCGTCGGTCCGGCTGGAGGGGGCGGAACGAATGGCGGAATTTTACCGCTTTCATCCGCTGATGGAGATTGCCGCGGCGCTCTCGCTTTCGGCATGGTGGGTTTGTCTGGAATGGATCCGATCCTGGATTTTTACGGGATTCCCCTGGAACCTGCTCGGGATTTCCCAATGGAAGAATGCGATCATCATCCAGATCTGCGAGTATACGGGGGTGTACGGCGTGAGCTTCCTGCTGATATTCATGAATCTGGCGCTGTTCTTCGCTCTTCACGGATTCTGGAAGAGCTCCAGGGAAGGGAAGTACAAACGGCCTTATCCCTTGATCCTGGCCTTCCTCGGGATCATTTTCTGCACCTGGTTCGGAAGGGGAAAACTGGAGGAATATGAGGCCGGGCGCGGCGAATATTCCCGTGAAAACACGCGTCTCTTCCCCGTGGGGGTGGTCCAGCCGAATCTGACGCAGAGAAGAGATCCGCTGCCGGGACAGGAAAGAGAAGCCCTGGAAACCTGTCTTTCGCTGAGCCGGGAACTTCTGGAGAAAAGTTCCGCGGGGAGGGAGAAACAGATCCAGAATTTTCTGGAGGAATCCATCCGGAATCCATCGTCCGGAGCGCTTTCGGATCCTGCCAGCCTGGGGGAGATGCTGCCGCTGGCGCTGCTGGTATGGCCGGAAACGGCAGTCCCGACAGCCTACAGAGGGGGATCCGTATTTGCTTCGGAATACCGTCAACGCCTGAAAAGCCTTCTGGACGAAGCGGGGATCCCTTTCCTGATTGGCAGCCCCGACTTCGGGGAAATCCGCTCCCTGACGGATTTTGATCTCTTGAATTCCGCCCTCCTCCTGCATCCCGGGAAAGAACCCCTGCTGGAAATCGCGGACCGGTATTCCAAGGTCCGGATTGTTCCTTTCGGGGAATTCGTCCCGCTGGGAGAGATCTTTCCCGTTCTTACCGAATGGATCGGCATGGGGCGGAATCTGACGCCAGGGCCGGGATTCCGTCCTCTGGAAGTCGGTCCCGGAGTCCGTGCGGGGATTTCCATCTGCTATGAGGATGTCTTCCCCCACGTTTCACGCGGGCATGTCCTTGCCGGGGCCAATCTGCTTCTGGTCATTACCAACGATGCGTGGTATCCGACAAGTTTTGAACCGGATCAGCATTTCGCCAATTCGATTTTCCGTGCGGTGGAAAACCGTCTGCCGATGCTCCGCTGCGGGAACTCCAATTATTCCGTCCTGGTGGACCCCGCCGGAAGACTTGCGGACTGTATTTACAAACAGTACGATCCCGGTCGGCGCAAAGAAATCCTCATGCCTGAAATCAAGGGAAGCGCTTCGGCGAAATTCATGGTGAAAGTTCCGCTGAAGCATACGCCTACCTTTTATGCGCGGCATGGGAACGTCTTTGTTCTTTTCTGCTGGATTCTTTTTGCGTCGGGCGGAGCCGCCGCTCTCTGGCGCTGGCGTCAGGTCGCGCAGGCGATCGCCAGACCCTTTGAAGTCTCCCGAGAGGAACTGCGGGCTTCGATGCGCCGTCTGGGAAAATGAGAGCCGTCCCCGGTATTTCAGCGAGGACGGCGGAGGTGGAGCTGTTCGGGGGGAAAGAATAAAGAGCGGAGTCCGGGTTCCGCGCTTCTGCCGACGGCGGTGTTTGCTGCATTCTTCAACCCTTTGCCAGTTCTTCTGCTCTTCTGTTCTTTCATCATCAGCCGTTTCCCGCTCTGGGAAGAACCTCTGAAGAAAGAGGCGGGAAAGCGTTTTTTTCTGAAAAAAATGAGAAAAGCTCCGGATTCCTTTTTGATATTGCGGAAAAAAGGATATATTACAAGTTCAGACTTTTTACTTTATTAACATGAGAGGGCGGATCGGTCCCCGTATAAGGAACGGAAAACCGGACCGCGGAAAAATGATGAAGAAAGAATTCGAGAAATATGTGCGTCCCGTACGAATTCCGCTGGAGAAGCGGGATTGGATTGATCGTGACGTTACAGCCGCGCCGGCCTGGTGTTCAGTCGACTTGCGCGATGGAAATCAGGCGCTCCCGTTACCCATGAACCCTGAGAAGAAACTCGAATATTTCAATCTTCTGTGCGAAGTCGGTTTCAAGGAGATCGAAGTATCCTTCCCCTCCGCCTCCCAGGACGATTTTGATTTTACGCGGATGCTGATTGAGAAAGGGCATATTCCGGACGATGTCTGCATTTCGGTGCTGACTCAGGCAAGGGAAAATTTGATCCGCCGGACGGTGGAATCCCTGAAAGGAGTCCGGCACGCTGTGCTGCATTTGTATGTGGCGACGTCCGATCTGCACAGCCGCATTGTCTTCAACAAGACGCATGAGGAAGTGCTGAAGATGGCGGTGGACGGCACGCGCCTGGTTGTTTCCTGCCTGAAGGAGGCGGGTCTCTGGGGCAAGGTCGGATATGAATTTTCTCCGGAGGAATTCACGGATACCGATCCGGATTTTGCCGTGGAGATCTGCAAGGCGGTGAAGGAGGTCTGGGGGCCGTCTGCGAAGAAGAATTTCATCTTGAATCTGCCGCAGACGGTGGAGCGTCGTCCGCCCTTCCACTATGCGGATATGATCGAATACTTTATCAAGCATTATCCGTATATGGATGAGACCACGATCAGCGTGCATTCGCACAACGATCAGGGCTGTGCGGTCGCGTCCACGGAAATGACGCTGATGGCGGGAGCGGAACGTGTTGAAGGAACGCTTCTCGGTCATGGTGAGCGGACGGGGAATCTCGACATTCTGATTCTTGCTTTGAACCTGAAATCCAGAGGCGTGGAACCGAATCTGGATTTTTCCAACATGCCGAAGATCATCCGGGTCATTGAGAATTCCACGTGCATTGATGTGCATGAACGTCATCCCTATGCCGGGCAGCTTGCATTTACCGCGTTTTCGGGTTCGCATCAGGATGCGATCCGGAAGGGGCTGGACCACAAGGACCAGGCGGCGGAACTCTTTCATGTGGGCTGGAAAGTGCCCTATCTGCATATCGATCCTGCGGATGTGGGAAGAAAGTATGAAAAGCTCATCCGGATCAACAGTCAGTCCGGGAAGGGCGGAGTTGTGTATGTGCTGGAGCATGAATTCGGCATTTATCCTCCGAAGAACATGCACCCCTACATCGGGGCGGAGGTGCAGAAATATGCGGACATGCACGGGGGAGAACTCGATTCGACTCAGCTGAGCGAAATTTTCACCCGCGCGTTCGTGAATGTGAGCGGGCCGTTTCAGCTCCGGAAATTCTCGCGAGTAGTGAGTGACGAGAATCATGACGAATCCGCGGAGGACGCCATGATCGACGTCCGGCTCTCACTGATCTTTGACGGCGAACCCATGGAAATCACGGGTCACGGGAACGGTCCCATTTCCGCCACGGTGCACGCCATCCGCGATTCGGCGAAACTCTACGATTTCATTCTGGAGGACTTTTCCGAACGGACCCTCGGGACAAATGCGGATGCATACGCTCTCGCTTTTGTGGGAGTCCGCCGGAAATCGGATTCCGCGCTTTTCTATGGAGCGGGACGGCACCAGAATATTGACCAGGCGGCGATTCTCGCCCTCTTCGCGGCTTTGAACAAGGCCATTCTCAATGAACGGGGCGGAGAAGTCTGATGAAGACTCAGGCGTTCCTTGCGCTGGTCGCGGGAATTCTTGCTGTTCATACCGCGGTCCTGTATTTTGTGGTGAGCGGCTCTTCCGTTCCGGAGAAAGGCGTGGAGCAGGGGCAGGTTTCTGATCTGCCGCAGCAGGCATGGACCTCTTCTCAGAATGCGGATTCCTCTGCAGCGGGAACGGCGTCTTCCGTACCGGAAGGAAAAAATGCCGCCGGAGGGAACGGAACGGCCTGGCAGAAGTCGCGGACCGAGGCCGGGTCTGAGACCGGGCCGGGACCGGGAAGCGGGGCGGTGCCGGGTATTCCGGATCCGGCCCCGGTTTCCGAGATTCCATTTATCGGGGACGCGGGCGGATATCTTCCGAGGCCTGCCAACTTCGGGAAGCCTCTGGATTATCGTTATGCGCTTCGCGGGAAGATCCCGGCGCTGCCGCTAAGCGCATCTGCGGAGACGGGGATCCTGGTGGATCTGAACACCCGTTATGTCCTCTGGGCGAAGAATCCGGACACTCCGCATCCGATCGCCTCCATGACAAAGATCATGACGCTGCTTCTGGCGTATGAAGACATTCTCTCCGCCCGCGGAGGCATTACGATGGATACTCCGGTGAAAGTTTCCCGCGCGGCCGCGCTTGTGAATGAAAGCCAGGTTTATCTGGATGAACGGGAGACCTTCACTCTGAGGGATTTGATGAAAGCCACCTCCATCAAGAGCGCGAACGATGCAGCCTGGCTGATTGCCGAGCGTCTGGGCGGCGGAGACGCCTCCGGATTTGTGAAGCGCATGAATCTTTATGCCTCCGCGCTGGGGATGCGCCATACGCGCTTTTTCAATCCGCACGGCCTCCCCGGGAAGAATGCGAAATCGGACAACGTCAGCTCCCCTGCGGACATGGTGATTCTGACGGAGCATACGCTGCTGTATCCTCAGCTGATGGAATGGGCCTCCACCCGTTCGGCGGATTTCCGCGAACCGGGGGCCAAAGGGCATATCATCATGCGCAACCACAACAATCTCCTTCCCGGGGCACGCAACGCCTGCAAAGGGGTGGACGGACTGAAAACCGGATTCACCAACCGCGCAGGATTCTGCATTACGGCGACTTGTGAACGTTCCGGACGCAGACTCGTCGCCGTCCTCACCGGTTTCCGGAATCTCCAGGAACGGGACCGCTTTGCCGCATCACTCATAGACTGGGGCTATGCCCGCGCCGCCGATCCCGCCGCAGCTTTGAAAAAGGATCCCTATCTTCCGGAACGGCCGTCGGCGTCGGCTGGGAAAAGCGCGTCGAAAAAGAAGAAATAATCCTTCTTTCCGCTCCTGCATTCCCTTTACTTCCCGCAGGGCAGGAAGTATATTACACATTCATAACGGATATGCGTGTATCTAGAAAATATGCGTATGTTGGAAAGCGGGATCTATATGATTTTGAAAAAAATCACTCATCTCCGCTTTCCGTTCCTTTCCCTGTGCAGAGGCCGCAGACTGTCGCGGGATAGTAGTAGGGGCTTGGCTGCCGGGGACAACAGTACGGGATCCCCGGCAAATGTCGTCGTTTTCCCGCCGCCCGGTCTGCAGGGTTTCTGATGTTTTGGGAGAGGAAAGGGGATGGGGGAAAAAAAGGAATCTTTTCTGATGGAAACGGGCGCGGACCGGATGTGTTCCCCCCGGGAAAAAACAAAGAGAGGGGGAAAAGGAAAACAGTGTCATCATTTGCGGAAACCGGAAGACGGAGGATGAAAATGGACCAGGAGTCGCGCCTGCTCAGGATCGGTATTTTTTATGACGGCAACTACTTTTACCATGTCAGTAATTATTACTGCTATGCCCATGCGAGACGTTCTCGCCTGAGCATCCAGGGGCTGCACGACTTCATCCGGAAAATGGTTTCCGAACGGGAGGAAATTGAGGAACGGCTCTGCCAGATTGTCGACTGTCACTACTTCCGCGTCCGTTTTCCGGCCATGGAGGCCAATGCCCGGCAGCTGCTTCTGAATGAACGGATCTTCGACGATATCCTGATGAGGGAAGGAGTCGTGACGCATTATCTTCCGATTGCCAGGGGAGTCGAGAAAGGCGTGGATGTCTCTCTTTCACTGGAGACGCTGGAACTGACCATTTTCAAAAAGTTCAATGTTGTTGTCCTGATTGCGAGCGACAGCGATTATGTGCCTCTGGTCCGGAAACTCAATTCCCTGGGGACCCGGGTCATGGTTCTGGGCTGGGATTTTGAATATATGGATGACAACGGGAACATGCGTTCCACCAGCACTTCCCAGAAATTGCTGAACGAGGCCTCCTATCCGGTGCGGATGCACCGGATCATTGATGGAGAGGAGGAGGTCCCGGGGGAGGTGAATGTGGACAGTCTTTTCGTTTCTTCCGCGAACAATACATCCTCTGCCTCCTCTTCTTCCTCGAATTCCTCCGAATCGCCGGGCCATGGACGCAGTCTCCCCTTATGGGGCAGAAATAATAATATGACGGGATCCTCGTCTTTTTCCGCCTCTTCTTCCTCTCCGGACGAAATGGAGACTCCGCCCGGAGCCGGGGAAAGTGAAGCTGCCGACGCACTCCAGGCGGCTGATACGGCTGATACGGCTGAAGCGGCAGAGAATCCGGAAAGATTGTGTTCGGGAGGGTCTGCCTATTCCGGCAGATACCGCGGGAGAATCGTCCAGCTGAAGAACGGCTACGGCTTTCTTGAAACAGACAGAGCGAAAAAGAATCTCTTCTTTTTCTGGGAAGATGTCGAAAACTGCGACTTCAACCAGCTTCAGATCGGAGATCTCATGGAATACGAACTCGGGAAAAACGACCGGGGTGAATGTGCAAGGAATCTGAACAGGATCGTTTTCTGAAGGGCACTTTTTTCTTTTTTTCTGAAGAAAACGTTTTCCGGAAGGGACAGACATGTCAGGGGCAGAACGGGCGAACGGGCTTTTGGAACAGATCGGGGACGCGAGCCTTCTTTTATGGAAGGAGTCCCTGAATTTTCTGGAGTTTCTGGGGGAATTTGGGGAATCTCTTCTGGATACGGTCCGCCATCCCGGCAGGATCCGCTGGAGAGAGACGCTGTTCTACATGAACCAGTGCGGAGTGGATGGGCTCCCGATTACGCTTCTCATCTGTTTCCTGATGGGAATCATTCTGGGGTATCAGGCGGCGGTGCAGATGCATAAATACGGGGCGGACGTGTTTCTTCCGGCGCTGGTCGGCTGTTCGATTGTGAGAGAACTGGGACCTCTGATGGTGGCTGTGGTGGCGACGGGCCGTTCCGGATCCGCCTTCGCCGCCGAAATCGGCACCATGAAAATTTCCGAGGAACTCGACGCCATGAGGACAATGGGTTTTTCCCGTTTCCGCTTCCTGGTGATTCCGAAACTGATTGCCATGACTCTGATGATCCCGATGCTCTGCGTCTCGGGAGACGTTGTGGGAATCATCGGCGGATTTCTTGTGGGATACAGCGAACTCGGGATGTCGTATGAGAGTTATTACCAGATCACGCAGGGCTGGGTGCTGCCGAAATATTTTTTTGAGGGGCTCTTCAAGAGTTTTGTTTTTGCCTGGATCATCACGATTGTGGGATGCTGGCGGGGATTCCGGGCGGGAAATGATGCAGTGGCGGTGGGAAGAGCCACAACTTCGGCAGTTGTCGTGAGCATTCTTTTCATTATCATTGCCGACACTCTGCTGGCAAAGTTTTTCACGGCTCTTTTCGGAATGGAGGGCTGAGACATGGCAGGGGAAGAGAAGACGCTGAATTCGGAGATGGTCCCGATGATTTCCGTCCGTTCACTCTGCGCGTCCTATGGAGGGCGGGCGGTGCTGGAGAATGTCTCCTTTGAAATTCCGCGCGGACAGATTGTGACGATCCTCGGGACTTCCGGCTGCGGGAAGAGCACGCTTCTCAAACATATGATCGGACTCTATCAGCCGCTTTCCGGCGACGTTCTGATCGAAGGTGAAAGCCTGGTCCATGCCGATCCGGAACAGAAGCGGCGCATCATGAGCCGCTTCGGCGTGGCGTACCAGGGCGGAGCGCTTTTCCGTTCGTATTCGGTATTTGAGAATATCGCGCTTCCGCTTCAGGAGAATACTTCCCTTTCCGCGAAGGAAATACGCGAGAAAGTGGAGGCGAAGCTCGCGATGGTGAATCTCTCCGGATACGGCGGCTACATGCCCTCCGATCTTTCCGGGGGGATGGTGAAACGGGCGGCGTTCGCGCGCGCCATGGCTCTGGATCCCGATCTTCTTTTCTTTGACGAGCCTTCCGCAGGGCTGGATCCGTTGAGTTCGGAAAGTCTGGACAAGCTGATCCTGGAAATCCGGAAGAATACCCATGCCACGATTGTCATGGTGACCCATGAGCTGCCGAGCATTTTCACCGTTTCCGACCGCGTCATCATGCTTTCCGCGGAAAAGAAGGGCATTCTGGATGACGGGCCCCCGGCTTTCCTGCGCGACCATTCCGGAAGCATGTTTGTCCGGGAATTCCTGAACCGCGGCAGAATCCGCTGAAAATCAGAACGGAAGGACAGGGCGGAACAAAACGGAGCGGAATGAAACGGAGCGGAATGAAACGGAGCGGAATGAAACGGAGCGGAATGAAAAAAACGGAATGAAAAAAGATACAGTGAAACGGATCCAAGAAAGTCCAGTTGAAATCAATCGAGAAAAACCCTGAAAACGTATACAGGAAGAAGGGATGGTTCCCAGGATGCAGAGCAATAAATTCAAAATCGGATTGTTTGTGGTTTTTTCCCTTGTGGTGTTTCTGGTTGCGATATCGGCGCTGGGGATGTTTGACGCCCTGCGTGCGAAAGCACAGCTCATGACCATGGTCGAGGAGTCTGTGCAGGGGCTCTCTTCCGGCTCTTCCGTGAAGTACCGCGGCGTTCCGATCGGGAAGGTGACGGATATTACCATCAACACCGCCGGGAAACGCATTCGCGTGGATATGCAGATTGATCTTTCCAAATTCAAAACCGAAAACTCTCCCGATCATACCGTCATCGACATTTCCAAAGAGGAGTTCTACCGTTACATTCTGAAAGACATCGAATCCGGGCTCCGCTGCCAGATCGAACCCGACGGCATCACCGGAATGAAATACATCGAACTGGATTTCGCCAAAAACCCCGAAACCAGATTTTTCATGGACCCGGGGTATGATGCCGAGGCGGGAGTTTTTTACATTCCCTCCGTACCTTCGCTGTTCAGCGATCTGCGCACGTCGATGACGAACATCATCGCAAAACTGGAATCCATCGACTACAAAGGCATTTCCGATAAAACCCTTTCGACTCTCGATTCCGCCGACCGCCTCTTCAACAATCCCGCCTTTGTCAATTCCATCCGGAATATCGACGAGGCTTCCGCCGGGCTTGTCGTCACCTTGCACTCCCTGAATGCCTCCTTCACCCGCGAACGCATGGATTCCCTCATCGGCGACGCCGACAAGGCCATCCTTTCCATCCGCAGACTCACCGATACCGCAACTCAGACCATTGATGATGCCGCCCTTGCTGAAACCGTCCGTTCCTTCCGCAGTTCCATGGACGTCTTCCGTCAGTCCAACCGCTCCTTCACCGAGGCCATGCTGAAATTCAATGAAGGGCTCGACGCCATGATCGAACTCATTCAGTATATGGAAGCCGATCCTTCCTCCCTCCTCCGGGGAAAAAGCAAACCCGTCGGCAACGGCACCATGCCCACGGAAGCCCCTTAATAAATTCTGTCGAACATCCTGTTGAGGAGAATGGCATCAGAATAAAATAATATCCTCTGAAGAGAGGTGGATCCCTGAAAAGGGGCGGGCGGCTGACAAAGCGAATCCCTGCAGAAGCCATAACACCTGAGGGGGCGGAAGAATAATGCCTGAAGGATAAAAGTCCCGGCAAGGGGCCGGGCGGGTATGTCCGTGTTTTCCCGTATTATTTTCCCGTATTTTCCGTCCCTTGCAGTTCTGTTTCACAATTCCAGATGAGGCTTCTATCCTCCGTGTTCTGCTCTGCGCACATCTTTTTTCCCCTTTCTCCCCTGCGGGAGGAAGACTTTCCTTCCAGGCGAAGAGGAGAGAGAAGGGGGGGAGGAATGAACTTTTTCCGCCTTCCTTTGCAACAGGGAAAAGGCGGAAGACAGTCCATGGAGAGACATCCATGGAGAGACCCAGAAGACAAGTGAAGGCTCCTCTCCCCCCCTTCACATCTTTTCCCGGCGGAGAATCCTCCTCATTGCGGAGTGGGGGAAAAATACCTTCCTTTCCCCTATGAGACAGGCAGCCGTATGTGACAGAGGCGGCAAGTGTATATGACAGAGGCTGCAGCCACATACGGCTGCAGCCTCTTTCTCCTTTACTCTGTCTTTCTGCAAAGCAAGAGAGTGATCCTCAGGAGAATTCCCGGAGAAGCGTTTCAGCTTTTTTTCTGTGTTTCCCTGCGTCGTTTTTCTGTGTTCCCGCAGTGCACCCGGAGTGTTTCCGCTGCCGCATCTCAGATGAAAACAGCGTGTGCTTTTCAAGGGACTCGCGCATTCTTACTTTTCAAGCAGTTTGCGTGTTCCGGCAAGTTTCACGCAGACGCAGAAGAGCTCGATGGCGGTTTTGAGTTCATCCAGAGTCGGATACGTCGGAGCGATTCTGATATTGCGGTCCAGGGGATCCTTCTTGTACGGGAAGGTGGCTCCTGCTCCGGTCAGGACGACGCCAGCCTCTTTTGCGAGCGCCACAGTATTCTTGGCGCAGCCGGGAAGGGTGTCGATGGCGATGAAATACCCCCCATCGGGGTGAGTCCACTCAGCGAGTCCGCTGCCTTTGAGTTCGCGGTCGAGCGTTTCCAGGACGATGTTGAATTTCGGCTTGAGTTCTTCGGCGAGGCGTTTCATGTGTCTGCGAACCCCCTCGGCATCCTTGAGATAACGGACCGTTCTGAGTTGGTTGAGTTTGTCATGCCCGATGGTCTGCATGCCCATGTGCTTCTTGATTTCCGCGATGTTGGCGGGGCTGGAGGCAAGCAGAGCCACGCCCGCTCCGGGGAACGTGATCTTGGAGGTGGAGAAGAAGTAAATGACCCGGTCCGGATTGCCCGCAGCTTCACAGGCGCTGAAGATGTCTTTAAGTTTCCGTTCCCGGAAGATATGATGAACACCGTAGGCATTGTCCCAGAAAATGCGGAAATCCGGCGCGGCAGTCTTCATGGAGGCAAGACGGTCCACGGTTTCATCGGAATAACAGATCCCCTGCGGATTGGAATAGAGCGGGACACACCAGATTCCTTTGACCGATTCGTCTTCGGCAGTCAGTTTCTCGACCATGTTCATATCCGGACCCGCGGAAGTCATCGGGACGGGAATCATGCGGATTCCCAGATCCTCGCAGACGGAAAAATGACGGTCGTATCCCGGGCTCGGGCAGAGGAAAGTCACCCCGCCGGGCACTTTGCTCCAGGGCGTGTGCCCCTGCGTCCCGAAAAGCAGAAGACGCACAATCGCGTCATACATCAGATTCAAACTGGAGTTTCCGCCGATGATGATCTTTTCCACGGGGATTCCCAGAAGTTCGGAAAAGAGGCGCCGTGCTTCGGGAATGCCTTCGAGTCCGCCGTAGTTGCGTGCGTCGATGCCGTCCTCGGTAATGTATTTGTCGAGTTTATCGAGAATTCCGTTGGTCAGGTCCAGCTGGGTCCCGGAAGGTTTCCCGCGCGACATGTCCAGTTTCAGGTTTCTTGCTTTGTATTCGGCATACGTCTGCTCGAGTTCGGCCTTGCACTGCTCCAGCTGTTCCTTCGGAAGTCCGGTGAAATCCTGCATTCTCAGAGTCCTGTGATCTTGAAGTTGATCTTGTTTGTTGTTACGGAAGTTTGATTGTTTCAGGCGGGGCGTTCCGTCTTTCCAGGGGAAAACGGGGAAAGGAGCTGTTGTCCAGCTGTTGTCCAGCTGTTGTTCAGCTGCTGTCCTGAGGAATCCTGCCGGGCATGGAGCCTGTCACCGGGACGGGGAGAGCAGGGCGCCTCCTTTGCCTGTGGTGGAAAAGAGGCTCCGGCGCGCTGTCCCCGCCATCGTCTTCCGCTTCATGCCGGGATATACTATACCACGTTTTTTCCCCGAAGTCCAGCGGTTTGTGAAGGTCCCGGGGTGTTTTTTTGTGTGGAAGGGCGTTTTGGGGGCGTTCCTTTCTCTCCGGTCCCGGGCTTCCCATTTCCCCTTCCGGGAATCCATCCGGAGGGAAAAGATTCAGCACTCAAATGTTTCCGGAGTTTCCGAAAGCTCTGCTCTGATGGGGGATTTCCCCGGGAAACGGATTTCGGCGCGGAGAGGTTTCCTGGCCGAGAGGACGGCCCTCCGCTGTTTGCACTCCCAGAAGAGATCCGCTGTGATCCCGTGTTTTGCCCTGAGTCCGTACATGGCCCCGGAGGTCCATTCCGGGGGCAGAGCAGGAAGGATTTCCAGAACGGGATCCCCCTCCGCATTGCGGCGGCAGCATTGGAGGAGCATTTCGGAAACGGCGGCGCAGATGCCGAAATTGCCGTCGATCTGAAACGGCGGATGGGCGCAGAGCAGATTCGGATAGAGTCCGCCTCCGGAATGGGTGGCGCTTCCGTCCGCGGGGATGAGCCGGAGCAAGTTTTTGAGGACCTTCCCCGCCCTCTCGCCGGAACGGAAACGCGCCCAGAGCACGATCCGCCAGGCCAGTGCCCAGCCGGGAGAGTCGTCGCCGCGCCGTTCCAGGGAGATGCGGGCGGCTTCAAAAAGGTCTTCCTGATCCGGGGAGAGGAATTCCTCGCCGGGGTAGACGCCGTAAAGATGGGAAAGGTGCCTGTGCTGGACGTAGCACTCTTCAAAGGCATCTCCGTATTCGAGCAGTTCCCCGTGTTTTCCGATGCCCGGCCGCCGGAGATGAAGAAGGACATCGCGCCAGCGTGCGCTTTCCGGCTCGTCCAGACGCAGGATTTCCACGGCCGCAAGCAGGTGGCGGAAATGTTCCCGGATCAGGGTGTGGTCCATGGTGGAGGCGAAGGCGGTCATCGCCGCTTCGGAGCTGGAAGGATCGATGAAGGCGTTTTCCGGAGAGGTGGAAGGCATCGTGACGTATTCTCCGGAAGCGTTCTTTACCAGGAAGTCGCAGATGAATTCCGCCGCCCCGCGCATGAGAGGATAATATTTCCGCAGGAATTCCTTGTCGCCTGAAAATTCAAAGTGTTCAAAAAGATGTCTGCACAGCCAGAGTCCCGACATCGGCCAGAAAGCCCAGAGCGGCGATGACCGCGTAGGCATTGTTCCAGCTCTCGTGGGGCGTGATGAACATAACGCAGATGAAACCGCCGAGCAGGAATTCGAAGTTCAGTATAAACGAGCCGCGGCAGAGCCTGACTATAAGGCTGCTCTCCCACGCCGGGGCTATAAAGCCCGCGATTGCGGCGATCAGCTTATAAATAAGATCGAGGATAAAGCGGATGATGCGGGAAAACAGCGAGCCTTCGTAGACAGCCTGAACACGGTCGTATCCGCGCAGAAATCTCACTGCGGCAAGATTATCATACGCACGCTTTAAGGGACTCCATATCCTTTCGAGTATCGAAAAGAAGGTGCTGTTTATCCATATATTATATATTGAGTTCAGGATAACGCCGTACTGCAAGCACGCCGACCTCCTTTCGTGCTGATATCATGGCTCATCGCTCAACAGAGGAAACGCCGGATACGGAGGCGTAGACGGTGGACTTGCCGAAGTGCATCGTGAAGTTTGCGCCGACACCGTAGAGCCTGCCGCCGACGTACAGCCCCTTTTCGGTGAGATTGCCCTCAAGCTCGACCGTGACGCTGACGGCATAGTTATACGGGACCTCTGTCTTGACGGGATTGCCGTCATCGTCAACGAGATAGGTGTACGCAGGCTCGCTTTCGACGGCTATGACCTTGCCGAACTGAACGTTTGTCGTGTCCTCAAATGCGGGAGCGCCGAGCTCTATCGCCTCAGCGGTGCCGACGGGCGCCTTGCTGCTGAAAAACTGCACCTGCACGGTGCCGGTCTCGGTGCCGGCCGCCTCCTGCGCGGGTGTGAAGGCCTTTGTCGCAAAAAACACGACGGCTGCGATAATAACGAGGATTATCAGCAGGTCGATGAGGTTTATTTTACCGAAAAGCTTTCCGTTTTTGTCGATCATAGTTTCAATACCTTTCAAAATTACTTGTAGTTTTCAAAAACATCCATGGCCAGCTTGCGAAGATCAAATTCCTCGCCGACCTTTTTCAGCGCATTGTCGGAGTATTCCGTGCGCAGTTCGTCATTTTCCATAAGCTCAAGCATCGCGTCGGAAAAACCGTCGCTGTCGCCGAAGCGGAGGACCCTGCCGCAGACAGTGTGCGTCTCGGCAAGATCACGGTTTCCGCCGACGTCGGTTACGACGAGCGGAACGCCTGCGTTCATTGCCTCGAGTATCGCAAAGCTCATCGCCTCGTTTTTGGAGCTTGAGTTCAGATACAGGTCGGACGACTTGAGCATCCTGTCGGAATCCCGACGGAAGCCGAGCTGGATAACGCAGTCGCTCATGCCGGAATTCGTGCTCATGACCGCGAAATCGTCAAACTCCTCGCCGTCGCCGGCAATGAAGCAGACAAAGGGCTTTTTCGTCTTGCGCCGGAGCTTTGCAAGTGAGGCCAGAAGGAAGGGCAGCCCCTTTTCCGGAGCGTAGCGCGCCATTATGGACATGACGAACGTATCATCCGGGACTCCGAGCTCCCGCGCAAAGCTGCGATCATACACGCGCTGCCTGTTCGGCTCAACGCCGTTATATACGACGCGGATGCGGTCCTTTTTTACGCCGTTTGCCGCCATTATGTCCGCACCCTGACGGCACACGGCGATTATCCTGTGGTCAAAGGGCGTAAAAATGCGGTTGAGTATCTTCCACTTTGCATTTTGATATATGGTAAGATGACTCGTATACACAACCTTGACCTTGCGGTAGAAGAGCTTTGAAAGTATCGCTATGACGTTTTCCATCGGATACTGGGCGTGGATAACATCAATACTGTTTTCACGGCAGTAGCCGGCAAGCCTTTTAGCGGCCGACAGCGCTTTTTTTGTGCTCATCTCGAAGCGGAAGCAGGGGAAGCCCTCCGCGCTCACCGTTTCGGAAAGCTGCCCCGGAACGTTGTATGCAAGGTGGCAGGTCTCGCCCTGCCCGGACAAAATGTGCATAAGATTGAGAACGTATTTTTCAGTTCCTGCTTTTCCTGCGTAATTTATCAGGTACAGGATATTCATATAAACACCTCGCTTGCTTGAAATCGTATCCTATATAATATACAATGGAACAGAGCTCATTTCAAGAACAAATGGTAAAACTCTGTACATTCAAAAACTGATGTATATTGACTTGCTTGCTTTTTGCTGTATAATGGCTATAAACTATACAACGTGTATATGAAGGTGCTCGAATGAATATTAACAGCATAAACAGGAAACTCAACAAAAAATTCGGAGGTGCCGTTACGGCGGAGCTTACAGATAACTGCATCGTGCTCAAGGGCGAGCTGAATGACTGGAACGATGTTGTTGATGCCGGCCTGACGGCTGCAACACCGAACTCGGATATACATGTTGTCAATGATATCGTGTACACCGGCGCACAGCCCGAGAAAATGCACATGCCGAGCATAAACGATAAGGCGCTTGACGGCAATAAGCCCGACGTGCTCGTCATCGGCGGCGGAATATCAGGCTGCTCGATCGCACGTGAGCTGTCACGCTATAAGCTCAATGTTCTGCTTATCGAAAAGGAGGCCGACCTTGCCCTCGGTGCTTCCGGCCGTAATGACGGCGAGGTACACCCCGGCGTAGATCTCTCCAAGGGTTCTCTAAAGCATAAGTACATACGCCGTGCAAACCACATGTACGAGGACCTCTGCCGCGAGCTGGACGTTCCGTTCAAGCGCACGGGGCAGTACGCCTGCTTTACGCACAAAAGCTGGCTGCCGTTTGTGAGCATCTACGCAAAATGGCGCAGATACCATGACGGCATTGAGGATACGCGCATAGTCATGGGCGATGAGATACGTAAGCACGAGCCGCGCATATCGCCCGAGGTGGCCTTTGCGCTCTCAAACCCCTCGTCCGGCAGTGTGAGCCCGTATAATCTCGTCATCGCATACGCCGAGAATGCCGTAAGTAACGGCGCGCGCGTTTCGCTCAACACCGCCGTCACCGGTATGGATGTAAAAGACGGTGAGATAAAAGCGGTATACACCAACCGCGGAACGATATATCCGTGCGAGGTAATAAACTGCGCCGGAGTTTATTCCGATGTTGTCGCCCAGATGGCGCAGGACAGGTTTTTCAGCATACATCCCCGCCGCGGCACAAATTCTATTCTTGACAAGAAAACAGGCGCGGCATTCAAAACCATCGCCTCAGTCGTCGGGCCGGAAACTCCCGGACATGCGCACACAAAGGGCGGCGGCATACTGCACACGCCGCACGATAACCTTCTCGTAGGCCCCGATGCCGTAGAAACGCCCGAGCGCGAGAATACCGCCACGAATGCTGACAGCATCGCACGCGTTTTTGCAAAGCAGAAGATAGCCATGCCATCTCTTACGGAGCGCGACATCATAACATATTTCACCGGCGTTCGAGCGCCTACATATGAAGAGGACTTCATAATCGAGCCCGGCAGAAAAACAAAGAATATCTACCACGTTGCCGGCATACAATCTCCCGGACTTACGACCGCGCCCGCCGTCGCGCAGGATGTCGCGGCCTATGTCGCGGAGATATTCGGTGCGGAGAAAAACGAGAGCTTCGACCCCGTGCGCAAGGCACCCCCGCACCTCGCGGAGATGAGCGATGCCGAGCGCGCAGAGCTTATAAAGAAAAATCCCGATTACGGCCTTATCGTGTGCCGCTGCGAGGAGGTAAGCCGCGGCGAAATAATCGATGCGCTCAACAGCCCCATTTGCGTGCCAACGCTCGACGGAGTGAAAAAGCGCGTAAGACCGGGCATGGGCAGATGCCAGGGCGGCTTCTGCTCGCCTATAGTCACAAAGATCATAGCCGAGTACCTGGGCGTTCCGATCACGGAGGTCAAAAAGAGCTCCGAGCAGTCACCCATTGTGTTCGAGAGCAAAAAGGGGGGCGGAGACAATGCATAATTACGATGTTATCGTGATAGGCGGCGGCCCTGCCGGCCTTGCGGCTGCGGCCGCGGCGAGCGAAAGCGGAGCCAAGGTGCTCATCGTCGAGCGCGAGGAGCGCCTCGGCGGTATGCTTAAGCAGTGCATACACGACGGCTTCGGCCTTCGCACCTTCGGCGAGCGCCTTGCGGGTCCGGAGTATGTCGAGCGCTATATGGATAAGGTCGCGCAGTCGGATATAGATGTCGCGTGCAGCACATTTGTTACGCGTGCGGAAAAAACAGACGTCGGCTTTGCCGTAACGCTCGTTTCCCGTGAAGGTCTGCGCACCGTTACGGGAAAGAGCCTCATCCTTGCCACCGGCTGCCGCGAGAGAAGCGCAAAGCAGGTGTTTATCCACGGAACGCGCCCGGCAGGCGTGTTCACGGCAGGTACAGCGCAGCACTTTACAAACCGGCTCGGCGTTATGCCGACCAAGAAATGCGTCATCCTCGGCTCGGGCGATATCGGCCTCATCATGGCGCGCCGACTGACGCTTGAGGGAGCCGAGGTTCTCGGCGTTTATGAAATTAACCCCACGCCATCGGGACTTACGAGAAATATCTATCAGTGCCTTACCGATTATGATATCCCCCTGCATTTGAGCCACACCGTCACGCGTGTATTCGGAAAGGATCGCCTCGAGGCGGTCGAGGTCTGCAAGGTGGACGATAATTATAGACCGATTCCCGAAACGGCGGAAAAAATTGAATGCGACGCGCTTATCGTATCTGTCGGACTTATCCCGGAAAACGAGCTTGCCCAGTCGCTGGGCGTCGAGCTCGATCGTCATACGGGCGGCCCCGTATGCGATGCGCAGCTAATGACGAAGGTTCCGGGCATCTTCTCCTGCGGAAACGCTCTGCATGTAAACGACCTGGTTGATTTTGTTTCCGAGTCCGGCGAGGAGGCCGGCCGGAATGCGGCAGCCTTCAGCGGCGCAGAGCAGAGAAGGGTCGATATAAGCATCGGCGACGAGTTTCTGTATCTCGTTCCGCAGCAGCTCGATCTGGACAGCGACAATTCAAAAACGGTATTCTACTTCCGCTCGAAAAAGGTCGTTGACAAGAGCATGCTGCGCCTTAAAATAAACGGCCGGGAGGTCTGGAAAAAGACCTATCCCTTCCTGCGGCCGCCCGAGATGCAGCAGCTTACGCTCGACATGACCAAATTCGGCATAGATGAAAACAGCGATGTGCGCTTTGAGATCGAGGTGGTAAAATGAAACAGCTCGTATGTATAGGCTGTCCACGCGGCTGCCGACTGATCATCGAGGAAAAGGAAGGCGAGCTCATCATCACGGGCAACACCTGCCCGAGAGGAAAGGCCTTTGCCGTAAGCGAGATGACAGAGCCCAGGCGCACCATATGCTCAACGGTCAGGACTTCATTTCCCGACGCTCCGGTTCTGCCGGTCAGAGTGTCGGATGATATCCCCAAGGATAAAATATTTGACGTCATGCGCGAAATTAACGCCGTGACGCTGACAGAGCGCATCGGCAGGGGAGATGCCGTTATAAAAAACGTGCTCGGGCTCGGCGTTGACGTCATTGCAACAAGTGATCTTTTAAAACAGAGATAAAGATATAATGCAAAGACGGAGGGAGAAAAAATGAACAGACCGCTGATCCTGACTTATGACGTCGGCACTCAGAGCACGAGAGCCATTCTGGTCGATAAGCAGGGCAATATCGTGGACAAGGAGCAGGTCAAGTATGACAAGCCCTATTTCCGGCAGCGTCCGGGCTGGGCGGAGCAGAAAACGGATTTTTACTTCGACAACATGTGCAGAGCCTCAACGGCGCTCATGGCGCGCAATGCCGACAAGGTGCCCGACATAATCGCCTGCGCAGTCACCGTTATACGCGACACGTTAGTGTTCCTCGACGAAAACTACAAGCCCACGCGTGACATCATCCACTGGCTCGATGCACGCAAATGCGTTTTTGACGATCCCTTCCCGCTGTGGAAGGAGGCAGTGTTCGAGCTCATCGGCATGGGCAAGGGCACAAAGATCGTCTACCGCACCTCAAAGGTCAACTGGGTGCGCCAGAAGCAGCCCAAGGTCTGGGCGCGCACGAAGAAGATCGTCTGCCTGCCTGCGTATCTCAACTACCGCATGACAGGCCGCCTTGCCGATACTCCGGCAAACACCATTGCGCACATACCCATGGACTATAAGAAAAAGCGCTGGATGAAGGAAAACGACCTCACCCGCTGCTTCTACGACGTCCCGCAGGACAGACTGTATGAGCTCATCCCCTCCGGCGAGGTGCTCGGCTATATCACGAAGGAAGCCGCCGCGCTCACCGGCGCGCCCGAGGGTCTGCCCCTTATAGCGACGGGCGCGGATAAGGCCTGCGAAACGCTCGGCCTTTCGGTCGCAAGCCCCGACAAGGCGTCCATTTCCTTCGGAACGAGCTCGACAATCGAGATGTACTCCGAGCAGTATTTTGAGCCGCAGGCCTTCCTGCCCTCGTATCCGTCGGTCATCAACAAGGCATGGAACCCGGAGATACAGGTTTTCCGCGGCTTCTGGATGCTAAGCTGGTTCATAAAGGAGTTCGGTGACAAGGATAAGGCCGAGGCCGAAAGACTCGGCGTATCGCCCGAGGAGATCCTCAACAAAAAGGCCGCCGAGATCCCGGCCGGCTGCCAGGGACTCATGCTCCAGCCGTACTGGACGCCGGACGTACTCAAGCCCGACTCCTACGGCGCGATAATAGGCTTTTCCGACTACCACACTAAATATCACATCTATCGCGCCATCATAGAGGGCATCTGCCTTGAGCTGTACATGTCCATGAAGAGCATGGAAAGGCGCGGCAAAAAGCACATAAAGGAGCTCTATGTCGGCGGCGGCGGATCAAGGAGCGATCTGGCATGTCAGATCCTTGCCGACACCTTCGGCCTGCCCGTCAAGCGTATACACACTCACGAGGCCTGCTCACTGGGCGCGGCGATGGTCGCGTTCGTTGCAAAGGGTGAGTTTGAAAGCTTCGACGAAGCGATAAAGAGCATGGTTCACGAAAAGGATGTATTCACGCCCGATCCAAAGAACCATGAGACTTATATGAATATGTACAACAAGGTCTACCGCAAGATCTACAAGAACGTAAGACCGTTGTACGCAACGATGAACAACCTCAAAGAAAGGAACATGATCTGATGAGTCATAAGCAGTACGAGGGCTTCGAGCCCAAATGGGTTAACACCCCCGCGCCGTCGAACAGCTATCGCTCTATATTCCGCTGGGGCGATCCGGAGTTCTTTAAATTTCCGAAGGAATCTCTTTACAAGATGATGAAGGAGGTATTCAAGCTCACCGACGATGACTTCAGGGAGTACTCCGACGATATAGGCTTTGATCCCGTCGATCTTTCCGACCATCCCGTGAAGCTTGCGCAGGAGCACCTTGACGCGCTCAAGCAGATCGTCGGCGAGGAGGGCTTCTCCGTTTCCGACTATGACCGTCTTGCTGTTGCATACGGTTTTACCGCATATGATATCCTCCGCCTGCGCCACAAGATCATCGACTCGGTACCCGACGTTGTACTGTACCCTGACACGACCGAGCAGGTCGAGAAAATTGTTGCGTACTCGACCGAGCACGATATTCCCCTGTACGTCTATGGCGGCGGAAGCTCCGTAACACGCGGCGTCGAGCCCGTAAAGGGCGGTATCTCGCTTGATATGAGACGGCGCTTTAACAAGGTGCTTTCCTTCAACGAGATCGACCAGACCATCACAGTTCAGGCCGGTATGTCCGGTCCCGACCTCGAAAAGACGCTTCAGGCGGCCCCGGAGCTGTTCGGCGCAAAGCGCCAGTACACCTGCGGGCATTTTCCGCAGAGCTTCGAGTACTCCTCCGTCGGCGGCTGGGTCGTGACACGCGGCGCCGGTCAGAACAGCACCTACTACGGCTGCATCGCGGACATCGTCCTGAGCCAGAAGTACGCGACTCCCATCGGCACCATCACCACCAGCCACTATCCGCGCGAGGCCTGCGGCCCGGATCTTAACCAGATCATGATGGGCTCGGAGGGCACCTTCGGCGTTCTGACAGAGGTCACGCTGAAGGTATTCCGCTGGATGCCGGAGAACCGCAAGAGATTCTCCTATATCTTCAAGACCTGGGACGAGGCAATGAAGGCAGCGCGAGAGATGATGCAGCACGAGTGCGGCTACTCCTCCGTGTTCCGCCTGTCCGACCAGGAGGAGACGAGCATGATGCTCAGACTGTATAACGTTGACGACACGCCGCTGTACCCGCTGCTCGATAAGCTCGGCTATAAGGACATGGAACGCTGCCTCTTCCTCGGCTTTACCGACGGCGAGAAGGGCTATTCCAAAAACGTTGCGAAGAACATCGCCAAGATCGCGCGCCGGCACGGCGGTCTGCCACTGACCGGCTATGTCACAAAGAGCTGGGAGAAGGGCCGCTTCAACGATCCGTACCTGCGCGATACGCTCATGGACTTCGGCATCACAACCGACACCCTCGAGTGTACCGTCAACTGGTCGAACATGGAGCAGGTACACCTCGATGTCCGCAAGGTCTGCCATGCACTGCCCAACACGGTCGTCACGACCCATATGTCGCACTGCTATCCGCAGGGCGCGAATCTGTACTTCATTTTCCTGACTAAAATGCAGGATGAGAAGGCGTTTAAGGCATACCACACTACCATTCTCGACGCTATCCAGCGCTCCGGCGCGTCGATAAGCCACCACCACGGCATAGGCAAGATGTTCGCACCCTGGCTCGAGGGCTACGTCGGCGAGAAGGAGTACGGCGTGTTCAAGGTGCTCAAAAACTACTTTGACCCGAAGTACAATATGAATCCCGGCGGTACCATAGGCCTCGATCTCCTGCCGGAGGAGAAGAAGTTCGACCGCCAGTACACCGATTACGAAGCTCAGCCGAAATTCGACTGATAATACCATCGCCGCACTGCCATTTTGCAGTGCGGCGTAATTTTTTCTTGAATTATTCGGTGCACCATGCTATAATACAAAAGCTCCGGAGAATTAGCTCAGCCGGTTAGAGCGCTCGCCTCACACGCGAGAGGTCAGCAGTTCGAGTCTGCTATTCTCCACCAACTTTGAAGACCTGAAAGCTAAGGCTTTCGGGTCTTTTTCTTGCTTTTTGTGAGCTTTGCGTCCGTGTTAATAATGTTTGACAGCGCGGCGTGCACGGTGTATATTAAAAAACAGATTATTTGCCAGCCGCTGGCGATGAAGTACAACGATACATTGTACTACTATGTGCTCAACGCGCAGGGCGATGTTGTCCGCATAGTCGACGGCAGCTGAAGTGTTGTCGCAAGCTATACCTACGACCCCTGGGGCAAGATAATAAGCAGCAGCGGAACGCTGGCGGACATAAATCCTCTGCGCTATCGCGGCTATTATTATGATGCCGAGACAGGTTTTTACTATCTCCAGTCGCGCTACTATGACCCGGAAATAGGCCGCTTCATAAACGCCGACAGTTACGCCTCCACCGACGCAACCGGTCTCCTGAGCACCAATATGTTCGCATATTGCGAAAATGACCCGGTGAACAGAAGTGACCCAAGTGGCGAATGGTTTTTACAAGCGGCCGCTATAGGAGCTGCAACAGATGTAGCATTATATTTGGTCGGCTGCGCAATATCAGGGGAAGAAGTTACTTGGAGAGGCGTCGGCGAACATGCACTAACAGGAGCAATTACAGGAGTTGCCTTTGGCGGCGCATCGAAAATAGTTGGCAAAGTTCTGTCAAAAGTTGTTGGCGCAGTAAAGGCAGCAAAATACACAACCGGAACGCCCAATGCAGTTGGAAAAATGGGAGAACAATTGTCAGGCATAGTCAAAAATACGACTAGGTACACTGTTAATAACAGGACAAGAATCCCGGATGGAGTTACAAGCAAGTTTATCCAAGAGGTTAAAAATGTAAAGACGCTGTCATACACATCTCAGCTAAAAGATTCACTACAGATAGCACAGAGCTCAGGAAGACGGTTGCAACTATTCATTCGTCCTAACACAAAACTTAGTGGGCCATTAAAATACGCAATTACACAGCATAACATTAGCGTTAGATATCTTTGGTGATAAGGGGTGTGTAAATGGAAAATAATGAATTTGTAGCTGGTGCACTTTACGATGCTGCCTTGATAGATTTTGCGGAATGGAGAAATGACCCTGATAATTTACACGATGTTGCGCTTTTTGACGAAATGCTCAAGAAGATAAATGCTATGGGATATGGCAGCTATAGTAGCTATCCGGACATAACCATGCGGCGGCATGATGACCCGAACGTAATTGACATTATTGCTGATTATCTTGGCAAATTCGATGATGAGGGAATCACCGGAGAGCTCGTTCGCTCGATAGGAACAAAAAACGGGAAAATTGCCACAGAACGTATAATTGATTCTTTTTTCGGATTAAGCGAAACATCAAAATGTAATCATGCAACTTTTTATGATACCGCACTAACGAACATTTGTGACAAGCGATTTGCAGACAAATATGTAGAAATGATAAGTAACCCCAAATATGCGCGTTGGCTTTTGGGTTTGATGAAGCTGCTCGGTCGATGGAAGAATGAAAAAGCTAAAAGAGTCATGCTGGGGTATTTGGGGTCTGATAATGAGGATATGGTTAACATGACAGTTCAGGCACTAAAATATTATAAGCATGATCAAGAAGTTATAGCTGCTTTGAAATTAAGCCTTACTAAAGAGCATTCGGAAGGTTTGACCAAGCGCATAAATAGTTCTCTACAATTTGCGTCAAAGTAGCAAGATTGAGAGCAGATATGCTGTATTAAAATCAAATTTGCAGGAGCGTATCGCATGATATGCTCCTGCTTTCCTTTTGATGTTTGACAGCGCGGCGTGTGCGGTGTATAGTGAATAAAAGGAACATTATTAACTTGCCGCACACTTTTTCGAGGAGCCCTATGAAAACGCAGACTATACACAGCTGTTTTCAATTAAGAATATTTATTACGATCATTGCAGACCCGGCGAACAATCAGCCGCTGGCAATGAAGTACAATAATACGTTGTACTATTATGTGCTCAACGCGCAGGGCGACGTTGTCCGTATAGTCAACAGCAGCCGCAGCGTTGTTGCGAGTTATACCTATGACCCTTGGGGCAAGATAATAAGCAGCAGCGGAACACTTGCGGATATAAATCCTCTGCGCTATCGCGGTTATTATTACGACACCGAGACAGGTTTTTACTATCTCCAGTCGCGCTACTATGACCCGGAAATAGGCCGCTTCATAAACGCCGACAGCTACGCCTCAACCGATGCAACCGGCCTTCTGAGTACCAACATGTTCGCATACTGCGAAAATGACCCGGTGAACAAGAGCGACCCAAGCGGCGAATTTTGGAATATCGTTGTGGGCGCGGCGCTGGGCGCGGGAATGGAAGTTATAACTCAATTAGCAACTGGTACAAAGCTGCGAGACATAAACTGGGTAGGCGTTGCTGTACAAGGTGCAGCTGGGGCTGCATCAAGCTTTACAATTGGCTTTAAAGTTGCAAGTAAGGCGCTTAATTTAACAGTCAATATAGTCAAAAATGTGGGCGTATCTACAGTGGCTGAAACTATCAACCAAAATATAAACAGAAGTAAGAGCAAAGGCAAAACCGCAGCCGTTGGTGCACAAGCAGCAATTGATACTTTGGTAGACAGAGGTAGTGCATGGTTGGTTGGTTCTACGAAGGCCAAAGCTGCAAAAATCATTGTTAAAACGGTGAAAAATACATTTTCGTTTACTTTCGGAATAAGCATTGAAACACTTTTCTCAAGGCATCACTCACGGTATGCAAGTGGGAGGTAGCAATGTGAAAAACTCCCTTAAGCCGAAAACGTATAATCCAGGTAAACGAGACCTTGTTCAAAATATCATAGGATATTCTATTCCCACAGTGGTTTCGGTTTATGGATTGTTGAAGTGGCCTTATGAAACGTTTTGGCTGATTTTGATGTTCGTTTTTGTAGTTCTCGACGTGATTTGCGTGTACTACATGTTACGTGATCCAACTTGCAAAACATTTATCACTATCGACAGTGAAGGTGCTCATATATTCTTCTCCAATATGGAAAAAACGATTTTTATTCCATGGAGTAGTGAAGTGTATGTTAATGTGTGCATCGAACAGGGATACCCATCATATAGACAACTTATACAGCGTCGGATACTGTGTTTATCTAGCGTTGATATGAAAGATGAGTTTTTGCTGCATAAACAGAGCATAAACTGGACACATGAAATGCCGACTGACGAAAGTGAGCCATGGATGGTGTTTTTGATTGTTTCTTACCCGTCCAAATGCGAGAAAGAAGCAGAGCGTGTTTTGGCGTTCAAAGAAGAAGCTTTAGCAAATAGATAGCAAAAAATCAAATTTGCAGGAGTATATCGAATGATATGCTCCTGCTTTCCTTTTGCTCGCAAAATACCAGTACGAAAGTGGCGTGAACAACGGGCGATTGCAAAAGATAACAAGCGGCGGCTGAATCGTTTCGTTAACAGTCCGGCTCCAAATGCGTCCAAAATGCGTCCAAAAATGCGGGATATAAAACTATCGTTTGCAGGCAGCGGTTTTGATTTTTTTCGCAGTGCCTACATCATTTAATGTGAAAAAATTTTGCTTGATAACTCTACAAAAATCAGACCTCCGAAAACGGAATGGCATTCAAGAGGTCAGCGGTTCGATCCCGCTTATCTCCACCAGCAACGGAAACGACCAAGGACTTGTCCTTGGTCGTTTTTTATTAATTCAGCTTTTCTGCTTCTAACGTCACGCCGCCAAGACCTTACCCAGCACGCGCAGCGGCAGGGCGGGGGAGATGCGTATGTCCGGATACGCGGGGTTTAACGAGTGCAGCGCGAGATAACCGTCACCGGCGACGAGCTGCTTTAAGTACGCGCAGCCGTCGTAGAGGAAAATGCCGATCTCTCCGGTCATTAGGCTATGCTGCTGGCTGACCCAAACCGTCTGCCCGTCGTGAAAGCGCGGCTCCATACTGTCGCCCGCGACGCGCACACCGAAGTTCGCGCCGTCGGGAACTTCGGGACCGACCTCGGTCATATCGTAATCCTCACTGTCGAGAAATTGTCCCGTACCGGCCGATACCGCCAGTGAATACAGCGGCAGGGTGCGCATTTTAACGGGCTCGGACTGCGTGGAATATCGCCCGCTGTCGCGCAGAAGCTCTATATAATCCATGGCTTTTCTCCGTCCGACGGGGTTGAGCCCGGCGAGTATGCCTCCCTCGGGAGCCGAGCCGAAGGCGCCGGCTATGTCCTCTATCTCCAAAGCGCGGCACAGCGCGAGAAACTGCTTTGCGCTCGGCAGCGTGCTGCCGGTCTCCCATTTGGAGATGGCCTGATTTGTGACGTCGATGCCGTCCTTTGCAAGCGCGGCAGCAAGCTCCGACTGCGAAAAGCCCAGCTCGCGGCGCTTTGAATTTAAAATTTCTCCGATACTCTTTCGCATATCGTGCCTCCTTTTTTGTGTATGACTGCAGTATATAGTATGACGATATAAAAATCAAGCATAATCTCTGAAAAAGATAAAAACACCTGTTTACATATCCTGAACAGAGATGTATAATGGATGCATTATCTTAAACGGAGATGATGCACGTGGACAGGGTGATACTTCATTCGGACATAAATTCGTGCTATGCAAGCGTCGAGCGGCTCTACAGGCCGTCTCTTGAGGGCAGACCGTTTGCCGTGTGCGGCTCGCAGGAGGCGCGGCACGGAATAGTGCTCGCAAAGGACGAGACGGCAAAGCGCGCCGGGGTCAAGACCGGTATGGCGATATGGCAGGCGCGGCAGCTGTGCCCGGAGCTCCGGATCGTCGAGCCGCATTTTGATCGCTACGCAAAATATTCTGAGATGGTGCGCGAAATATACGCCGAGTACACCGACCTGTGCGAGCCGTTCGGTATAGATGAGAGCTGGCTGGACATAACGAACTGCCTTGCCTGTCCCGATCCGCGCAGGACCGCGGACGAGATACGCCGCAGAGTCAAAAACGAGACGGGGCTCACCGTCAGCGTCGGCGTATCGTGGAACAAGGTGCTGGCCAAGCTCGGCTCGGACTACAAAAAGCCCGACGCCGTGACGGTCATCGACAGAGAGCATTTCAGGAGCATGGTCTGGGGGCTTCCGGCCTCGGATATGCTCATGGTCGGACGCAGCACACACCTTGAGCTTGCGCGCATGGGCATACAGACCATCGGCGAGCTCGCACGCACCGATCCCGAGCTTTTGCGCCTGCGCTTCGGAAAGGGCGGCACGGTGCTTTGGCGGTACGCAAACGGGCTGGATGATTCACGCGTGCGCAGAGCGGGCGAGGAAGAGCCGCCGCAGTCTGTCGGCAACAGCGTTACTCTTGCCCGAAACATCGAAACGGAGCGTCAGGCACGCGAGACGCTGCTGATGCTGGCCGAAAGCGTGTCAGCGCGCCTGCGAAGGCAGAAGCTTCGCTGCCGTACGGTCGAGGTGGCGCTCAGATCCGAGGAGCTTAAATGGACGACGCACAGAATGCGCCTGAGATATGCGACCGATGTGACAGTGTCTCTTTCGGCATTCGGCCTTGAGCTCGTGCGTCAAAGCCACGACTTTTCCTCTCCACTGCACAGTATCGGACTGCGTGCGCTTGAGCTGGTGCACGCAGATGAGGATGAGCAAATTGACATATTTATAGATTATGTTAACTTGAATAAGCAGCGCAGCATCGATGCCGCCGTGGACGGCATCCGCGCAAAGTACGGCGCGGAGAGCATACAGCGCGCCTGCCTTCTGGGCGATCCCGCTGCGGCGAATTTGGCTTTTTGCTCATTGCCCGATTGAAAAAATGAGCTCCCGCCTGCCGAAGCATGCGGGAGCAAAATATTTTGATCATTTGCCGCTTTTGCCGTCACAGACGGAGGAAATGATGTATCTCGGCCGCCCCTGACATTCAACATAGATCTTTGAGATGTAAAGGCCGATGATGCCGAGGCTCATCATGATTATGCTGAAGCCGAACAGCAGTATTATTATGACCGTTGTAAAGCCGCTCAGGGCGTAGCCTGCGATCTTTTGATACAGTGCGATCACGCCGAGCACCACGGAAACAACGAACATGATGTAGCCCAGTATGGTAACGATCTGCATGGGAAAGCCCGAAAATGAGGCGATATTCGTTATGGCGTATTTGAAAAGCGCACGTGTGCTCCATTTCGACTCGCCGGCAACGCGCTCGCGCACGGAATACGATACGGTCGTTTTCTTAAAGCCGACCCAGAACGAAAGAGCCCGGAAGAAAACATTTCGCTCCTTCATCTGATTGAGCGTATCCACGACCTTGCGGTCAAGGAGCTTGAAGTCGGATGAATTGGACATGTCAAAGCCAGTGACCCTGCTTATGATGCCGTAAAATGCGTTTGAGAAGAAGCCGTGCAGTGCGCTTTCGCGGCCGCGATCCTCCTTTACGCCCTCGACTACCTCGTAGCCCTCCTGCCAGAGCCTGTACATTTCCACTATCTTTTCGGGAGGATGCTGAAGGTCGCAGTCGATTATAACGCAGCAGTCGCCGGAGGCCTTTTCAAGCCCTGCGAACATGGCGGCCTCCTTACCGAAATTGCGGCTGAAGTTCACGCCGACCACATTGACGTTTTTCTCCGCAGCGGTGCATATCTCGCGCCAGGTGCCGTCTTTTGAGCCGTCATTTACGAACATGAGCTCATAGGGTATGTTCTCCTTCTCCATCAGCTCGGAGATCGTGCGCTCTGTTATGGGGATCATCTGTTCTTCGTTGTATGCAGGAACTATAATTGAAAGCATGTTGCACCTCGTAAAAAATATCAGTCGGAGAATTTTACGACTATGACGCCGTCTATCGTCTTTATCGAGCCCTCGTTCGGGTAGCAGGGCATGCTCTTGAATTCCTCGCTTTGGGTTATTTGCTCGACAGTGTCGTCATCGGCATAGACATAGCTTGATGCCAGAAAATACGAGAGGAACTGGGGTCGAGTGTACATATTGGCTGCGCTGTTGCCGGTGAAAACTCCGGTCATTGACGACTGAGGTATGACGCTGCCCATGTCGGCCTTGCCGATAAGTGCAACGGGTGTGTCCTCGGTAAAGCCCTCCTGAAGCTCGATCTTTGCGGTGAGCTTTGTCATAAACGCGTAGGTGTTTTCATATGTCAGATCCATGTCGAAATATGCGCGGTTGTCTATAAGCAGGAACTCGTACGCACAGGCAAATTGGCTGAGCAGCAGCGCACAGGTAAGAGCGATTGTTCCGGCGCCTTTTGCTCCGGAAATGGAAAAATCAATATTAGAAGCTAAAACGGCTGGCAGTATAAGCGGCAGCACGCGCGGGAAGAGCATGACCAGGTGAACGGTGAACATGCCGGCCATAACGTAGACAAGGTCGCAGGCCAGCGGCAGCAGCACAAGGAGAATGACTGTTTCGGCGATCGCGGCGCCGCTTTTGTAAAGTCTGCGCTGCTTTATTATAAGAGCAAGGGCCATGATATCGAAAGCGAACGACGCGATAACGATGTATTTGAAAAAGCTGTGGAACACTGGCGAGCTGAAATAAAACTCGGGAAAGGAGATATATGCCGCCTTTATGCGCTCGATAAGCTCGCCGAGCGAGACCATGCCCATGGAGTTTATGCCCTGATAGTCGACGAGCTCTACGTTGTTTATCTTGAGGCATATCTTCAGAATGACAAAGTAGAGTATCATGCCTATTGCAAGACCGGTGCAGTATTTAAGCCCTGTGACTATGAAGTCCTTAAAGCTTGCAAAACGCGAATTTATCGCGTCGATGAGCATGTAAATGACGAGCAGGGAGGCTGCCAGAGGGAAATATGCCTGGTATATTCCCATCGAAAACGACATAACGACGCCGCCCAATATGATAAGCGGCACCTTTTCACGGCTTATCATATACGCTGCGGCTGCAGACAGCGCAAGCGCGAGAAGATACTGATCGGCGCAGAACATATATGCGTAGGTGGACGTTACGGTGGGGAAGGCCACAAGACAGGCGGCAGTCAGTACGGTGGGCACAAAGCGCCTTATGCGCAGCATGCGCAGAATGAGAACGGCAGCGACTGCAAGGTAAAAAGCGCCGAAGAGCGCACCGAGCCACGAGCTGCTGAAATTGCCGTTTATGCCGGTGGCAAAATGCAGGAACCAACGTCCCGAGGAGAGCAGATCTACGCCGGAGTAAAGACCGCCGATATCGTCATGATTCAAAAACTTGTGCGTAAACGTATACATGTGCACCAAAAACGTGAGCACAAACGCACTTGAGAAGACGATAGCATCAAAGCGGCTTATATATTTTCTGCATATATCGGAGATGCAGTCCAGGGGAGTATGACTTTTTTCGGAGCTGCTGTTATTCAAAAAGAGAACATCCTTTCGGTGTAAAATATAAACGCAAAGTAGCGGAAATTCAGCTACCATAACATTTTAATTATATCTGCGGCCGATATGATGTCAAGCGTTTTGTAAAAATTGTACTGCCCGATTGAAAGATGCACAATAAAATGTTATTATCGTAAAAAACAAAACGGAGCGAGTGAAATGACTGAAAAGCTTTACTATATCGACAGCCACATGAAGACCTTTACGGCAGCGGTGACCTCCTGCGAAAAGGACGGAGAGAGATACCTTGTGACCCTTGACCGGACGGCGTTTTTTCCGGAGGGCGGCGGCCAGCCTGGCGACAGCGGCATGATAGGTGATGTGCGTGTTTTCGATACGCACGAGAAAAACGGCGAAATCTTGCATTATGTAAACCGTAAGATTGAGCCCGGCCGTACTTACGATTGCGCCATCGACTGGGAGACGCGCTTCCGCAGGATGCAAAATCACTCCGGCGAGCATATTGTGTCGGGGCTCGTGCATAAGAAATACGGATACAACAATGTCGGTTTCCATATGGGCAGCGACGTTGTCACGATAGATTTCGATGGCGAGCTCAGCTGGGAGCAGCTCTCGGAGATAGAGCGCGATGCAAATTACGCTGTCGCTGCAAACTACAAGGTGACGGCGACGTTTCCGCCCGAAGAGGTGCTAAAAACACTTGAGTACCGCAGCAAGCTTGAGCTTACGGAAAACGTGCGCATCGTTGAGATAGAAAACACCGATATCTGCGCCTGCTGTGCACCGCACGTCAGCTCAACGGCCGAGGTCGGAACGGTGCGAATTCTTACGTCCGAGCGTCGCCGCCGCGGTGGGGAGGGCGTGCGCATAACCATGCTCTGCGGCCTTGACGCTTACGACAACGAAGTAGTCGTCAGCGAAAACAATACGGAGATATCCATGCTCCTGTCGGCAAAACGCAATGAGACCGCTGCCGCCGTGCGAAGGCTGATGGGCGAAAACGAAAAGCTGAAGACCCGATCGACAGAGCTGTGCCGCGAGCTTGCAAGGCAGAGAGCCGGCTCGATCGAGCCGACAGAGGGGAACATCTGCCTTTTTGACAGCATTTTGGACGAGCCGGCGCTCAGAGCCCTCGTGAATGAGGCGGTGAAAAAGTGCTCCGGTATCGCAGCAGCGTTTTCCGGAAGCGACGAGGGCGGCTATCGCTACATCATCGGAAGCAGGACTGCAGACCTGCGAAAGGCGGCAAAAAGCATAAACGAGGGCATATCCGGCCGAGGCGGCGGAAGCCCGGAGATGATACAGGGCAGCTGCACAGCGTGTTCATTAACTATTCAAAAATTTTTGACTAACTTCACGGTTTAGACACGTTATATATAAATGTCTAACAAAAACGAGGCGGAATTTGCACTAAATGCTGATTTATCTGACAAATTGCAATTGACAATAATATGACGCTTTGTTAAAATAGATAGGTACATAAGGGGCAGAGTATGTCCTTATAGGCTCAGCAAAATATTTTTTATGGGGGGTTATTCGTGAGAGACCTTAAGCACCTGATTTACTTTGAGAACCTGCTTCAGGAGGCCAACAACGAGTTGGTTAAGCAGGCAAAGGCAGAGGGCAAATTCGCCATCGGCTATACCTGCTACTTCATGCCTGAAGTACTTCTCGACCTGCCCGGCTGCTTCTCGGTTCGCCTGAGAGCACCGCGCTGCAGCTCACCCGACATAGCGACCTACTATATGTCCGCTCGCGTATGTCACTACGGCCGCAGTCTTTTCGAGCGCGCACTCGAAGGCGGCTTCAACTTCCTCGACGCACAGATGGCGACCGAGACCTGCACCGTCACCTGCCGCTTCCAGGAGCACATTAAGCCCAAGCATCTTGACTCCGTCAAGGACATGAACGTCATCCAGAACGACAAGTTCTTCTGCGAGTTCACCGACGTTCCCTTCAAAAACACCGAAAACGACTATGAGTACTTCCGCGATCAGCTCAGGGCTCATGTTCTGACCACGCTGCATGACAATCTCGGAATCGATGTTTCCGATAAGGCGCTCAAGGAAGCCATCAAGCAGCACAATGAGGTCTGCAAGCTCATAAACGAGATAGGCGATTACCGCAAGCTCGATAATCCGACCATCACCGGCTATGAGTTCCATGTCATCCAGCTCGTATCGCTGGTATGCCCGAAGTATCTCATCCTTCCCTACCTGCGCGAGACCGCGAAGGAAATGAAGACACGTAAGCCCGACGAGAAGTGGCCGTTCCGCTGCAAGGTCGTGCTCGCGGGAAGCGAGAACGACGACCCCGACTTCACCAAGCTTATTGAAAGCTGCGGCGCAGAGGTCGTTTGCGACCGTTACTGCTACGGTGCAGTCGAGTCCCGTCAGCCGATAGTTGTAGAGAAGGGCGAGGATCCCCTCTATGCTATCGCAAAGCATTATCTTAAGACCTCCAACTGCCCGCGCTTCATGCCTCAGGATGAAATGCGTGCAAGAAAGCAGCGTCTGGCAGACCTCGTCAAGGAATACAACGCAGACGGCATCATTGTTTGCTCCAACAAGTTCTGCGAGTATTGGAGCTATGAGCGCGTTGTTGACACTGTCGTCCTCAAGCGCGACTTCGGTATCCCCGTATGCTCGATCGAGAAGGAGTACATAAACACCGCATCCGGTCAGCTCCGTACCCGCTTCCAGGCATTCGTTGAATCTGTCGAGATCAAGAAGATTCAGGAGGGCAAGTAATTATGGATTTTAAGAAAGCATTAAAAGATTTTTGGTATGGCAAGCCCCATACCGCAGAAGAAGGCGGTCGCCGCCTCGGTGAAAATTACCTCCCGAAGACCGGCCTTTACAAGCACAGAGAGTGGCGCGGCGTGAAGGACACCTTCTACTACTTCCATAACATTTGGATGTACAACTACCTGCACATGGTAATGGACGTAATGAAGTACGGCGGCCTTGTCAACTTCGCAAAGGGCGTATGGCGCTACCGTTGGGTAGGCCAGACCTATCTGCCCGTTCTTCACTGGTTCGATCGTGGCCTTGAGGGTATGCGCGGCGAGGCTCTGCGCGGCTCGGCATGGCACTACCGCGCAATGGTCAACGCGACCATCTATCAGTTCATGGCAATGTTCAATGCCGACACCAGACTCCACGGCGGCAAGAAGAATGATGCATGGTATCACACCATGGCAATGAAGGAAACCGTATGGGGCGGTATGTTCTACGGCTGGCGCGATAAGTTTAAGGCAGTTGCTCTGGAAATGATCCCGTACTTCGTAACCTGCCACGTTAACTCTCACACCGTCCACAACTACATTGACGCGGTTCAGTCCATCGGACTGCCCGGTGACCCCTGCCCGATGTGCCAGGCCGAGGCCGGCCTCTTCGTCCTTGACGATGTTCCCGACTACAGCCCGTTCATGATAACCTGCAACGAGGCCTGCGACGGCTCCGTCGGTACCGCTATTCTTCAGGACTGGTTCAACGATAAGCCTCTGTATGCTCTGCAGATGCCCATGATCTTCGACGATCCCCTCGCAAACCAGTTTGTTCAGAAGGATATCGAGAAGTGCTGGAAGTTCATCGAAGACCAGACCGGTGTTCCCATGAACTTTGACCTCATGTGCGAGTACATTGAGCGTCAGAACGAGCTTCAGAAGTTCGAGTGGGAGAAGTGGGAGGTTGCGGCAAAGACCGATTACTACCCCATCAACGGCGTTGCACAGGCACTGTACCGTATCTATCAGTCCCAGATGGGCGATCTTCCTATCTGGCACGAGGTAGACGGTCATGTCCGTAAAATTATGGAGCGCGCCGTCCGCAATAAGACAAATACCTTCCCCAACACCCGCCACAGAGTCATCGCATGGTCCTGCGCACCGCTGTACTACTCCAACTGGTGCACCTGGGCTTACAACACCTGGGGCCTGAATGTTATCATCAACATGGACTCTCTCATGTTCGATATGACCATCCGCACCGACAGCTACGAGAACATGCTCGAGGATATCGCACAGTACCACATGTGGGCTCCGATGCGCCGTATGGCAGTCGGCGGCATTAATCACATCTTTGAGCTGTGGGATTACATGGAGCGCTTTAACTGCGACATGGTCGCAATGTACGATCAGCTCCAGTGCAAGGGCATGCAGGGCGTACACGGCCTGTTCGAGGATGAGTTCCGTGACAGGAACATCCCCGCATTCTGGATTCCTCACGCACTGCCCGACAGCCGCACTGTTTCCCGTGCCGAGATTCGTCGTCTCATAAACGACTACATGACCACAGTTATGCACGAAGAGCCTCTGGATCCTTCTCTCCTCGAGCTCGACGACGACATGACCTGGTAATAGGGAGGAGCAGAGAATATGAAAAAGTTTGTTAAAAGAGCACTTGGCGTAGGCGCAGTTGCCTATGCAGCACTGTTTGCCGTATTTTTCTTTGATCTCGACGGTAAGTTCCTGTTCAACGTCTTTGAGCCGTTTGTTAAGAACCACTATGATAACATGGAGCGCAAGGATATGCTCAAGACGCCGTACGACATGGATAAGTTCCCCGACTACAAGTACGATGAAGTCTGATCCCGATATCAGAAACACAATTTAAACCGACTGCCAACTCTCCGGCAACGGAGAGTTGGCATAACAACGAATTTGTATAGTTAAATAATTATTTATTGGAGGCAACACTAATGAAATATTTTGGCGGTTGTGACGTAGGCTCGACCTACACAAAGGCAGTAATA
>CAJMAW010000004.1 GCA_905211485.1 uncultured Lentisphaeria bacterium | reverse complement strand
GCCGATGTTGGCGACCACGTTGCCCTCCATGTACGCGCCGACAGCCGCCGCCATGTACACCGCATCACCGCCTGTCAGGACGAAGTAGTTGTCGGTCAGCGAAAAGCCGGAACCCGAACGGAAAAGAAGCGGATCGAACAACTCCGAAAGCCCCCCCTGTTTCCCTTCAAAAACCGATCCCAGATAAACAGGCTGCCCCTCCCGGACCACCACGGTGCTGGCCAGAGACTGGACTTTCACGGAACACTCCTTCCCCGTCCCGGGATCCAGATACGTCAAGGAAGGATACAATTCAAGCGTCACGTTTCCGGTCGTCTCGCTGTAAAAGGGACGGATCATCAAACGGGCTCCGACATCCAGCATCCGCAGATTCTCCAGTCCGTTTCTCTGAACAATCAGGATCCGGTCCCCCGCGGCAATAAACAAATCCGGCACCAGAGTCTGGGCCTGAAGCCATGCGGGATCCACAACGGTTTCCCCTTTCCAGAGCGTCGCCGGAAGTCCGTTTCCCGTCATCAGCATCATGGAGTTGGCCGAAAACGTCCCCCCGCCCAGGCGTTTCAGAGAAAAATCGGGCTTCTTTCCCGGCGGCGGAGCAGGAACAGGCCCACCCCACGCCGCGGCAGCCCCCCCGGAGGAAGGAAAAAAACGCCGGACCGCTGCAGAATCCCCCGGGAAGTCCGGTTTCCGCTGAAACGGCAGAGAAGAAAACGCATCCTCCCCAGGACGGCGGCGCGGAAAGAGGTGCTCCCCGGCAGGAGGCCGCAGGAGAAGTCCGCCTCCGGAAACAGCGGACGCCCCGATGAAGTCCACCGTTACACGGATATTGCATTCCTCCGGCTGCGCGGAGCGGATGAAGCCGGAAATCCGTTCAATCACTGCGGGAACATCATAGACCAGGACCGATTCCCTTGCCTTCTCATACACCAGGATTCCGCCGTCCCGGGAAAGCCAGGGGCGGCAGATGCTGTCGACCGTTTCATAACTCAGCTGCCCCAGCGGGAGAAAGCGGTACTCCATCTCCAGAGAAGAAGCCGTACTTCCGCCGCGGCGTCCCGTGCGGACCACCTTCACGGACGGACGCTTCTCCGTCTTCTTCCCGTCTGCCCCTTCCTTTTCCTCCGCAGACGGTGCCTCTCCGCCAGCAGTCTGCCGCGCCGTTTTCCCGACCGCCTTCCCTCCCCCGCCGTCCCCCTTCTCCTCCGGCACGGTGCTTCCGGAGTCCGCTGCGGCAGCCGCCGGAAAAGCGGGGATAAAAGCGGCAGAGACGGCGCAGAAAAAACAAAATATCCCCGCCAGACAATGCTTCTTCATCCGCCCGGTCCCCGTCCGCCCACGTTCCAGAACATTTCCCTCCTCCGGCATAAAATCACACCCTCTCCTCTCCTGTTCCCGCTTTTTTTCATTCTAGCACCGCAAAGCCCAAAAAGCAACCGAAAAATCCGGGAAAGACAGGAGGGAGAAACGGGAAATAAATTGTATTTCTGAAAAATGACATTATAGTGCCGATGATCTATTCCCGCGCTTTTCCCCGGCCGGGAATCCGGAGGCTTTTCCCATGAACAACAAAGACAAAGCGGATCAAATGCTGACACGCCTCTCCCTGATCGGGAAAGCAAAAAATCCTTCCGATGAAAACGCATGGGCGGACTTCACCGCTTATTACCGGAAGTACATCTACAACATTGTGCGGAAAATGGGTCTTGCGCATCATGATGCGGACGAAGTCGTGCAGATCACGCTGGTCAAGATCTGGAACGCCATGCCCTCCTTTGAATACGCTCCGGAAAAAGGACGCTTCCGGAGCTGGATCTGCAGGATCGCCGGAAACACGGCAAAGAATTATGTCCGTGCGCGTGGACCGATCCCGGTGTCGCTTTCCTCCATGGAATGGGATTCGGAAGACATGCTGGACTACGCCGTCCGCCCGGAAGTGGAGGAGCTCGCACAGAAGGAATGGGAACTCTATCTGCCGGAACTGGCGTTGAAAAACATTTCCGCATCCTTCGACAGAAGGACCATACAGGCTTTCACCATGATGTCCAAGGGCATTCCCGTCAGCGAGATTGCCGCGAAACTGGGGATCGCGGAAAGCAGTGTGTATGTATACAAGAAAAGAGTCAAGGAAAAACTTGTTGAGGAAATCGCCCGTCTGCAGAAGGAGCTCTGAACGAAGACGTCGGCCGCTTGGCTTGTCGCGTTCCCACTTTCACACACTCACATGCAAACAAAATCGAGGGATTCTTGCACATGGCTGAAAAAATCACTCTCCCCGGCTGCGGCATGTTTTTCGGCGTTCCCGTTTACATCGACCGCGGCGACTATGTCTTCCAGACAACCGGCCCCTTCTACACCAGCTGGGTCTCCGAAGACCACGATCCCGCATGGTACGTGAAAAAAGCAAAGGAGGACAATCAGGGCAATCTGCTCATCCTCTGGGACGGCGGAGCCACCAGGCGCTGCCTGAAATCCGCGGCCTGCTGGCTCGCACTCGAAGAACTCGGGTACCGCGTCCCCGATCCCGACTGGGAAAACGGCAGATTCCTTACCCCGGAGGATTATCCCCCGATCCGGGAACACTGGGAGGAACGGTACGGAGCCGGATTCTATCAGTTCGTCCGGGACGCAGCGGACAAGGGATTCCACGTCTATTCCATTTACTCGAACGCAAATCCAGACTGGGTGGAAAAAATTGTGAAAGTTCCTCAGTTCCTCGGCTACAACGCGGGCGAAGCCTTCAGCTTCGGAACCGACCCGGAAGAATCTGAAGAGGAGGAGGAAGGGGGAGAAAAGGGAAATACGGAGAAATCCGCAGTCTCGGACAGCGAAAACCTCGCCCGCAACGGAGAAGGGGAGCTGCAGGAGAAAAAAATGTGTTTCCGGAAGGAAATGACACTGGAAACCGTTGCGGAACGTTTTGCCCAGAACATCCGCGAATACTTCGCCGTCCGGCGGAAACAGGGATGGAACCGCTTTCTGGTTACAAGCGCCTCCTTCCATGTCGACTTTGAAATCGCCGCGGGAGGAAGCGACATCATTCCGCATGTGGAGGGCTTCGCCTTCCGGAATCTGAATTTCGGCATGTCCATCTGCCGCGGACTCTACAGGCAGTGCGGACTGCCGCTCTGGGGATGTTATCTGGCGCATGAACACTATTCGTTTCTGCCGTATGCGTCCCCGCTGAAGAAAATGACCTTGGACGCCTCGCATTATCTGGCCTGTCTGAACGGCTCGAAGATTACGGTGCAAGAGAGCGGCTCCTGGTGGCAGCAGTCCGATCACGTGGAGGACACTCCCATGCACGACACCCCGAAATTCGACGCCGGACACATCCAGAACAACAACCCGCACGACTACCGCAAACTCATTCCAGAGGCCCGAAAACATTATCCGCTGATCGGATACGATTCCAGGGAATGCCGGATGTATCGGAAAAGCGTCTCCGATTTCTACGACTATCTCAAGCAGAACGGTGCGCCGGAAGGGCAGCCGGAAGTCCGCATCGCCGCGCTGAAAGGACGTTTCGACTTCTGTTCCCAGTCCTATGAGCCGAACTGCGCCGTCGCTGGAGCTTATGCCATTGCGGAAAAAAATCCGCGCTGGTACGAATCCCAGCCGGAACGCTCCTGGGAAATCTTCCGGAAGGTCTTCCATCCGCTGAACGACAGTTTCGGAGACTATAAGAATTTCTTCTTTTCCGGAACCCCTTACGGAATGACCGACATCGTCAGCTTTTCCGCTCCCCTCAGCGCGGATTTCCTCTCTGAAAACTACAGAGCCCTGCTCTTCACGGGCTGGAACAGCGCCGAGGAAGCTCAGTATGACATTCTTCTGGACTATGTGCGCAGGGGGGGAATCCTTTTCGCGGCGATTCCCCATTTTTCCGGAAACCTCACCCGCGACGGAATCGCCTACAAAACGGAGGAACTCATCCGCGGAGGAGATTTCCGGGAACTCTGCGGCGTGCGCGTGAAAAAGCGCGGACGCCAGTTCTACTGGGCTCTGACCGCCGGAAACAATTCCCTCGGCTCCTTCCCCAGAAACAAACGCTTCGGCGCTTTCTGCACCCATCTCGGAGAAATCGAAATGGAAAGCGGCGTGGAAGTCCTTGTCCATGAGGACGAGCAATTCCTTCCGCTTCTGCTCCGGCACCGCTGCGGAAAAGGAGAAGTCTATTTCCTGAACTCCTGGGAATATCCGGGAGCGTATGATTCGGACTGGGCCCCCGGATCTCTGCGCAGCTCTCCCGGCCTGGTCGGGGAAATCTACAAAAGCATCGCGCTCCGCTGCAGGGGAAGCGCTTACATCACGGATGACGGAATCCTGCCGGGCAATGCATGTTGCGACATCACGTTCGCCTGCTATCCCCAGGCAAAAGAAGTGCTCCTGATGAACTGCAACTTCGCTTCCGAGCGGACATTCCTGCTCCATGCCGGCGGAAAGGAAACGCGTCTGACGCTCGCTCCGGCGGAGTTCCGTTCTTTCCGCTACTAGCGTTGCGCTTCATCTTTTTCTTCCTTCTCCTCCCCCTCTTCTTCTCCATCGTGGCAGCGGGAGGAGAGAAGAAACAGCAGCAGAGGGGGGATCCCCGCCGGAACGCTTTTTCTTCCCCGCGTGGAAGAAAATCCAGGGAAGAATACTCCGGAGTCCCGGAAAGGGCGGAAAAAAGGAAGCCGAGCCCGGAGATGGGAGAGGAGAAGCCGGACATGGCAGACATGCAAAAGGAAAAACGACTGAAAGAAAGAAAAGAAAAACGGCCATGAACTACGAGGAAGAAAGTCTGTTTTCCGGACAAGTCACCCGCCCTCTTGCGGACAGGATGCGTCCGCAGTCGATCGACGAGATCGTAGGGCAGGACCATCTTTTCGGTCCGGACGCCCCCCTCCGGAAAATGATCGACAGCGGCCATCTTTCCAGCTTCATTCTCTGGGGGCCTCCCGGCTGCGGCAAAACCACTGCGGCACGACTCATGGCAAAAAACACCTCCATGCACTTTGTGGCTCTTTCCGCCGTTTTTTCCGGCATCGGAGATCTGCGCAAGGCGTTTGAAGATGCGGCGCGGAGAAGAAAAAGCGGAGAGGGAACCCTCCTCTTCGTTGATGAAATCCACCGCTTCAACCGTGCACAGCAGGATGGATTCCTGCCTTATGTGGAAAACGGCACCGTCGTTCTGGTGGGCGCCACGACGGAAAATCCCTCGTTTGAGCTGAACAGCGCTCTTCTTTCCAGATGCAAGGTTTTCATTCTGAATCCGCTGGATCAGAACGCCCTGGAAAAGATCCTGCGCCGCGGGGAGGAAATTGTCGGCCGGACTCTTCCGCTCTCGCCCGAAGCCAGAAGCACTCTCGCGGGTCTTTCCGACGGCGACGGACGCTATCTCATCAATCTCATGGAAACCGTCTTCGATCTTGCCGATCCCGCCGGAAAACTGGATCCCGACGCCCTTCTGAAACTCGTTCAGCAGCGCGCCCCCATCTACGACAAGGACCGCGAAGGCCATTACAATCTGATCAGCGCCCTCCATAAATCCCTCCGCGGCTCGGATACCGATGCGGCGCTTTACTGGGCGGCGCGCATGATCGACGGCGGGGAAGATCCCCTGTATCTGCTCAGGCGTCTCACGCGTTTTGCCATGGAAGACGTCAGTCTGGCCGATCCGAATGCGCTCCGCATGGCGGTCGCCGCATGGGACACGTACGAACGGCTCGGGTCCCCCGAAGGCGATCTTGCCATCGCCGAACTCGTTATCTATCTCGGCTGCGCTCCGAAGTCCAACAGCGCCTACACCGCCTGGAGCCGCGCCCTGAAGGCGGCAAAACGCTACGCCTCGCTCACGCCTCCGAAACACATTCTCAACGCTCCGACCAAACTCATGAAGGAAATCGGATACAGCGAGGGATATCTCTATGACCACGACACACCCGAAGCTTTCTCCGGACAAAATTACTTCCCAGAAAATATGCCGAGACAACAATTCTACACCCCTCCCGACCGCGGATTTGAAAGGGAAATCCGGAAACGCCTGGCCTACTGGAATCAGCTCAGAAAATCCAAGTCCGGCGGTGGGGCAGATTCCTGAACTCCGGAGCGGGATGCTCTCCTTCCTCGCTTCCTCCCCCTCTTGCCCTGTTCAATCAAATCCGCCTGTGTGTCATGACGCCGTAGACAATACCGCTCAACACAGCTCATCCATCCTGCTCAGACAGGGAAAGGAGAAAAAACACACAAAATGACAGTCCCTGCATCAAACGGCGGATCCCCCCGTCTTCTTCACATCCTCAATGGAGACTGCGCCCTGGAGCTCTGGAAGGCTTCCGGTCTTCCCGGAACGGCTCTTGTCTGGCGTGAAATCTATCTGGAAGGGCCACTTCTTTCCGCCGCGGATGAGGATCCGGCCCTTTTCCGGAAAGCCCGGGCGGACTATCTTCATTTCATCGTCCCGGAACACAGCACGGAAACTCTTCTGCGTTCCCTGGAAAAAATGGACAATGCAATCCTGAACCCCGGAGAAAATACGGAATTCTGTCTCTGGTTCGACGGATGCATGTTTGACCAGACCCTTCTCATGCGCATACTCTTTCTCTTCTCCCGCTCATCCGCCCCGAGGAGAATCGGACTCTTCTGCTGCGACGGATTCTGCCTGGAAGCGGAGCATTTCCGGAACGGATTTGAACAGAGAAGGTTCCTGACGGGAGAGGATCTCCGCCTGGGAGAAGCCGCCTGGCTTTGTTTCGTTTCGCGCGACGCCGGAGCAATGAGACAACTTGCGGAATCGGATGGCTTTGCCGTCCATCTGCCTCAGATGAGACAGGCGCTGCTCCGCTGCGCCGATGATGTCCCGGACGATTCCGGACTCACCCGCACCGAACGTCAGCTCCTGACTCTTGTGGGGGAAGGCATCACGGAACCGGAAAACATCTTCCGGGCCTTCGACCGTTTTGAAGATCTCCCTTTCCTCGGGGACAGTTCCTGCTTCCGCCTGCTGGATGAACTTGCAGACCGGGGATTCCTGAAAAAGGAAAACGGCCGTTTCCTCCCGGGAACGCCGCCGTCCTGTCCTCCCTGAAACGGAGAGGAATGCAAGACACTGCTCCTGTGAAAAAAAGGAAAAACGCAACAATATATAGGGAATATAAGGGGAAGAAACGGAACGCCTTTTTTTTATTTCAACTGCTCTGCCAGCAGATCCATGTCCTGGCGCAGTTTCCGGACCAGCTGCTCTGCCGCGGCCGACATGGCATCGGCGATGGAGGACGGTTCCGTGTCTTTAAGCGGCTCTGAAAACATCACGGACTCCGAAGCCGAAACGCTTTCCTCCTCCGAAGCATTCTTCCCCCCCGCAATTCTGTAGGAGACGAAGATCCGGGCAAGTTTCTGCTTCAGGTCCGCCTCAAAGAGCAGAATCGTTCCGGAAACGCGGAAACGAATCGGGAGGGGTTTAACGTTCTTCCCAGCAAAGGCCATTCTCAGGTATTTGGTGAAAAGGGGTCCCGGCGGCTGCGTCCAGCGGTTGTAGTCGTCCGTATGGAGACGGTTGTCATCCAGTCGGTACATCATCTTGTAGCGGCTCGCGCCTTCGGAGAGAAAGGGCTGAATTTCCACATCGTAGGGCAGAGTCTGCTCCGTTTCCTCCGGAATGCCGATGTCATACACGGCAGGTTCGATGTATTCGTTGGCAGGAAAGAGACTGCAGGAAACCAGCAGAATCCCAGAAAAACAGAGCAAAACGGCAAACGGCAGACGGCAACAGTATTTTTTCATCATCAAGAAATTCTCCTCTGACAGGTCTTTCTTCCTTTTCTCATCATCTCCCGGCGGAGGGCTGAACGGAGGTCGCATTCCGTGTGGAGGGCAGCGGAGGCAGACGGAGGACCTGACCGATTCTCAGTTTATTCCCATCCTCTCCAAGCTGATCCTTGTTGGCGTTCAGAATATGTTTGTAATGCGAGGCGGAACCGTACACTTCCCGGGCGATTTTCATGAGGGTGTCCCCGCTTTTCACCGTATAGGTGTCTCCTGCAGGCCTGACCGCCGGATCGGCGCCGCTTCTTCCGGATCCGGGAAGAAGCCCCCCTCTTCCCGCCGGATTTGCCGCGGACGAAGACGCCCCAGACGGCGACACAGAAGCGGAAGCTCCCTGCGGCGGCGGCAAAACAGGACGCCCAACGGAAAAACTGCCTCCTCCGCTGCTCGCGCGGGAAGAGGCGGAAACCGACGCATTCCTGCGTTCATTTGCAATTTCCAGCAGACGCTGCTTCATCTGGGTATTCTGCACACGGAGGGCTTTCTCCACAGTGACATAGCTCTGAAGTTTTTTCCTGGTGGCTTCCAGTTCTTCCCGGAGGGCGCGGAGTTCTCTGTCGTCCGACTGGTATTCCGTTTTGAGTTTTTCATAGAGTTTCTGCCTGCTCAGCTCGATGAAATGCCGGATATCCTGAACATCGGCGGAATCCGGATCGGAAAGTTCCGCCGTTTTCTGAAAATGATAGAGCGCCTTGAAAGGATCGTCCAGATGATCAAAATAAATCACGGCCAGTTTGGAATGAGTCAGAGCAGACTTGGGGCAGATCATCAGGAATTCCTCATACGCCTTCACGGCATCGGTGTAATTCTGGCTGTCCGCGCAGGCTCCGCCTTTGGAAAACAGCGGATGGCTCTTTTCTTTGCCGACATAATCCGTACATCCTGAAATCGTCAGTATTGAAACTGCGGCAAACAGAAAATAGAAAACTGTTTTTCGGTTCATGGCAATCCTTTCTCTCCGGTTTTTCATCAGCAGCACAGTATGGGCGCAGGATTTCTGATCTCACATGTTCCCGTGAATTCCCACATGATCCCACAAAGGGCCACAAGGGGCCACAAGGGGAATAATATATCCTCTCCAGGCAAAAAACATCTTTTTTTTCAGAAAAAAAGAAAAGTTTTTTTCAGGATTCCGCCAGCAGAGCGATTCCGGCGACGGCAGCAGTTTCCACGCGGAGGGTCCACCTGCCGATTCTGAGGGGGGCGAATCCGGCTTCCATCATGGCGTTTTCTTCTTCCGTGGAGAATCCTCCTTCAGGCCCGACGAACAAAGCAATGGATTCCGCTGAAACGCGTTTTTCCGGCTCATTTTCTCTCGGCGAACCGAAAAAACAGCTTGTGCAGCGTTTCCCCGCCTCGGATACGGCTTCCGCGAAATCGAGGGGAGGCATGATTCCAGGCAGAAACGGATTCCCGGACTGTTTGCACCCTTCAAACAGGAGATTCTCCCAGCGTTCGGACGGGAAAGAATCCTTTTCCGGCTGGACAACGGAACGTGCGCAGAGAATGGGTACGATCCTCCAGACCCCCAGTTCCGCCATCTGCTTGAGCAGGAAATCCATTTTCTGTTTTCTGGGAGGTGCAATGTAGAGAGAAAGTTTCCTTTGCGGCTCCGTCTCCCGGCAGACGGAAAGGAGTTCGAGTTTTGCACCGGGGAGGACTTTTGCCATTCCTGTCAGCCCGGCACCGTTCATCAGGAGGACTTCGTCTCCGGCTCTGGCGCGGAGGATCTTGAAGAGATGGGTATGCTCCTCCCGTTCGAGTGCAAGGATGCTTCCCGGCGTCCGTTCTTCCAAATCACGGAATTTGAATCTGCGCATTGTGGAGGCTGTTCTTTCTTGTCTTTCTTTGTTCCGGACGGCATATCCGGACGGCATCCGGATGTCCGAGCCCGAATACACTACACGGAATTGCTGAAAAGACAAGAAACTTTTCTGATTTTCCGTCTTGAAAAATATTTTTTCCCCTGTATAGTAATATGCTATCTAGATGGGGTATTAGCTCAGTTGGCTAGAGCACCACACTGGCAGTGTGGGGGTCAGGAGTTCAAGTCTCCTATACTCCACCATTTTTTTTGTCTTTTTTCGGGATTTGGAGTTCAAATCAAGATCCCGATTTTTTTCTGTCCATCCTTCCGGATTCCTTCCGATCCTCTCTTTTCATACAGGAAATACCACATTCCTGCCACATTTTGCCACATCATTTTTCTTACGCATAACCGTTTATCCAACACTCGTAATTTGAAAAATGAGAAGCTATTATTAAATCGGAGAATTAGCCTTCCGCTTTCCGGAAGCCACAGATTCCGAGTGAAAGTCAACAGACTTTTTTTTAATGGAAACTGCGAGAAGTTGAAACATGAAAAAGCGCAGAAAATTCGATGGGATCCGCTTCTTTCGGGAAAAAGCAAAATTTCCTCCGGAATATCCCCAGGATGTCGGACCTGTTCTCATCAATGATCAATGGATGACCGATGAAATTGAAATAAATGGGATCAGACCGGATTACCCCGCCGTTGATTTGAATGAGTTCCACAAAATGCTTCAAGCTCTCGGCGATTATTGGCCTTTCACGTGCGCTTGCGGCATTCCGGAAGATGTCAATATCAATTCCCCTGTTCGTTGTTATCATAAGGACGATTTGATTATTATGGTGATTCGCGAACCTCTTCGCTGGAATCCTCCCTGTAACTTTTGCTTTAAGCAAAAAAGTGCGGAATGTCCTGATGAGTATGAATGGGGACGCTGTCCTGATCCGCAATTTCATTATCACGCCTTCCGTTTCCGGAGAGACGATATCCGAAACGGCTTAGCTGCTCTCAGCAAACTCCCGTCTTTCTTTCAATCACCAGAGACTTCCCCGAATCCGCCAGACAAGTCCCGGGCTGCAAGTCCAGGCAGACGGCTTTGATATACATGCTTTGACATGTATAAAAATATAAAGACTCAAAGGCCGTGTTTTGCACGATGGGAGAGACAGCAGCCCGGCACGATTTTCAGTCTTCATCCGCCAGACAGTCCTGGAAAAGCAAGAGAGATTTCCTCAGCTGCTGATCCTGAATTGCACCGGAAAGAGCAAGACTCAGAGACTTTTTCGCACCCTCCCTGTCATAAACATGAAACATCTGATACGTAGCAAGTTCCAATAGAATTACCGCCTTATGATCATCTGTCTGGCAGAACTCAAGTTTTCTTTTCTGGAAAACAGGAATGCGGTCTTCATAATGGCCACAGGCTCCCGAGAGCGAACAGAGCAGAATGGCTCTGTTCAATACCTGAAAGATGCTTTTGGCATCTCTGTCAGACAGAGAAAGGAGTTCTTCTGCAATTTCCAGCCCTGTGCCGATTGCCTCCGGGGTGTTGACGGCCGCGGCATATCCCATCAGAGCAATTCCGGAATCAAAACGCGCCTGAGCCTTCTTCGTCTCCGCAAAGGCCTTCCTTCCGAACTGAAAGGCTTCCAGATTGGCCTGTTCGGAAATTTTCAGAAGCTCCGGATCGTTTCCCCCGCCCGGCAATGTGCTGCGAATGGAGGCCCTGTGCCCGATATTGGCGCTGTTGGCGGCTTTCTCGGCATTGCCGATGCCGGGGATTTCATTGATCTTATACAGGATACGAATCATATCGGCATATTTTTCTTTCTTTTCATGCTCTGCGGCCATGAAACGAAGGAGCCGGATTTTTTCTTCAATGCTGTCATGGGACTGCAGGATGAAGTCTTCCACATTCCCATCGTCTTTTTCAAATGCGGGCGATGCGGTGTTGTCCCTGAAAATTTCCAGAAACTCTTCCGTTGAATCATTCAGAATGGCATTCCCCGCTTCCTGGGAAAAAAGCGGCCCGGTCATCAGGGACAACAGCAGAAACACGCTCCAAACTTGGATTTTCGGAATCATTGGACAGCTCCTTTCGGAAAGGGTAAAAGCGGGATTTCCTGGAAACGCAGGCGGCGGTATGTCGTGACGTCGTTCGGTTTGCCGCCGAACCAGGCGCGGCCGCAGGAAGGAAGAAAAAACATTGCAAACACGGACCCGTCCGGTGCATATTCGAGATCCTCCAGGGGAATGCAAATGAGAGCACTCCAGTGCTGAGTGAGAATATACGGACGGACGGCGGTCTTGACACTCCAGAGGCTATCCCAGGATTCATCATTGCCTCGCGCATCGTAAAGATTGGCTTCATCGTCAAAGATGAAATGAAGAGGCTGCGTATTTTCTTTTCTGTCCGGAGAGAAGAAAATCTCTCCTGTGGACCCGGAGGGTATGGCGTCTCTCTGACGTTTGCCCCTGTACAGGGGACTTTCCTCAAAAATCCATCCGATGTACAGGTTTTTCCCGTCGTGCATCAGACGGATTTCCGAACGGAAATTCTCCGGCGCTCTTTCCATGCTGTTTGCCCCCTTTCGGTTCCCTGCAAAACGCGTCAGGTCGATGAGAGCCGCCCCCGTCCAGTCAGGCCCGCTGACCTGCGGGTTTTCCGGCGGAAAAGCCACTTTCGGAACCAGCAGCCCCAGATCCAGCTCCCTGGAAAGCGGATCCGGCAGAAGATCGACAAAGCGGTTCCGTAAACGGGTAATCAGTTCCCGCGATGCAGGATGACGAGCCTCTTCCTCGGCTTTGTCCAGAAAGCCCAGAGCAGAGTCGAGCGATCCGCTCTTGATCACATATAAGTCCAGCGTCGCGTTCGGATGGTCTCGCCAGGAGCCGCCGGGGACGGAACGGGCATAATAATTCTTCTGAATCAAGGAATAAAATGAATACATGGAATCTGCCGCCTCACGGTAGGCTCTGCGGCAGAATTCCCGTCTGAGAGCCTCCACAGAAAGGGCGGGATCCCACATCAGGCGCGAAATCACATAGTATTCCATCGCGGACATGTCATACGCATATTCCGAGGCGTCCTGGTGCCCGTCTATGGACGCCGTGTCAAGATAGAACCCCCGGATCCCATGTTCCTGATAGTACAGAAGATCCTTCTGGACAATTTCCGACACAGGATGATAAAACTGAGGCGTCGTCGAACACAGAAAATATTCATAGACATGCGGAATGCCGTTGAGAGAAGCCCATGCTTTGGCTCGGTCGCGCCATTTCGCATTCTCTGCGTCGTAAATCGGGAATTTCATCTTCCTGTCGGGATAGGGGCAGAGACAGACCGCCGTGTTGGGTTCCGGACGGACTCCGGGCGCATCTGCCGTAAACAGATACCCTCCTCCCCCAAGCGTAATTTCAGGATGGCTCTCCGCAAGCAGTTTCGCCACCCGGTTCACGAAGATGGCGTACTGCGTGGAGTAGAAGTTCGGAGCTCCGGGCGGGATTGTCACGCCGTCCGGACCTTGGATCGGAGCACTGCAGAGCTCACAGCGGCAGACAATTCCGTGATCTCCGTGCCCGAATCCTGAAATCTGAACTTTCGCCGGAAGCCATTCCGCATACAGAGCAAGCTGTTTTGCGGCTTCGGCAGGAAGATCCGGGTTCATGAAGCAGAGGTTGTAATCCTTCCCCGCTTCCCGTTTCCCGTTGACCAGGGGAAAGAATTCCGGATGCGTTTCCCAATATTTCGCTTTCGGAATCAGATTGCCAAGCCCGACGGGAAAAATCCATTTCACGCCCATGGACGCACAGTCGGCATAGGTTTTGAGATCCTTTGCCTTCATGAAAGTCACAGGCGTCAGATTGCGGTTCCGGTTCTGCCAGCGGAGAGACTCCGGATGATTGCTGTGCGAATAGTAACGATGATCCTTCAGAGCCGGCACTTCCAGGCGGTGCCGTTCTCCGGAAGGAAAGTCCAGGACATCCCGGGATCCGTATACAGTCCCGGCACCGTTTTCCGCATGCGAGGGACGCACGAAAATCAGGTCCGTCACCAAATCCAGAAAAGCATAGACTCCATTCAGGACTCCTTTGGGCTCTGATCCGATGATATAGATTGCGGAGCCTTCCCGATGAATCAGGAAGCCGTCATTGCACTTCAGGTGCGCCAGATCTTCCGGGAAGCGCTTTGCAAGTTCCGAAACCAGAGGAGAACTCGCCGGAGTCCCCAGAATGATCTGGACGGACCCGTCGGATTCCGCCGTCCCGGATACCGGAATGACAGCACCGCTGACTTTCCCGAGCCAGAGCGCCAGTTCCGCCGCGGCTCCGGATATGGCACGCGGTTTTTCCCCGGATTCGTTGACTATCCGGCAGACAGCTTTGCCGCCGCGGGCCAGAATCAAACCGTCTCCTCCGCCGGATTCCGCACAGAAAACAGAGAGGATCTGGAAGAAGAACAACAGCTCCAGAATAAAATAACGCAGTATCATTTCACTGCCATTCCTTTCCGGTGAAGGGCCTCACCGATTCCCGCGGGATCAGGGTGTATTTCACGAAGATGACCTCAGGGGGAATATACTCCTTTGCCCTGAGACGCAGGAGAATGCGTTCTGTGATTCTCCTGCTGAGCGTGTCATCCGAATCTTCGCCGAAGGTGCTGATGGCGGGAACAGTCGCCCGGCCGAGCAGACTGTTGCCGGAGGAGACGATACTGATGTTTTCCGGAGAATGGTATCCTCTCCGGGCCAGAGCGCGGATCAGATAGGCTCCTTTGATGTCCTCATCCAGAATCATGGCCGTCGGGCGGATTTCCGCAGGGAAGGAAAACAGCCATTCGGCAATCTTTTCCCCGACGTAGTCCGGGGATTCCAGAATTCCAGGAAGACTGCGGAGAAGATCGGTGCTGTAGGCACTTGAAAGACCGCGGCGTTTCATTTCGGAAAGGAAGAAATCCGACGCGTCAGAGTAATCATCGCACTCGTCCTGGGAATTTCTTCTTTGCAGCGCGGGTGCGGCGATGCGGGTGTGCCCCAGAGCGGTCAGGTAGTTCAGGGAATCCAGCCAGATCGCTTTCCGGTCCAGGGTGATGCAGTCAAAACGGGGATCCCGGTTGAAAAGCGTCACAACGGGGATGTCCAGCGGGTCCTTCAAATATTGCGGTTCCACCGTCACAACGGCTTCCGGCATCCGGGAAAGAATGCTTTCCGCCGCCATCTGCTGTTCGACCTTCGTGTGCCAGAAGGCAAACGAAGCGAAATATCCGTTTTCAAAAAAGAAGCTTTCCAGCTCATTGACAATGCGCGTGTATCCGTTGTCGTTCGGGACGGGAAGCAGAATCCCCACCATGGAAGTTCTTCCTTTCCGGAAACTCCGGGCTATGGAATTCGGGATGTAATTCATTTGTTTTGCGATTTCACGGATCCGCTGTTCCGTCGCGCGGGAAATCCGGCGTTTCCGGGCCAGTCCGGAAAAGACTGCGGATACGGTCGCGACGGAAACTCCGGCGGCTTTTGCAATATCTTCTCCGCTTGTTTTCATTTTTCCGTCTTTCCCTCCTCTGCAAACAGTTTGTCTTCCAGCCAGCGGCGGCGTTTTTCGGCGATGCGGTACTGGATTTCATTCCATTCCGGGACCGCCTTGCTCCAGAGAAATTCGACCGTTTCGTTTTTCATGTCTCCGGCAAAGTCCGCCATTTTCACATAGGAATCCAGAGTTTCCTCATACTTTCTGAGTTCCTTCTCATAAAATTCGGGATCCCCCAGAACCGGATCCCGCCATAGGACAAGCACTCCATTCATGTCCAGATTCTTGCTCTCACGGTAATTGCGGACGGCTTTGGCAATCTGCCTGATCCGGATCTTCCGCAGTCCTTCCGGCGGGATCTGAAAACTCAGTTTCCCCCATGTGGAGCGGGAATGAATGGATTCCAGAGCATTCCAGGAATAACCGCCCCGGCGGCTCCAATGAACGAAATCCGCTTTCCAGAACTGGTCTTCCGTTTCGGGGATCTTGTCATAGAAACTGTCCCAGGCGATGAAGAAATAATGTGTGAACCCTTCCGGATGAAGGATTTGCTCTCTTTTCTGAATGCTGCTGATCCGGCGGGATTTTTCATTCGGATAGGTGGTATACCACAGGGATCCGTCCATTTCCGCGCCGATAGACGGAAGATAACAATGCTCCGGCTCATTTTCACCCGGAGCAAGATAAATTTCATAAGCACCGCCGCTGAGTGTTCCCGCTTGGATTTCCGCAGCGCGATTATCATAGGAGCGGAGAATGAAATGAACTCCGTTTTCATCGCACACGATGTAAAGTTCCGTATATTTCATGCTGGCCGGGCTGGAGTTTTCGGATCCGATTCCTGTCCCTCTGTTCCCGGTGGAGACATCCGTTGTCAGGAAATCCATTCCGCCGCCGTATTTCCATTTCAGGAGACCAGGTTCCGCTTTCTGTTTCAGATGGACCCAGTCCGCATATCCGTGAAGCGGAACGGGGGAATACGGGACCCGGTAAACATTGTCCGGTCTCGGCACGAAAAGGCTTTTGTACAGACGGAAGGTTTCGTCCGCGAGCCGGTCAAATCCCCCTGCCGTCAGCATCTGGCCGACAGAGACCAGTTCAGGCGCAATCAGTTCCGCTGTCAGTATGTGTCCGTTTTCCTTCCCTGCGGAAGCCGCCTCCGCAGATGCGCGCTTTAGTCCTAGTCCTTCCTTCAACTTTTCCGGGGAAAATCCCGCTTCGAGTGCTTCCGAAATCAGGCGGAAACGCAGTTTCTCAGGCGGAGTCAGTTTCGGACATTCTTCCAGACTCTGTTCTGCAAGTTTCTTTGCCTCTTCCACACGCCCCAGTGCCAGAAGGCTGTTGAGTCTCATGCAGCGGACCGTCACATTTTCCCTGTAGACAGGATGCTGCAGAAGAAGATCTGAAATTTCCAGCGCATAGGCCCAGGCGCCGCTTTTCATCGCGGGACGGAGCTGGCGCCAGAATAAAAACCCCGTGTCCAGTTTCCGGCAAAGATCGGGATATTTTTTTCGGATCTCACGCGCTTTTTCGTCCGGAAGGATAAAATACTTCTCTGGACTCATGAAAAAGCGCATGGCTTCAACGCGGTCCCGCTCCGGCGCATCCGGATTTTCAAGAACGCGTCCGGCAACGGCCTGCGCTTCGGAAAAGCGCTCCTGTTTCACCAGGCATTCCGCTTCCTTCAGGGGCTTGCAGGCATCGCGCCAGACCCGGAGAGCTTTTTCAGACTCCTTGAAATAGAGATACTCATCCGCCATCAGAGTGTTCATTTTCAGCAGGGCAGAGGGGGAGGAATCCTTTTCCTGAATTTTCCGGTAGGCGGCAATGGCGTCCGGAAGTTCCCTTCGCATGGAATAGACATGCCCGAGATTGCCGTATGCGTTGTACAGATCCTGGCCGGAGAGGCCGGGAGTCCTGAGCGCGCTTTCCGCCGCCTTAAGTGCCTCGTCCGGGCGCTGAAGGTCCATCAGTGCTTCCGTCTGCTCCCTGACGGCGTCATTTTTCCTTGCGGCACTGGTTTTTTCCGAGCGGATCACAAGATCGGCTGCGGCCAGGCGTTTTTCATGGTCTCCCGCATTTTTTGCGGCCCGCCAGACAGACTGCTGAATCTGGAAAATATCCTGTCCTGTCAGGTCCGGGTGTTTCATCAGCAGATCGGAAAGACGGTACAGCGTATCAACCGACTGATGCGCCTGATAGCGGTTTCCCGCAAGGGAATCCGCATAATTCCGGAAAACCTTGATACGCTCCTGAAGAGTCGTGCCCGGATTTTCCTGTTCTATGATCCGGATCTGCAGTTTCTGTTTTTCTCCGGCGCTCTGCCCTTTCAAGGCGCATGGCAGAATGACGATGGAGAGACAGAGAAAAAACAAAGACGGGAGGAAGGCTTTCATGACTGTTTTTCCTTTCCGAGAAGAGTACGGAGTTTCAGAATGTGATGAATCATCTCCATCCGTGCGGCGTCCTGGTCGGCGCTTTCCGGATCCAGGGAGGCAAGATAATAAAGCGAGATGCGTCCGGCATAAGCAGTGTCGATGTCTCCGGAACGGGAGGCTTCCAGGGCCAGTTGCCTGAGAAGCGTGGCATAACGGATGTCATCAATCCCTTCCCGGAAGCCTTCCCATGCCAGAGTGTCGATCACGCCGTCATAACATCCGTACATGATGGTCATATTCCGGTAGGTGTGCGAACGGTCGTTCCATGGTCCGAGAGTATGCGCATAGTTGCAGAGCGCGCTGAAATTGTTCAGATAGGGAGCGAGTCCGTTCTGCCTCCGGCTGAACGAGGGATTTTCCACCCCCTCATGATGAGTGGCGTACCAGGCGACATAGGCATGGCCGATTTCATTCCAGCGCCGGACACGTTCTCTCTGCTGATCCGGAGCCCCTGCGCAGTTGACCCAGTCATAAAGATAGCCCGCCTTGTGGAAGAGCGAATCCCATCCGGCCATAAGGAAGCGGAATCCCTCCTTCTGATAGGCATGATGCACTTCCCGGGCATTCATCAGCCATTGTCCGTTCGGTTCATCGCCATAGCCCAAGTAGACATTGACATGCCCGAAATGATCGAGCGCATATTTTTTTGCGGACGCCACATCCTGTTTCAGCATCCACTCCGGTCCGTTCCGGGGGGTGTGGGCGAAGATGATGTCTGTCCTCATGCCGGCCTCTTTCAAGGCTTCGTACTGATCCTGAAGTTCTCTGGAATAGAAGCCGCCCCGGAGCCAGTATACGTCCTGATTATGCGCGGCCAGGTTTTTCAGGATGCTTTTCAGCTGTCTGACGGCGAGATCATGATCTCCCCCGTTCCATCTCATGATGCTGTTATAATCAAAATAAGAATAGGACGAAACGATGAAATCACGCTCGGGATCGAAATAGGTTTTCGGTTTCGGAAGGACAAACGGAAGGATCTTCAGTTCCAATGGGATGTCCGCGAGAAGCGAACCGTCTTTCTCAACATGGACAGTTCCCCGGTAAATCCCGGAGACGGCATTTTCAGAGATCTGCACGGTCAGGAAAAACTGTTTGAATTCTCCTGATTTCAAAGTGACGGGCTGCAAGACAGGCGCATCCTGGAAATTTTCCTTCATCGGACGGAATACGGGTGCATCGGATCCCCGGCGCGGCTGGTCCATCATGACGGAATCAAGGATCATCGGAGGAGTGATGCAGCGGTATGAAACGCTGCCGTCTTTTTCCGTCAGACGCGCATAATTGTTTTCTGTGACGGTATCGACCTTGATCAAGTCTTCGTCATTCAGCAGCAGCTCCGGAACGAGTTTCAGCTCCTGGTCGCCGAAATAGCTGTACCAGGCATTCTTGTCCTGATACCAGACCTTGACCACTTTCAGATCCGCTTTCTCCGCGGGGAAAACCACGCCATCCGCCGTTTTCAAAGGGGAAAGCTTCAGCTCCACGCGTCCCAGATCCGAAAAAGGATACAGGATGAAAGAGCCCGGTTCATATTCTCCCCGTGCGGCGATAATCCGCACGGGTGCCATCGGACGGCCGTTATACGGATAGGCGTCCGGCAGATACTGGGCGTCCGAAAGAGCCGGAACGGCATAATGAATCAGCGGACGTGTTCCAACTCCGTTTTCCATGGAATCCAGGGCGACACGAAGCGCATTCACCCGTTTCCCTCGCTGCTGCTCTGCAGAGAGTTTTTTCAAATGACCGGCAAGAGGCCCCTTCGCCTTCCCGGCAAGCTCCGGCAGCATCGCTTCATAACGTTTCAACTCCGATTCCGGCACTGTCTCCACTTGTGCCGTCAGAATCGGCGACAATGCCGTCAATATGGCAAAAATCCACAGCTGAATTTGTTGTTTTTCCCTCATTCTGTCTTCCTCTGCGTGTTAAGCAATCAATCATTCAAGCCGAGTTTCCATCGGATCAGGATCGTCCGCGGAAACAGGCAGGGTGCGGATAAACCTTCTTTTTCCGTCTTAGCCCTCAGCCTGGGGGACGGGAAAAGAAAGATTCCGTCCGAAACGTCTGGACCAGGACGGATTATCCGGTCCCGGAATCAGATCCGGGCGGGGGTTCCATTCTTGAGTTTCAGGATCTTTCTGTTTTTTCTCCTTTTCTGATTGAAGGGAAGATTTCTTGCAGAAATCATAGAGCCCAGGGCATCCTCATCCTATTGTCACCTCACCGCTTTTCCGGTAAGGACGTGCCCGGCTTGTTTCTGTCAAAATCAGCTTCCCCGGCATCTTGAACGGGGACTTCTTTTTTTCTTTTTATTTTTTTTGTTTCGTTTTGTTTTCTTCAGACGGGCTGTTTTTTCCGCTTTTGAACGTTCCTTCTCTTCCCGGGAGGGGAAAAGAAAAACTGTCAACGAATTCTTTGTTTATCGGCAGAGGGCGATTCTTTCCGCACTGGAGGGGAAGATCTGTCCTTTGTAGTAAATATTTTCCTGTCTCTTTGCCCATCCTTCGGAATATTCCTTCCATTTTTCACTGCTGCTCATGGAGGCTGCGGATCCATCCATGTACAAATTGTTTGTCTGGGAGTTATGGCGTCCGTCGTTTTTGTCTTCCAGGAAAACTCCTGTGCAATAAGTTCCTCCGGAACGGTTGACTCCGGGGAAGGATTCCACGTGCAGAGTCGTGTCATAGTCGGAGCCTTCCGACACCAGGAGGTATCTTCTTGAGCGCATGACCGGCAAACGGCTCCTTTTGGCCTGGGAGAGAGGACCGTTCATTTTATAGGACGGGCCGTAATAGAAACTCCTTCTGTTCGGAGGGACTCCCAGCACGCTGTATTTTTTTATGATGCTGTCGGGGGGGAGATTGGTGCAGTGCACGATGGATGAACGGCTCCAGAAATGCTGGTTTTCCAGAATCGTCTGACTCGTCAAACTCCAGGATCTGATGTCCAGATGCGTTCCCAGATATTCCGCGATGATTTCCTGCCATGCAAAATCCGTACCGCTTATGACTTCTCTCGCCCCCTTGCTGAAATCGCATGTGGCATATTGAGAGCCTCCTCCTGGGGGAAAATATTCCTGATTGTCCGAAACATAACATTCAAATCCGAAATAGATTTGCCTCAGGTTCCCAAGGCAGGTGATCTGTTTCACCGACTCGCGGGCAGTCTTCAGCGCAGGAAGAAGAAGGGATGCCAGTATTGCAATCACTGCAAGGACTACAAGAAGCTCTATCAAGGTAAATGAGCAAAACAAATAATCCTTTCTTCCTCTTCTGAACCTGTCTCCTGTCCTTCGCATGTCAAAAACCTTCCTTTTCCATTCTGCCCCTGGCTGAAGCACGAAGATTTCAGAGGGGTGAATATTTCATGCTTGCACAATCGTTATAGCAGATTGTTTGAATTATATCAGATTTCTGTAATTTGTCAAGGGGAGGGGAGGGAAGCAGCGGCAGTTTTTCTGTGTTTCAGGAGGAAATGCTTCAAAGAAAACACGGATGAAGAGGGGAGTTCTTGCGGAGGCAAGTCTTCCTTCAAGGCTTGTTTTTCCCCGGGAGAAAACGGATCCGGATGAAGATGAGGAAGCGTCTCCAGAGAGAAAAATGCGGGGAAAGACCAGAACTAAAACAGCGGAACTCCCTGGTGCGGCGGCTTCTGATAGGCGCCTCCGGTGGATTCCCGGTTGAAAAAGGTCATGTCAAAGCGTTTGTGAAGAGGAATATACTCTTCCGCAAGCAGAAGTTTTGTCATTTCATAGAAACCACCCGGGACATTGTGCTCCAGCGCGCTGATCTGAGGACGGTATTGCAGATTCTGCGGCGTGTCGAAAAAGGAGATGATCCGGACATGTTCCGGAATACCGAGGTTTCGGTTCAAAGAAAAACGCGGATCAAATGAATAATCGCAGTTTTCAAAGAAGAGCCCGTCAAAATGCATCTGATTCCAGCTTTCAGAAATTCTGGTCCGCAGCAGGGACTCGCAACAGCAGTCCTCCGATGAAATGTCGATGTTCAACCCGCCTTCCGGCATTCCCGCCATTCCGGCGAGCGCACGCTGATATCCGATGGTCTTGTTGTTGTATCGGTCCAGGACGTATCTCCCGGCATTGGCGATTCTCCTGCAGCCCAGCGAACGAAGCTTTTTGACTGCAAGGCAGCTGGAATCCAGGGAATCATAAAAGAAATCAATCCAGTTTGCAAAGATGCCCTGATAACGTTCCAGGTCAAAATCCCGCATACGGATCAACGCGACTTTCACATGCCTCTCGGCAAGAAATTCAAACGCTTTCTCATACCAGAGACTGGAGATAATCACCCTGCTTTCCGAATTCAATCTTTTCAAGGCCTTCCAGTCCACATCATCTGGGGAATTGCTCGGGGAGAATTCAATGGTCTCGATCCGGCAGGCACACTCCCGGGCGGCGCGCAGGATGGCGGTCCAGTACTGCTGTTCGCGTCTTCTCTGGTACAGATCGGAAACGGTCAGATAATCCGCGCAGGGGACAAGAATGCTGAGGACCTTTCCCGGATCCCGGCGTTTCCCATGGACTGGATTCCGAACAAAAGTCCCCTGCCCCCGGATCCGTTCCAGAAACCCCTCTTCCTCCAGCATCTGCAAGGCGTTCCGCAAGGTTCCGCGGGCAACGGAACATTCCTGCGCCAGATCCCGTTCCATAGGCAGACGGGGCCCCGCCGGATAAAAACCCGACACAATCCGTTCTCGCAGCCATTCAAAAATCACATCCCGCTTCATGCGCTGTAAGGCACTCATTGACTCCATCTCCGCAGGTCTATCGCAAGCATACCGTGGTACTATAGCTTCAGCATGCAATATCTCAAGCATTCAACTTTGTTTTTCTGAAAGGAATATGCAAAAAAACAAAAAAAGGGGTTGACAAATTCTGAGGCATCATTTATTATACCTGCAATGTACCAGGAAAGCGATGAAAACAGCAATCCGGAGTATGTTCCCATGCGAAGAAGACTTTCCATCCTGTTTTTCTGTCTGCCCCTGCTGCTTTCCGCTGCAGGAAAGGTCCCCGTTTCAAACGATCCCCTTTTCCATCCCGCACTGCTCCCGGTCAGCGTGCAGGAGGCGGAATCCCATCCGGATCTGGAACTCGTCAGGAACGGCGAACTATCCTTTGCCGTGATGATCAGCCTGAAAGGAGGACCGGAAGCCAGAAAAGCCGCGAATGTATTGAGAGATGCGTTTTTCCGATGCGCTGGGAAAATTCCGAAACTCTTCGTGGAAAACCATTCGTCCCCCAATGAGACCGGATATTTCAAAACCATGATCTATGTCGGCAAAACGGATGCCGCAGAGAGGAAACAGCTGAAGGGCGAATTGCTGCCCAGAGGCGGATTTCTCGTCCACACGTCAGGGAACGCGGTCTATCTGCTGGGCTTTGACTCCAGCCATGTGCCCGGATTTCATGAAAACGGGAAGAACCGGAAAATACAGATTGCCGGGACAGTGCATGCGGCTTACGATTTCATCGAACGGTTTCTGGGGGTCAGGATCTATCTGCCGGGAGAATTCGGGGGCATCTGGCCGCAGATCCGGAACCTGACACTCCGCCCGATGTCCTATTCGGATTATCCCCGGATCCAGAATGTCAATCAGGGCTATTTCCTCTCCACCGGTTTCACGGAAACTCAGCGCTGGAACGCTCTCTTCCAGACTGAAAACCTCGGAGGTCCTCTGCCCACCGGCAAAGGAATCCCCCCCATTTCCGAAACAGAACGGATGGCGGGATCCTGGCGCTTCCGGATTCAGGTGCCGTACCGGGCACTCCACATTCCGGCGCCGAAAAATGTGGCGGAGGCATATCCAGAACGGATGAAGGAATTCTTTTTCCGGTCGGCGGAAGGAAAGCTTTACTACAACGGAAGTTCCACAGGAAGTTATTTCGATGTCACAAATCCGCTGCTGGCGGACATGCTTGTTGCGGAATACAAAAAATTCCTCCATGGAGAAAAATCCGTTTTCGAGGATGGAGACATCGTCCCCAGCAGAGAATACCTCCCCTTCGGACAATGCGATTCGGATGTGAGGACTGAAGACATGCGCGCTGACCCCACCGTGCAGAAACTCGGGCTTCTGGATCATGACAACGGATTCGGTGAAATCTATGGACGCTTCACAATTCTGCTGGCCGAACGCCTGAAAAAAGAATGTCCGGATTCACGTCTTTCGGTGATTGCTTACGCCAATTACAAACGTCCGCCCGCAAGCGAAGAGTTCCGCCGCTTTCCGGACAACGTGGATGTGCAGATCTGCCCCGGAAACCTGCCGGGGCTGATCCGTCACACACCCACCCGGGAAAGCTGGCAGAAACTCTTCCGCGACTGGCAGGAAGTCCTCGGAGGCCGGAGCGCCGCAGGAATCTGGCTCTACAATGAAGCGCTGAACCCCTTTGCGAGGGCCGTGGTCCCCTCCCTGACCGGAGAGACTCTTCGGCAGCTCGGTGGAGCGGGCAGTCTCGAAGTCTTCTTCGATTACTACGGTTCACTGGAATGGTGTTACTACTATGCGTCTTATGTCATGTACCGGAGTCTCTGGAATCCGGAATTCAACGTTCAGGCAGCGCTTGACGAGCACTGGGAACTCTTCTACGGGCCGGAGGCGGGACCGGTCCTCAAGGAATTCCACCAGCTCCTGACCGAGAGTTACGACAAGTACATCTCCGCATCCGGTAATCAGAGAACGCCTTTCCCCCCGGAAGTGCTGGACCGTCTGGAAGCTCTTCTGAAAAAAGCCGGAACCATTCTCGGAGACAACAGCAGTACCGCTGCCGCTGGAAAAACACCGCCCCCTCCCGCCAGAAAACAGGAACCGGAAATCGACGCTCTGGATCTCCTCTCCGAACCCGAGCCCATTGATGGCGACATCGCACTCCTTTCCGAAGAAATGGAGAAGAAACAGGATGACGGCACCCCCGTGGAACTGAAACGATTCCGCGTCTTTGCCGAACCCTGGGCAAAAGCCATTGCCTCACAGCGGAACCTTCATCGGAAAAATTCGTCGTCGTCCTCATCATCATCCGCATCTCCAGCATCTTCCCCCAGGGAAGACGGCGGCAACTAAAAGCGCAGCAGCAGAAAAAAAGAAAAAGGATACCAGCAGCAACAACACGACAACACCAACAACACGGAAACAGGAACAGTTCCTTATTCGATTTCCAGCATAATCAATCGCACACACACTCTCCCCGGAAGGAAAAAACAGATCAACGACAAGGGAAGAGAACGGAAAAAAAGAACAACGCCGAAGAAGCGGCAGCATGCAAAAAAAACATCACGGAACAGCACGAACATGCCGACTTTTTCAGGCAAAGACAATCCCATCAACAGAAAGGAGGGCAGGAAACATGGAACGGAACTTTTTCCTCAGCAGTTCTCTCTTCAATGATCAGCTCCTGTTGTGCAGAAGGATGTGGCGGAAATTCACGCTGACCGAACTGCTGGTTGTGATTGCCGTGATTGCGCTTCTTGCCTCCATTCTGTTTCCTTCACTCTCCAAGGCGGCGGGTGCGAGCCGCGGCATTCACTGCATGAACAATGTGAAATCGCTTGTGCTGTTCACCCTTCAGTACGCAGGTGATTTCAATGACAGTTTCCCGCTTGGCATAGATAGCAACGGAGTATTCAAAGCGCTTTCGCCATGGGAGTTTTTTGTCACTCTTCCCGGGATCCCGGGAGCTTATGCCAGTTATACGCGTTACTGCCGGAAGGAGATCAAGCTTCTCCAGTGTCCGGACCATCCGTTGAAGCACTTTTCATGGGCCAACCATTCCTATACACTGAACCATCAGGGCATGGCAAAAACCGACAAACCGAAACTCTATTCGAGGATTTCCACCCTGAAACGGCCCCAGAAGACAACGCTCTGTGCGGAAAACTGGGGGCATCTGAATGAATATGTTTTAAGGAACACGGAGAATGTCTGCCATCTGCTCCGGACGGAGGATCTGCTGGCAAACAGGCAGCTCAGCAACAGCGTCGGATACCGTCACAACAATTTTTCAGGGAATTTTGCATTCGGGGACGGCCACTGCGAACTGATTTCCGCTTTCAAGCTGCCGGACAGACAAGTCGGCCAGGACGTGGAGGCCGTAACCCGTACCTATTTCCTCGGCGGCAACAAAGCCATTGCCCCCACCTGGAACGGATTGTTACAGAGCCCCAGCCCTTCCCTCATGAAAAGGTGTCAGGAGAAAAACCATGAAAATAAAAAGAATCATCGACTCAAGGCACAGCCTGTTCACGCTGATCGAGCTTCTTGTTGTGATCGCCATAATCGCGATTCTCGCCTCTCTTCTGTTTCCCGCCCTGGGCAAGGCCCGCGCGACCGCGATCGCACTCTCCTGCAAAAACCAGATCCGGAACATCGGTCTGGAATTCCACATGTACGCCAACGGCTATGACGACTGTTTCCCGCATTACGGATACTCGACAAACGGCATCGACAATACCATTTTCTGGATGATGTATTTCCTGCGGGACGTGAAACTCGAAAAAATCATGCTCTGCCCGAGCATGAAGAAATTCCGGGATCCGCGCCTGGGATACGGATACAATCAGGTCGGTATCTGCACGGGGGAAAATATGTCCGACCAGCCGTGGCAGAAACAGAAATATGTCAAAAAACGGCACGCCTTTTCCCGGCCGGGAAACACGTTTCTTCTGGCGGAGCACAAGGGGGATGAAATCAATTCCGTCAATTTTTTTTCAAACAGCAATGTGATTTTCGGGAAGGGGGAAACGCTGCTGTCGGAATACTGTCCGGCGCCGGCCTTCCGTCATGATTTCAGCTGCAACATCTTCTTTATGGACGGGCATGCGGAGCTGCGTCCTCTGCCGACTCTGCCGACTTCCGCCTATGACCCCAATTTCAACACCTGGAATTACTGGACATGGTTTGTCTGGGGCTGCCCCAATCCCTCCATTCAGGGCGGACGCGTCATCACGGAACAATACACCGGCTTCTGAGAGAAAAAAACGGATCCGGGATCATGAAACGAGCGAAAGGAGCAAGATGAAAATTCAAGTGCTCGGCACAGCCGCAGCGGAACGTTATCCCGCCATCTGGTGCGAATGCGCATATTGCAGAACCGCACGGAAAAACAGGGAAATCCGCCGGACCGCCGCCTATCTCATCGACGATGACACCCTGGTGGATTTCGGCCCTGACATCCACTGGCAGATCACCGAATTCGGAATTGACCTTTCCCGCATCCGCCAGGTGATTCTGACTCATCCCCACGGAGATCATCTGAGCCCTCTTGAATTCCTCTGGAGAAAGGAATGGTTCAGCAAAGTCCCGCATCCGGTCTCCCTGTACGGTGCGCCGCCGTCCTTTGCGGAGATTCTTTCCTTCTGCGCAAGGGATTCCGCACTTCTGAGCCTGGAAGAGGATTTGAAGCTGATCCCGCACCCGATGGGACACAATCGGCGCTGTGAAACGGAAAACAAGCTGGAGATCTTCGCACTGGACGCGCAGCACGCGGCAGGCAGACAGGCGCTCCTGTATCTGCTTTCCCGGAATGGGAAAGCGTCCTGATCGGAAACGACAGCGGATGGTTCCCGGAACAGACATGGCGGGCGCTGAAAGGGAAGTCCATCGATCTTGCGATTCTGGACTGCACCTGCGGACTGGTCTATCCCGACGCACGTTCCGGGCACATGGGCGCGAAGGCCGTCGCAGAGACATGGGAAAAACTGCGGGGCATGGGCTGCCTGAATCCGGGAAGCCGCTGTCTGGCAACCCATTTTTCCCACAACGGAGGCGGGACTCAGGCTGAGTTCAACGCCTTTTTCAAGCCCTTCGGAATCGAGGCCGCATACGACGGCCTTGTCATTGAACTCTAAGATCCAGAAAAGGATGCAAATGTTTATGAAATCTACACTGACGGTCTTTTGTCTTCTGCTCCTCTCCGCTTTTGTTCTCCATGCTTCGGAAGGGTCTGTCACCCCGCTGAAGAATCCGGCTCTGAATCCGGTCCGGGTTCTGGAAGCGGATCCTCATCCCCCGCTCACTCTCGTGAAGGACGGAGAACTGCAATTTGCGGTGTATTTTGATCCGAAAGCTCCGGAAGCCCCCCGTTACCGCAGGGCGGCGGAAGTCCTGCGCGAAGCCTTCTGGCGCTGTACGGGAAAGATACCCGCCCTTCTGAGCACAGCGGAGGAAGTCGCCTTAAACAGGGAAAAGAAGATGATTTTTCTGGGCGATTCCGAATACGCCCGCACTGAGGGGATCGACATGAAACAGATCCCGGTACAGGGGTTTGAACTGAAAACCTTCCCCGGAGGAGTGGTCATTGCGGGAAAAAGCACGGGGACCATCTTCGGAGTCTACGACTTTATCGAACGCTATCTGGGCTGCCGCTTCTTCATGCCGACTGAAATCGGTTCCGTCTGGCCCGCCTGCCGGGACCTGAGCATCTCGCCCGCCCGTTACAGGGACGAACCCTATGTCATCAACCGCGAACAGGGCTGGTTCATTGCCACGGCGTTCGGATACGACAACAAGGTGCGCTGGGAAAAGTATTTCGGCAAGGACTACCAGAAACCCATCGCCGGACTCCCCGAAGAGATCGGAAAGGCGATCCCCGAACCAAACCGCATGCACGAAGTCTTCCGGACCGGCACAGCCCTGCGTTACCGCGCCGTCCACAACCCGCATGCACCCATGCTCATCAAGGCCTTTCCGGACAAAGTCCGGGAATTCTTCTACAAGGCTCCGAACGGGACGCTCTACGCTCCCACCGAAGTCGGAGGAAACGGAATCCCGCTCATGGACATCACCAATCTGGAACTTGCCGACACCATTGTGGAAGAATGGGTTCAGCTCCTCCAGAACGGGAAGAGCAAGCTCTGGGGAAACCGTCAGACCCGGGAGACGAATGCGGATTTCGTCACCTTCGGCCAGTGCGATGCCGAAATCCCGATCACGGATCTGCGCGACCACAGCGTATTCAAAGAAGTCGGCAGCAGTTATCCCAATCTCTATGCAAGATTTCACAAACATCTTGCGCAGAAGCTGAAGGAAAAACTTCCCGGAACGCGTCTGAGCCTGATGGCCTATGCCTCCTACTCCACCCCCCCGACTCTCGAACGCTACCGCAACTGGCCGGACAATGTGGAACTCCAGATCTGCACCGGAGACATCCCCGGCATGATCCGCAACCCCAAAGTCCGTGAAGGCTGGCAGAAACGGATCCAGGCCTGGGAGGAAGTCCTAGGCCATCCCGTGGGCAGCGCCTGGTTTTACGGAATTCCGAATAACGTCTTCGCACGCGCCGTGGCCCCGGAATACACGGCCGAAGCCATCCGCTCGCTCGGATTCGGGCGGACGGAAGTCTTCTATGATTTCTACGGACATTTTGAATGGTGCTATTATTTTTCCGCATACACCATGTACCGCGGATTGTGGAATCCAAACTTCAACGCAAAGGCGGCCATCGACGAACACTGGAACCTCTTTTACGGCCCCGAGGCCGGACCGCTCCTGAAGGAGTTCCATGACGAACTGATCCGCTGTTTTGAACAATATGTGGTCGCCACAGAGAACCGGGATGCTCTCTATCCGCTCGAATCGTTGGAGAAAATACAGAAACTCCTCCATGAGGCGGAAAAGAAACTTGCTCCGGATTCCGTGGAAATGAAACGTTTCCGGGTGCTGGCCGAACCCTGGGACAAAGCCATTTACGGACAGATGGCACGAATCCGCTTCCAACGCCCGGACTACCCCGTCGCAAAGGTCGGGGACGGGGAAATGACTATCGACGGAAAACTTTCGGAAAAGGTCTGGTCCTCCACGCCTGACATGCCGATCTTTCACCCGAACGGCTATCCGATTGAGGAGGATCCCCGTCTGAGCATGAAGATGCTCTACGGAAAGAAAGGTCTCTACCTGGCCTTCCGGATGGGATACGCCCCTGTGATCAAGACCGAAGGCGACATCTGGGAAAATGACACGGTGGAAGTCTTCCTTGCCCCGGGAAAAGAAATCACGCGCTATCACCAGTATGCCGTCGACACCAGAAACGAACAGTGGTTCGGCAGCCGGACGGTGGCGCCCATCGGGACTCCGTACATGAAACAGGTGGCGGATTTCCAGTCCGCGGTTTTTGTCGGGAAGGATTTCTGGAGTCTTGAAATGTTCATCCCGTACGAATCGCTGAAAGTGGATCCTCCTTCCGCGGGCGATGTCTGGCACGGCAATTTTGTCCGAAGCCGGATCACTTCTCTGCCGAACCAGTATCATGGATCGACCATGTCGATCGGGAACAATCACAATTATACGCAGTTCGGGACACTGACTTTCCGCTGAGTCCGCAAAGGAATTCTCCACCTCCCCCGCTCCCTCCTTTTTTCCCCCCGGAGACCCCCTGCGGAGAAGAAAGGGGGAAACAGGATGGCGGCGGAAACCCGAGAAAGACATCTCTCTGAGAAATGCACCCGGGAGGGAAATCATGAATGAACTGATTGCAGCGCGCCAAGAAAAGATTCTGAACTATGCCAGGGAGGCAAGAACCCTTCGTCTGGAGGAGCTGCCTGAATATCAGGCGGGGATTGTCGAAGGGGAAAAAGCGCTCATCGTCACGGGGAATCGTCTTCAGGGGTATGTTCTGGAACGCGGTTTATGGCGCAGGAAGGCGGAAGCGGATCTCGGGAACGTTTCCGCCGTCCACAGGAGCGGCGGGGGGATTCAGATCGTCCGGGATTCGGGCGGGGAAAGGATTCATCCGGCCTTTGACGCGGAGGAAAACGAACTCTATTTCGTCCGCGACATTCATTACCGTCACGGCGGCGATGCACAGTTCCGTACCCGCTATTTCAACGAAGGCCCTGTTGCAGACTTCACCTACGTCTCCTACAAATGGATTTCGCGCAAAATGAATCAGGGCGCCTATCCGTTTCAGAAGGACTGGAGCGATTATCTGGCGAGGGCGGCAAACAACCGGATTTTCTTCACCTGCTCCGGACATCTCTATTTCGGGGAGGCGTACTTTGAAACGGATCTCGACCGGATTTCCGAAACGGAACGGGAGGATACGGATCTGGCGCATGTGTTCCGCCTGCGCGAGGCGGTGGACGGACCGCTTGATCTGCGTTTCTTCTGGTTTTTCGGCAAAGGGGGAGAGGAACATGCGGGACATCTCTCGAATGTGCTCTGGCGTCTTGATCCCTCACCGGTTCACACTCCGCAGACCGATATGGAGGATTTTTCGGCCAAAGTCACCACGATCTGGAAACGTTCGGAACTCCGGGGCGAGAAGGAGGCCGATCATTACGCCGCGCATTACTTCTCCGACTTTTTCGGACAGTTCAACACCGGATTCCGTCCCGAAGACCAGTTCGGCTGTTCCTGGCTGGAATACGATCTCCTGAAGGCGGGGGAATTCTACCGGCGCCATCGGCTGACAGGAAACCAAGAAGACCGCGACCGTGCAGAAAGACTGATTCATTTCTATCTGTACCATCATTTCGCCGGCAGTTCCAGACTGACCTATCCCTTCCATACGGGAAGCTTCATGAAAGACATCATCCCCTTCTGCGAGAAAACGGGCTGGGGCGCTCCCTTTGAACCCGATGCGCTGGACAGTCTGGCGCTCTCGGAAATGATCTGCGACGCCATGGATCTCTATTTTCAGGACGCAACCCTGTTCAAAACTCCTTATCCGTTCGACATTCTGGAAGACGTCCTGAAGCTCCAGCAGCCGGACGGTCATTTCCGGCGCCTGTATCATTCCGATCTGAGCCCGAAGGAAAAGCCCGGCTGGATCAGCCAGTATTCCGAAACACAGGCATGGATCCCGGCACTGATCAGACTGTATCAGGCCACCGGGGATGAACGTCTGCGCAACGCCTATCTCAAAACCGCCAGGCGCTGTCTCCTGGATCTGGAGGAGCAGGGCCTCTTTTCCATGGGCGGATGTGAAACCGACTACCCGGACTTCTGGGACGTGGACGGCTACCGAACTATGCTCCGGGCATTTCTGGATCTTTATGATCAGGAGAAAGATTCCCGCTGGCTGGAAGCGGCGGAAAAGGTCCAGCTGTTCGGGAACATCATGCAGATGGGCTACAACGTGCCGAATCTTCCCGGCTCCTTTTATGATTCCGTTCACTGGAAATCGCGGGGAATGATTGCCACAAGCTACTATCCCTGGCCGGACTACGCCCGGACCCAGTGCACGGCAACGGGAAATCAGTCCGTCGCCTGGGTGGGCTATCTGCTGATGCGTCTTTACAGGGCCACTGGCAAAGCCGTGTATGCCGAACGCGGAATCGCCGCCTTCCGACAGACCATGGTGTTCCGCGATGAAAAAAGTCTCGAAGGCAACCCCCACCGCAACGAAATCCTGTACAGCATCTTTGAAAACAATCCCCAGATGGACGATGAATCCGGTCTTTACAAACACAGTCACGCCGAAAACAGTTATTCCCTCTTCATCGATCTCTATTTGTATCTGGGGCGCATCCTGCGGGAATTCGGGGGAGTCGCCGTCAACACGCATCTCCGCCATGCCTTCGGACTGGACTGCGTCAGAATTCTTTCCGCCGACTGGCAAAAGGGCGAGATCCGGATCGAAAACGAGCTGGATCGCAAGCACTCCACAACGATCTTTGTCAACGGCAGAAAAGCCGGAGATCTCGTATTGAAGACGCGGGAGTCCCGGATCTGGAAACTGCTGCCGGAACGTGAATGAACCGGAACAGCATGTGGATGAACTGAAATCATACGGCGCCGGGGCTCTTCCTTCGTCGGAAGACGGCAAAGAAGAAGGGGAAAAGGAAGATAAGGAAGAAGTTCCGCCTCTGTAATCTCATCAAGAGGAGTCGTCACCCTTCCTCTCCTCCGCATCCCGCCTCTCCCCCGCGGCGGAAGCGGAAAATGAGAAGATGGGGGAAGCTGGGGAAAAAGAAGAATGTGCGGAAGACTTCCAGCCTTTCTTCCTCCTTGCGTCTCCGCCGCGGAAACTTATTTTTTTCCAGCTTCTCCTGCAGGAGCCACCGCTTTGACCGGAGCAGTCGAAGAAGGCAGGGGTGCAGAAAGAGGCTCCATGACATCTCCCCCGAAATTCTGCGGCAGGGCACTTTCCGCAAGCCGGACAATCTTTTTCAGGAGTTCCTCCGGAAAGTTCACCCGGATCTGAATGAGGTTTTCTTTCCCGAAAATGCTGACCGCCGATAAAAGCTGAGTGGAGAGTTCCTGACTTTCCGGATCCTGCCCGAGAGCCATCATGAGAATGAGGAAACTCTGCTGAAGCATTGCAACGGAACGGGCGGCGGTTTCGCTGTCTCCTGCGACCAAGACCAGGTTTCCTTCAATTCCCGAGAGATCCTCCCCCGTGAGATTCCCCCAGAAGAAAAGTGCCTTGATTCCTCCAGCAAGGGAAGCGCCATTGGAAGAAGCTGTTCCGCCGCTGCCGCCGCCTCCCGCCATTCCGGGATCCAGTTTCCTTCCATAGGCGGCCAGTTTTTCTGAAACAATCACCCCGTAGATCATGGAATCCATATCCAGAATGCCCAGCGCCTCCCCCAGTTTGCCGGGGTTGCCTTTCGGGGACTGGAGAATCGCGGGAAGATGAGCTTTGTCCGTCAGAAGGATCTGCCCGTTCTCCATGGGAGTGATGGACAGACTGTCCGGAGAAGCGGGGGGAAGCACAACGCCCGTATCCAGACCGCTCGTCAATGCAGCCGGATTCAGGACAAAGGTCTTTCTGCCTTCCACGGAAAGGATCTGAAAGGAAGCGGAAGGTTCGCCGGCAAGATGATTGTCCCTCAGGAACTTTTCAATCTGCGCGGCGGTTACGGAAGATTCCAGAAGGACGCCTCCGTCCGTCGTATCGGACAACAGATCCCCGGCAAAAAGAATGATTCTGCCGGGATTGACGGAAATCCCCGCATTCTGAAGTTTTTCCACATACTGTTCCAGCTCCTTCTTCGTTTCCTCCGGCATGGAGGCGCGGATCTGTTCAAAGAATCGGGACTGTTTCAGCTTCCCGTAGTCCGCGACAAGCAGAGACCCCGAATCCATCGGCACATTGGACAGGATCTGACGGGACTGCCCCGCTGCTACTGCAAGGAACGGAAACATCATCATGCTGGAAAAGAAAAGGCAGAACGCCGCAAAAACGGAAATGCGTGCTCTCCGGACAACAGTAAAATTTGTCTTCATAAAACAGTTCCTTTCCCGGTTTCCTGACCGGCATTGGGGGTTCTTTCCGCGGATACAAGAAACGGATTGCCTTCCGGATCCCGGAAGCGGAGCAGCGAAAAGCCGAAACTGTCGCACGCCTTCGATTCCGCGGCATATCCATAGGCGGCGATCCGGTTGGCGAAATCCTCCAGATCCTTCACCATGAGAATCCAGGAAATGCCGGAGGAGGAAGAGGATTCCCCCCCCTGCTCTTCTTTGCTGGAGGAGGACTCGTCTTCCCATTCGATTTTCTCCAGACAGAGACGCGAAGAACCCAGACGGAATTCCACCCAGAAATTGCTGTCCAGCACAGGCGTCCCCAAATCAAGGACGTCCCTGTAAAACGCTCTGCAAAGTTCCAGATTGCGGACCTTGACGACCACTCCGAAAATTTTTGTATCCATAAGATGAAATCCGAACCTTTTGAATAGATTTTTAACTCCGGAATAAATAGAATATGAAATTCAGGAATTTCAACTCCCTTCAAAAGAAAAAAATCTGGAATCTCCGCTCTTTCCGTCTTCTCTTCCCCGTTCCTTCCCCGCCATCTTCTCCGCCTTTTTTTCGCATTCTCCCGGGAAAAGGAGGGGGAAAAAAACACAGGGAAACGGAAGAAAGCTCCTCGCATGGTTTCCTGGCGAAAATCTTTCAGAAGCAGAGGACATCGTCCTCGATCCGGACGCGGGCACCGCAGAGAAAGGAAAGACTCGGGAGCGAATGACCGAAGGGAACTCCGCGGTAGACGGGGACAGAAATCCGGGACGCCGTCCTCCGGATAATCCGTTCGAGTTCTTCGTCTGTTCCGCAGTTTCTGTAGTCTCCGAAAATCAAAGCGGAGATCTCCGAAAGAATTCCCGAAAGCAGGAGCTGGGTCAGGTGCCTGTCGAGAATCCTGGTTTTTTCCCCGATGTCTTCCAGCAGCAGCACCGCGTTGCGGAAAGAGGGAAGCCAGGGCGTTCCGCAGAGGGAGGCCAGAATCGAGAGATTGGCGGGAAGAATCCAGCCTTCGGCATTTCCCCGCACGCAGGGGGTCATGACAGTTGTCCGGCGCAGGGAAGAAGGGAGCAGTGATACGTCCTCTTTTCCGCCGGCGGGAAGAGTCCCGCCACGCTCCCTCAGGAAAAGAGCCTGCCCCAGAGCCAGGCGCATGGAGTTCATGGTAAAGCTGTCGGCGGAGCTTTCCCGCAGCCTCGCCCCCATCTGGCAGGCGACGGGAATGCCGGCTCCGGAGGCCAGCATCCCCAGATGCAGTGCCGTGATGTCGCTGAATCCCAGTATCGGCAGACGTCTTGCCCGGAGCGTGTCCCAGTCCAGCAGCGGCAGGATCTGCGCCGAGCCGTATCCTCCTCTTGAGCAGAGGATCAGATCCACTTCCGGATCCGAGATCATCCGGTTCATGTCTTCTGCGCGCGCTTCCCGGCAGGCAGCGAAGTACTCCTCCTCCCCGCGGGTGAAGAGGTCCTTTCCCGGCAGCACTTCAATTCCCCAGGAGCGGATGAGGGCCATGGATTCCTCCAGATTCCCGCGCGGGGGAATCCCGGCGGGAGACAGGACGGCAATTTTCCGGACAGTGCCGGGAAAAGGATTGATGTTCATCGGAGGGGATGAGTCCTTTCTCTGTTTCCTTGAGTGAGTTTCCGAGTTTCCGTTCCGCGGGGTTCCCGTATGTCAGAGAGACGCTTTCTTTGCGGCATCCTGCATGGCGAATTTCAGGGCTGCGGCGCTTTTGAACTTGAGTTCCCTGCGGTCTTCAAGGGCGGCGTGAAGTGTCTGGGCAATGGGGAGGGGAATGTCCGGATTCAGCGCCCGGACGGGAATCGGGTGTTCTTCAAAAAGTTTGGCAATGTCCTCTTTGGGAGAGAATCTGCGCGGAGGCTTTCCCGTCAGCATATAGAAGAACGTGGCCGCGGCGGCCCAGACGTCGACTTCGGGTTTGACGTATTTGAAATTCAGGAACTGCTGTTTCGGGATGAAGCCGAGCGTGCCGGAGAAGTCGCCGGTACGCGTCCAGCCGCTGATCCCGGCAAGATCGTAGGCTTTGGAAATGCCGAAATCGGCGATTTTCGCGGAGATGCCGCCGTAGCCTTCCCAGATGAAGATGTTTTCCGGCTTGATGTCGCGATGGACGAGTCCGGAGACTTCCACGGGTTCGGCGTCCATCATGGAGAACTGGGTCAGGCGCGTATGGTGCGCATAGTCGAGCGCATCCAGAATCTGGTACAGCAGATTCAGCGCCCCGGGCAGATCGAAGACCTTCCCCTGCCGGTTCAGATATTCCCGCAGAGTGCCGCCGGAACAATATTCCAGGACCAGGTACAGGGCGCCTCCGCTGCTGCTGCACTGTTTGAGTTCAATGATATTGGGGTGCCTGAGCTGTTTCAGGTTTTCGGCCTCTCGGATGAAATCGTCGCGGCAGCTCTCGTGGACGGCGACGTCAGGAAGAAGGACTTTGACAGCCACTTTTTCCCGCGTCTCCCGGGACTGCGCCAGATACACCGCTCCCATCACTCGGCGTCCGATCTGGCGGAGCACCTTGTATCCGGGAATGTGCAGCAGCGTATCCGGTGCTTCCGCGTTTTCCGGCATCTTCCACGTGGAAAAGGCGTCGGGAACGCGTTTTCGGCAGTCCTGACAGAGGGTTTCCCCGGTATTTCTGAGCGTTGTGAACTCCACTCCGCAGATACGGCAGTTCCGGATCCGGAGTGTTTCCGCGGCGGCGGAAACGGGAGTTTTCAGCCCTGCCGCGCGGCATTGCGGACAGAGGGGGCCCCGGGGATCCTCTTCCCCCGCTTCCGTTTCCGCTTCCCCGTCCGGCAGGACCTTGTGGCAGATGCGGCATTTCAGGGCGGAGAACAGTTCGATCCGAAAGACATTCCTCCCTATCTGGAAAACGTCTCCGGAAGCAAGGGGGTGGGTCTCCAGCGTACTGTTGTCCTGATTGCTTTCGGTCTTCCCGATGTTGACGCCGTTCAGGAGCGTGCCGTTCCGGCTGGCGAGATCCCGGATGAAGGCCGAAGGCGGCTGCAGATCCAGCAGGCAGTGATGGCGGGAAACCCCTTCCCCGGCTTCTCCGGTCAGCTGGAGCGTACTGCTCCCCGCCCGGCCGATCAGGCAGAGCATGCGCTCATCGAAGCGGTAGCGGGTTCCCTGAATGGGGCCTCCGATCATGGTGAGGAGGATTTTTGCAGGCATCTGTCAGAATCTCCTTTTTCCAGGATTGCCGTTCCCTGCACCGGTGTCGGGCAGCTGTCCGCTCTCCGGGAGGTCGGATGCCGTCATGCCGGAGAAGGAGGACTCCGCCTTCGCCGCCAGTTCGGAAAGCAGACTCAGATCCCATTCCCCGGAAAACGCCTCCGCAGAACGCAGACTGTCACGCAGATAGCGCAGACACGGCTCCACATAGGACAGATATCTCCTCTTCTTCCGGACCAGGGACAGAAATCCGTAAGCTCCGAGACACTGCATGTTTCTCTGCAGCGCCACAAGCGTACAGTCCTTTCTGTACTGTTCCGGGCCGATCCGCATCCCGAGAAGTTCCAGCGCCTGTCGGTGATACTGTCCCAGACGATTCCTGAGAGCGTCCTCCAGAATAAAATAGGGGTCTTTCAGCAGCGACATGATGTCATAGGCGTACGGTCCGATCCGTGCGCCCTGATAGTCCACAAAGCGGACCTTCCCCTGATGAAACAGAATGTTCTGGGACTGAAAATCCCGGTGCATCAGCAGATGCGGCATGGACTCCGTCTTTGCAGCGATGGTGTGGAATTCCTCTTTCAGAGCGGCGCGGTCGGCTTCCGTCAGCCGAATTCCGCAGAGAGCTTCCAGAAAAAACTTCAGAAAGTAGTCTGACTCCCAGCGGAGATAGGCGTAGTCGAAACGGCGCAGGGGGAAGGAGTGTTCCCGGACCAGGGTGTTCCCCTTGATCTGGAAGTCGGCGGAAGCATCAATGACATGCCGATAGAGATCTTCCAGACGGGAAGAATTGTCCGCATGCCGGGTGGCGAGACTGTGGAGGGTGTCATCGCCGAGATCCTCCATCAGGACCGCGAAACGGGCAGAGTCGAAACAATGGATCCGGGGCGTCTGGGAAAGACCGTGCCCGGAGAAAAAGAGCCCGATGTCAATGAAACGCTGGAAATCCGCGTCTTCCGCCGAGGACAGCATCAGCACCCTGCTCTCTTCCGGCGCCGACGTTTTCCAGAGACGGTAGAAACGGCGGCTCGACCCCTGTTCCGCAAAGGACGCAACCTGAAGATCCGGAAGAAATCCCGAAACCATGTCCAGAGCGCTGATTTCCCGGTAGTCGCGGTGAATGGAAAAGCCCGGGCCGATGACTTCACGAACGTGTTTCGCCCCGGGGCGGATGTCGGTCCCCGGAAGCAGAATGCAGTCGGACAGGACGGCTCCATCTCCGATTTCGCAGCCGTCCCCTGCGGACACAAATCCCGACATCCGGACATTCTCCCCGATCCGGCAGTCCTTCCCGAAGCGGAACGGATCCTTTTCCAGCGCCCTGCGGTGTATTTCAAAATATTGTCCAAAGGATCCGATGTCCGTCCACTCGAACGGCCGGGGCGGAAAATAGGCGCCGACCCGGCCGGGATTGGCTTTCAGCGCATTCAGAATGCCGTCGATGAGACTGCAGAAAATGGGTTCCTCCGGAAGATAATCGAAAATTTCAGGGGAAAAAGCCGCCACGCAGCCGTAGGTGAGAAGACGCGCCGAGGAGGACAATGCCTCCGGAGGGGAAAGCGACAGCTTCCCGAGAATGTCATACACTTTTCCCCCCGCGCAGAAGACACGGTTTTCCGGCCCGTCAATGAGCGCCATCGTGGCAATATTGGACTCGGCCGCATGCTGGGCTATGAGGGCGGATAAATCAAAATCGCAGACAACATCGGCATTCTGCAGCAGAATCAGGTCCGCCTCTCTGAGCAGACTTTTCGCATGAACGAAGGGTCCCCCCGTCCCGAGAATTTCCTTTTCCGGGAAAATCCGGAGTCTCCCCGCGTACGGAAGCGCTGAAAGATGTTCTTCGATCCGCTTCCCCAGATGATGAGTGTTGACCGCGCAAAGTTCCGCCCCGCCGGAAAACAGCAGTCTTTCCAGCGCCAGATCCAGAATGGGTTTGCCGCAGAAGGGCAGAAGCGGTTTCGGCACGTGCTCAGTCAGCGGAAGAAGGCGTTTGCCGTATCCTGCCGCGAGAGAAATTCCGTAGATCTTCATGGTTTCAGTTTCATTGCCCCTGTGAAATGCTATGGGGGTAAATATTGACCTGTTCTTGAAAACTTCAAGCGTTTTCCTGTTGACAGAAGCTTTTTTCGGGAATAAATTCAACCCCGGAGGATCCCGCTGGAGCCGGGAGCTTTCAGAGGGAGGGGGGAAAAAAAGAAAAAAAGAGGAGGGCTCCCCTCTACTCTCTCTCCGGGACATGCGGGAACGTGATTAAAGAAATACGGCGGAGAAAATGGCAGAGATGAGGAAGGAATGGAAAGCCGGATATGAATGCGGACACACTGCGGAGCGTCTTCTGCGTCTCTGCCGGCGGACGGTCTGGCTGGACGTCTTCAGCCGCTGCCTGGCCATCCTGGCCTGCCCGGGCGGCGCAATCATCCTGACGCTGCGGTATTTGGAGGCAGGGAACGCGTTCCTGCTGCCCGCTGTCTTCCTTCTGCCGCTGCTCGCGCTGATTCCCGCGGGGGCGGCGCTGGCCAGGATGAAGTTCGACTCTCAGGATGCCGCCGCATACTGCGACCGCATATCAGAGTCCGGCGGGCTTTTCATGGCTGCGTGTGAAGGCGTTCCGCTGGGGAACTGGAAATCCTCCCCCGCCGCCGCCGCACACGGGAAACTGCATTTTCATGCGGACTGCAGAAAAGCCATTCTCCTCTGTCTGGGAGCGTTCTTGTTCACGGGGCTGTGCCTGTGGATCCCCATGCCGGAGAGAAGAGACCTCCGGCGCCATCCGGCTGCTGAAAGCGAAGCCCTCCTGAACGTCGGGTCCCTGACACGGGAAATTGCCGGCAATGTGGAAATTCTGAAAGAAACGGGTTCCGTGGACCCGCAGCACGCGGAGACACTGGATCAACTGCTCGAAAGTCTGGAACACAACGCCGCCGCCTATGAACCGGCAAGAATTTTTGAAACTCTGGACAGTGTCGGCGCAGCCGTGCAGAATCTTTCCGACAGCGCCGCCCGGCGCATGCTGGAAACCGGTCGTCTCCTGAGAAACGCCCGTTTATCCTCCGCCGCGTTTGAAATTGCTCCTTCCGACACTGCGAATGCGGATCTGCGCAGAAGGGCGGCGGAGCTTTCCGAAGCCCTGTCCCGGGATTCCTCCGGCACTCCGTTCTTTTCCGGCCTCGCCGCGGAATTCTCCCCCGGACAGGGAGGGGAGCATTCTGCTGCTGGTGCCGGGAATCTTCTTTCCTCCTCTTCCACCGATTCCGCCGCCGGAGAATGGGAACAATGGAATGATCCGCAGGAACTTGCCGAAGCTTTGAAGTCCTCCGGGAAGAAACTGGAAGAGGCCATGAAAAAACTTTCCTCTTCCGGAGCGCTTTCCCGGGAACGGGCGGAGGAGCTGCGGAATTTTCTGGAAGAATTCTCCTCCGCTCTCGATCACCCGGAGGAATTCCTGGAGGAAGGGAAATTTCTGACCCGGGAGGAACTGGAACAGCTTTACGGGAACACCTGCCGCTGCACTCAGCCGGGCTGCCCCGGGGGGCCGGACTGCCCTGCCTTCCCCGCCGCGGGCAGAAATACAGGTTCCGGATCCCCCTCCCGCGGACCCGGGGAGGCGCCTTTGATTTACACTCCTTCAGACACTCAGGTCACGGAGGGAGGCATCCGCGAAAAACTCCGCAGCGAATCGCTCCGGAGGATTCCCGGTGAACAGCTCGGACTTTCTTTCAGTGCTCCTGAAGTCTTTCGCCCGGGAGACAATTCCTATGGATCCGCAGGGGGTTCGCTCCTCAGAGAACCCGGCTCCGCCGTTCCCGGAGGCGAAAACAGGGGAATGCGCCTCTCCCCCAGAGACCGCAGAACGGTGGGGAAATTTTTCAGGGATGCAGTGGAGTGATTCTTCAAGGGAACCCGCGCCGCCGCCCGTCTTTCTCCGGAAACTCGGGGATGGAGTTCTTCCGTGCATGAGGAATCCGTTTTCCCAGCCCTCCCCGCTGCTGCTCACAAGGAGGAAGCGGCGGAACTGGAGGATTCGCCGCGGAGGAATTTCCTCATTTCCAAGATGGAACAGCTGGATTTGCGGGGATAGAAGGGGAATTCCCCGGTTTCCCGGAGGATCTGCCCGTATTTCCGGTTGAATGTGTTCCGCGAGCTCACAAACTGTCCCCAGAATCCGTAATGCCACTGGATATTGCGGTTTTCCGCTTCCATGCGCTCATGCCATTCCTGCGGGAAAAGAGCCAGCCAGCGGGGATGGGAATTCAGCCATGAACTGGTGGCGATGCGCCGGGCTCCGAGGGTGTGTTCCGTCTGTTTCATGAGCTCGAAGAAACAGTTTTTCAGGTAGTCAGGATCGGAAAAGATCGACTGCGGTGCCACGGCGTTGGCAATATGGAAGTTCACGGTTTCGCCGTCCGGCTGGAGAGAGGTTTCATAGCGCAGACTCCCGCACTGATAGGCCGAGAGTGTGGATACGTCCAGATAATCGCGTTCACAGCGGGCGTCAAGTGATTTCCGGAAGACTTCAAAGGCATGGTTCTCAAATGCGCTGCCGTCGTCCGGGAAGCGGCGGAAGAGGGCTTCGGCTTCGTCTTCCATGGATTTCCATGCAGGAGCATCGAAGAAGCAGACGCCGGGAGTCATGGGACCGGGATTCGCATCGGTTTTCCGGTAGATGTCCACACGGTTCCGGATCGCGTCGCGGAAACTTTCCTCCGGATGCGCCGAAAGCCAGCGGTGAAGAAAGAAAAGCTGAAGCCGGACAATCTGATACAGATAATCGCGGTGTTCTTCCAGTGTATGGGCTTGGGGGGCTGGCATGATCTTGGTCAATCTCCTTGTGTTTCTGGTTTCCCTCTGATGCTTTTCCTCTGAACTCCGGAGGGGGCTCCTTCCGGAAAAAGCGGAGAAAAAACACGCATGGAAAGGAAAAAAGTTTTGTTTTCAAATCAGACAGAATCAAACAGAATCAGTGTGTTGCGTCAGGGAAGGCAGGAGCGGGAGGCGGAGGGGGAGCCTTCTGCAGTTCGACTTTGGCGAGAAGTTCGCAGCTGTTCATGTCATGCATGCCGTAGAGGGAAAGGGTGTCCAGGACGAACTCTCCGCCGGGGGCGTTCAGGAAAAAGAGGTCGAAGAGTTCCTGTTCCGTGGGCTTGCTCCGCAGTTTCAGCGTGCAGTGGGGCTTGTACGGATAGGGATTGGGCTCAAACTCAATGGCGGATTCCGCAAATGCACGGTTAAGCTCAATAAAGTATCCGGGATCGCGGACGGTCAGAAAATAAATGTCCGTGTTCTGAAAGCGTTCAACATGATCGAACGCCGTTGCAAAAGGCGGAAAACGGGAAGCGATTTTCTGCATTTCCTCCACCACGCTCCGGATAGTCTGACCCTGACGGATCAGCCCCACCCCGCAGGATCCGGTCAGCGTAATTTCCGCGGGAAGAGAGGCCCGGACGGCATCAAAACGCGAACGCAGTCTCCGGATTTCCTCCGCCATGGGAGATGGAATGTCCAAAACAATGTAGCTGGGAAATAAAATCTGTTCTTCCATGAAAGAGAAACTCCCTCTTTTTTTCTGATCTCCGAACTCGACCCTCCGAAAAGAAGGCGGAAGAGGGGGGACAAAAGTTCATTTGTTTAACGACTGAAGAGCTTTCCGGATGATATTCTCGCTGGACCTCTGTTCCTCGGGAATGGCGAAAGAGATTTCGGTGACAAGTTTCTGGATTTTTGCCCGCTGGAATCCGAGCTGTTCCAAAGCCAGGAGGGCATCGTCCAGTTCCTTGCAGCTTCCTGCGGCGGAGCTGCCGTTCCGCTCTCCGGAAACGGCGGTGGAGAATTCAGGCATGATGCTCTCGATTTTGTCCCTGAGCTCCACAATCATGCGTTCCGCCGATTTCGGACCGACTCCGTTGATCTTTTTCAGCGAACGCACATCCCCCGCCGCCACCGCCGAACAGAAGGAGGGAATGTTCAAACTGCTCAGAATGTTCAGTGCAGTTTTCGCACCAATCCCGTTGACCGTGATCAGCAGTTCAAAAATGAGCAGTTCCTGGCGGGAGGAAAAACCGAAGAGCTGAATGGCGTCTTCCCGGACATGCATATGAGTCAGGAGAAGGGCTTCCCCGCCCTCTCTCGGAAGGGCGTCGTAAGTGCTCACAGGAATGAAAACACGGTACCCCACCCCGTTGACATCAAGAATCACTTCCGTCAAATTGGCTGAAACGATTTTTCCTCTGAGCTGTGCAATCATGCGTTGCCTGTCCTTTTTTTCTTTGTCTGCAATGCCGCGGCGGAGCCGCCGCCGTGGCTGGCTGTCCGGCTGGGGAAGAAGCGCCGTTCTGCTTCTTTCTGTGAAATCACGTCTTCTTCAATGTGGAACGTGATGTGGAGGAAATATAAAAGCTTCTGCTGAAAAAACAAGGGGAAAAGGGGCTTCCGATTTCTTTCCAGCGGCCTTTCTCCCGTTTTTGCCCGGGGGGGGTTCACTCTGGGGGGACTTTTTTTCGCCGTCCGCCCCCCGGAGTCTTCGCCCTGCTGCGGGACCGCAGAAGGTCAGGAAAGCACGATATCCATGGAAATGTCCGCGGACTTGACCGAATGGGTGAGAGCACCGGAGGAAATGAAATCGACTCCGGTCTCCGCAATGGCTCCGACGCGGGCAAGAGTCACATTTCCGCTGGCTTCCAGTCTGGCACGGCGGGCGGTGAGATCGACGGCTTTTTTCATGTCTTCGCAGCTCATGTTGTCCAGCAGGATGTATTCCGCGCCGCTTTCCAGGGCTTCCGCGAGTTCATCCAGGGAATCGACCTCGACTTCCACTTCAAATCCCGGGAAGCGTTTCCGGGCGCGTTCGACGGAGCGGAGGATTCCTCCGGGACCTTCGAGTCCGGCCAGTTCCCTGTGGTTGTCCTTGATCATCACCCGGTCGAAGAGTCCGATTCTGTGGTTGTGGGCGCCTCCGACGGAAACGGCGTATTTTTCCAGGTTTCTCCACCCCGGAGTCGTTTTTCTCGTATCCAGGATCTGCGCCTTTTCTCCCGCCAGCTCCTGATAGCGGCGCGAGGCGGCGGCAATTCCGCAGAGCCGCTGAAGAAAATTCAAAGCCGTCCGCTCCCCGGTCAGGAGCGCCCTTGCGGGGCCCCTCATTTCAGCAAGGACAGTCCCTTTCGGACAAAAGTCCCCTTCCTGCACCTTCCCCGAAAACACGATTTCAGGAGAAAGACGCCGGAAGAGCCGTTCCGCCACCGGAAGACCGGCACAGACCAGATCCTCCTTGCAGAGAAGCACGGCCTTCGCAAAAAGACCTTCTGGAATGACGGAATCGGTGGTGATGTCGCCGTTTTCCCCGAGGTCTTCCTCCAGGGCCAGATCAATGAGAATGTCGATTCTTTTCCAGTCAAGCGGGTGAACAGGCATGGTATTTACTCCTCCTCCGTGGGATGATGAAATTCGGAAAGGGGCCGGATGGCAACGGCCTTTCCTGTGTTGAGTTCATAGGAAATGACGGCGGCGTCCAGACGGATGTTCTTCTCCGTCACATTCAGACGCACAGGCATCCCGGTCCGGAATTTCCGGAGCACGTCCGGGACGTCCCGTCCCAGAATGGAATCCCGCCCCCCGACCATCCCGACATCGGTCAGCACGGCCGTTCCTTCCGGCAGAATCCTTGCGTCCGCGGTCTGCACATGGGTATGGGTTCCGATCACGGCGGTCACGCGGCCGTTCAGAAACCACGCCATCGCCAGTTTTTCGCTGGTCGCTTCCGCATGAAAGTCGACGATGATGCTCTTGACCGTACATGGAATCTGCTTCAGAATCTCTTCGACCGTCTCAAAAGGACAGTACGCGCTGTCCCGCATGAACACCTTCCCCATCAGATTGATGACCGCCACGGATCCCCCGGCCGGATTCTGGAACACCCCCCAGCCCTTCCCCGGCTGAAGACGGCTCATGTTCGCAGGGCGGAGCACGTTCTTCAGATCCCGGATTTCACTTTCAAAGCTTTTCTGATCCCAGACATGGTCGCCTGAGGTGTACACTTCCGCCGCAGCGCCCATGTCCCTGATCGTTGAACTGTTCAGACCCGAGCCGTTCGCGGAATTCTCCGCATTCACAATGCAGAAGGAACAATTGTACTTCCTTCTCAGCTCCGGCACCAGCTCCCTGACCGCGGCACGCCCGCCTTTCCCGACAACGTCTCCCACAAACAGCAGATTCAGCACAGGTCCGTTTGACCCCATCTCCTTTTCCCTCCGTAATCGCCTCCGCCTCTCACTCAAAACACCATCGGCGCAGAATCCAGTCCGCTGGAAATCAATCCGCATCCGTGCAAATTCAAAATTTTTCCCCTCTCTCTCTCCGTAAAAAACGGCCGGAGCTTCATGGGGAAAAAGAACGGTCTGCCCTTTTTTTTCCAGTTTCCGTCCTCCCGCTCCTTTCTGTCCGGCGGAAAAATCCTTCCCCGGGGATGGAGAATATACAATCCGCGTGCAATGAGTACAAATGTTTTTCCATGGAAAGTTGCGGAATATCTGATCCGCAGGGAACTGCAGGAAGAGCGTCCCCCTCCCCGCAGACGCCCGTGCGGGCCGTCTTCTCCTGCCGCGGAAAACGGAAACAGGCCGGATCATGGAAACGGCATTTGGAACTCTTTTTCGCACGCGGGATTTCGGAATCCGGAGTCTTTCCTGAGCCGGCATCTCATTCATCCCGGCACGCCTCCGACGGCAAAATCTTCCGGAGCAGAGATCCCTGATGGAAGAGAATTCCTGATGAAGGAGAATCCCTGACTCCATCCTTCTGATTACCACAGCTTTTTAGCGGATATCGGGCCTGCGAAAAGCTCCGGCGCCTTCCGTCCTTTCTCCGCGCAGGGGAAACGGATTCACGGGAAAAGTGACAAGCCTTCAGCATTGCCTCCATCCATTCATTCACCCCATCCGCCATGACGAATTGAGCCGGAGCCGTAAGAGAATTGATGCCTCCGCACGGATTCCGCACGGATGTAACTCCGCAAAAACGCCATGCTGACACTGCAATGACGGTATGATGGCAGTGTAATGGCGGTGTAATGACGGTACAATGACGGTACAATGACGGACGGTGCAAAGGGAGTGGACCGGGGGATGACTCCCCCCTCCCCCGGTAGGAAGGAATGAAAGGGCCTTCCAATCCAAAGCAGTGGGGGAAATCCTCTTTCACGGCACTTTCTCTTTTCTCTCCTTCTTCTCCGCGCTTCTCCGCATTACTCCTCTCCCCCTTTTTGCTGTTCATGAGAAAAAAAGAAGAGCCTGGAAAAAAAGGAAAACAAGTCCTTTCTCTGGGGAAGAACGCAGGAGAAGCCCCAAGGGAAGACCCCGGGGAAGGAAAAAAGAAGAAAAAGGATCAGGAACACTTTTTCATCTTCTCAAACTTTGTGGAAACTCTCCAAAAGCTCCTGTGCGGTGGGGGTGGCGGTACCGGCCTTTCCCACAACGATTCCCGCAGCATGATTCGAGATGTCCGCGGCTTCCGCGGTACTGGCGCCGGAAACCATGCAGAGGGTGAAACTGGCAATCACCGTATCCCCTGCGCCGGAGACATCGAACACTTCCCGCGCAATGGTGGGAATGACAAGCGGCGTATCCGGACTGTTCCGTTCAAAGAGCGCCATTCCCTGATGTCCCAGAGTAATCAGCAGGGATTCCGGGCGCCAGGTCTCCGCAATGCGTTGCGCGACCTGTTTCAAATGGAGATCATCCTCAACCTTCAGCGCGGGATCGAAAGGATACACCCCCGCGAGTCCGAAGGCCTCCGCCCTGTTGGGAGTCATCAGGGAGAGGGAATGCACTTCCATCGCATGCCCGGGATGGGGATCCAGCGATGTATAGACTCCGTATTCGGAGGCCAGATCCACGATTTCCTGAAGCATATCCTTTTCAAGGAGTCCCTTGGCGTAATCCTCGAAGATGACGGCATCGAGCTCCCGATTCCGGATTTTGTTTTTCAGGGCGTCGGAGATTTGCTCACGGACGCTTCCGGAAACAGGCCAGGTATCTTCAAAATCCATGCGCACGACCTGCTGACTGCCGGCAATGACACGCTGCTTTTCCGTGGTCCTCCGTTCCGGATCAATGACGACATAAGCGGGATCAATGCCGCTTTTTCCGAGAAGATCCTTCAGATAAGTTCCGCCCTCATCCCGCCCCGCCACGCCGAAAGCCGTGATGGAGCAGTCCGACAGAGCCGAGAGGTTGCGCATGACATTCGCAGCCCCTCCCAGACGGATGTCCCTGCGCTTGACATGAAGCACGGGCACCGGCGCCTCCTGAGACAATCTGCTGGCCGTCCCCCAGAGATACACGTCCAGCATAAGGTCTCCGAGGACCGCGATCCGCTTCGCCGCGCTTTCGCGAAGAATATTTTTCAGTTTTTCGACCGACACTGACATATGAATTTCTGAATCCTGTCTTTTTTTCTTTTCTTCTTCTGTGTTCAATTCTGTTTTTCTGATGGAGCAATGCTGTTTCTCTTTTCGATTTCCCGGAGGAAATACGGGAGTGCGACGCTCTCTTTGACGATATGGAATTTTCCATTCGTCCAGTCCCTGTAGATCAGCTCATAGCGGGTAAGAGTCTGTGTGACCTGACGGATCTGGGTGCTTGTCATGACATCCTGATTTTCACGCAGGTAAAGGGCAATGATGTCCAGCGCATTCTTCACCAGGACCTTTTCCCCCGACTGAAGGTTGCCCGACGTGGACACCCCCCGCACCCTTGCCCGGAGCGAATCAAACAGAGAAAGCATCTCCTCCTTCGCCACATGTTTCTCCAGCGCTCCCCGGTTTTTCAGCTGGATAGGTACCAGCAGAATCAAATACAGTTCAAACAGCACCGTACAGACAAAGAGCGCCACCGCCGTGAATGTGATGAAATCGGTCTTCCTTTTGCAGGAATACAAGGCCTTGACACTGGCATTCGGCATATTCTGACACCTTCTTCCTTGTTCTCTTCTCCGTTCTTCTTCCGGCGGCGGTGATTTCTGCGGCGCGGTTCCGGGAAAGATACTCCTCAAAGCGGATTTTTCAAGCCTTCTGCTTCCACGGAAGCATCCAGTCTCCGCGTTCATACAGGAAGTTGAGCGCAACGGCCACGCCGGAATATTCCCCGATGCTTCCGCCCAATGCGCTCGCCCGGATTTCACAGGCAGAAAACATCTGAGGCCAGCTGTAGCGGGGAACCCGTTCCAGAAGCGGTTTCATGAAGAGGTCCCCCGTATGAACCGCAATGGTCCCGAGCGCAATCACGGCGGGATTGAAAACGTTCAGGAGCATGCCGATGGCCTGCGCATTGCGTTCGATCATTTCGTCCCAGACGCCGCACGCATAAGGATCATTTTCCCGGACGGCGATTTCAAGCGCCTTCATATCCACGTTCTCAAGTTTTCCCCCTGCGGCTTTCAGCACGGCGGAATCCGGTTTGTCCGCAAGTTCCTTCTGCATTCTCTGGGCGATGGCGCGGCCGCCGCAGAAAGCCTCGTAGCATCCGGTGAGTCCGCAGTTGCATTTGGGACCATGGATGTCGATGATCATATGCCCGACTTCTCCGCCGTAATGGGTATGTCCCCGGAGAAGATGGCCGCCAGCCACGATTCCGGCACCGATTCCGGTGCTCATGGTCAGATACAGCATATCCTCACAGCCTTTGCCTGCGCCGAAAATCCATTCGGCGGCGCCTGCTCCGTTGGCGTCGTTGTCGAAGAAGGCTTCCACGCCGAATTCTCTGGAAAGGTAATCCCGGATGGGCACTTCGTCCCAGCCCGTCATGTTGAAGGGGGAGAGAATGACGCCTTTTTCAAAGTCCATCGGAGAAGGCGACCCGATTCCGATGGCACGGAGTTCCCCTCCGTCCAGTCCGGCGTCCGCAAGGAGTTTCTTCCCCGCAAGAACCAGCTCCGGAAGCACTTCGGACGACCTCCTGTCCTTGCTGTTGACGCGTGAAGACGCCAGGATGCGCCCGTCGCTCATCGCGAGGCAGATCGCAATTTTCGTTCCCCCGATATCGAATCCCATGACCGGAAACGGACTGTTCATACTTTCCAGTTCTCCTGTAAAGATGGATTGTTAATTTCGCAACATTAGTTTCACAATAAATGCTGAATATATATTGAAAAATACGGGAAGGCAAAGTAAATTCCGCGAGCAACGGATACTTTTCGCCTTTTTTTTTGTCATTCAAGCAGAATTTTATTTTACCGGGGAACGTTTCTGATGATGCTGCCAGATTTTGTCGCGGACCCGCTTCTTGCGCAGAGCGGAATTTACTACGCTTTCAGCCACAGTGATCTGATGGGGCAGGGAATCTGCGTGCTGCTGATGATTTTTTCGGTCGTCACGTGGACGGTCATGCTGGAAAAGGGAATCAGCCTGAAGAAGGCGAAGAAGGACTCCGTGGAATTCATCCGCCTTTTCAACGAAAAAAGGAATCCCCTTGCGCTGAAGGAACGCGCCGCGGGGAATCCCTCCCCCGCGGCAAAGGTCTATACGGCGGCCTGCGACCGGATTGAAAATCTGCATCTTGAAGTGCCCGGAGGAGGAAGACGGGCCTTGAACGATGTGGAACTGGAAGTGGTCCGGGCATCCATGGAACAGGCCGTGGCAGACCAGATTCTGCTTCTGGAATCGAAAATGATGTTTCTCGCCACGGCGGTGAGCGCGTCTCCCTTCCTCGGACTTTTCGGAACCGTGTGGGGAATCACGCTTTCCTTCACTCAGCTCGCCATCCAGGGGAAGGCGGAAATCGGAACGCTTGCTCCGGGAGTCAGCGGTGCGCTGCTGACAACGGTGGTGGCTCTGCTGGTCGCCATTCCCTCACTCGTGGGATACAACATCATCACGATTCTGATCAAACGGATTACCGTGCATCTGGACAATTTCACGGAAGAAGTCGTGGTCCGTCTCAGAATTGAACAGCTTGACAGTGTCAACTGAACGTTCACGGAAAGCGCACGGACATGGCAAGACGCAGATTTCCATCCGTCTCCTTTGATCAGATCAACGTCACCCCGCTGATCGACACGCTCTTCTTCCTGCTCATCATTTTCATGATTACGGCGCCGATTCTCGAATACAGCATCGACGTTTCCCCTCCGCAGATGAAGGCTTCCGAAATGAAGCCGGATGAAAAGTCCAAAGTCATCAACATCAACCGCAAGGGCGAAATCATTTTTGAACACAGAACGCTGACTCTCCAGCAGCTGATTCACCGTCTGGAGGAAATGAAAAGTTCGCTTTTCTCGAAAAATTCCAAAATCTATCTCCGCGGAGACAAAGATTTGCGTTACGGACTCGTCATAGATGTGATGCGGGCGGTGAAAAAGGCCGGTTTCAATGACATCCTGCTGGTCACCGAGGATGAAAAATAGCGCTGATGCAGCCGCCCTTCCTCCGGGATCGTTTCTCAGGAGAAAGATGAAAAAAAGCCCCTTCTCTTTCTTTCATCCCTGATGCGGAGAAGGGGAAAACAAGGGCACGCTATTTGCGGCGGGGAAACTCGTATTAACCGTATTGAAATGTCCGGATTCAGAAAACGGAAAACAACGGAAAAACAACGGAGCGGATGAAAAATCCATGTTCAGGACGGATCCCGGAGGAAACAATGCCGATTCCTATCTCGGACGGCGGACAAAATGCCTGATTGCAGGCGGGGTCTTTGCCCTGCACTGTGCTCTGGTCTTCTGTCCGCTGCTTTTTCTGGCGCTCTGGGAATATTTTGATCCGCCTGTGGCGGTGATGAAGGTCTCGCTGGTGGACAGTCCTCCGAATGAATTTGATTCACCGTCCTATCATCCGTCGGCGGACAATCCTGTCCCCAATCCGGATCCCGAGCCTCTTTCGGAGATTCCCTCCGTTCCCGATTTGCCGACGGAGATTCCTGATGTGCCGGATCTGCCCGTTCCCCCTCCGCCCGAACCGGAACCCGAACCGGAGCCTGAGCCGACGAAAAAAGCGCAGGCCGTTCCTCCTCCGCCCCCTGCGAAACAGCCGGAAAAGACAACTCAGCCCAGAAAAACGGAAAAGCCAAAAAGGCGGATGCTTCGGCCTGAAGACATCACCATCAGCAGAAAACGGGTTGTTTCCAATCGATCCGCAGTCAATTCTTCCGCGGCAAGGGAAACGGCACGGAGAAACCGGGAATATGCCGATATGCTCCGCAATCTGGGAAGGAACTCTCTCCCCGCCGGCGGCGGGGGCGGCCCCAGGGGGGATGTGACCATCAGTGATTTGGAAAAATATTACAAAAAAGTTCAGGATTTTCTTCATCCTCAATGGAATCAGCCTTCTTCCAGACTGCTTGAAGGCAGAACGGATCTTGCGGTCGATGTTGTCTTCCAGATTACGGCGGACGGCAGGATTCAGTCCGCCCAGATTCGGGAAAAGTCCGGTATTCCCGCCATGGAT
>CAJMAW010000003.1 GCA_905211485.1 uncultured Lentisphaeria bacterium | reverse complement strand
GAAAGGGTGCGGAGAAGCAGCGCCTGATGGATTGCTTTTCCGTGTGGATTTCCGCTGTTCCGGTGGAGAGAGGTGGAGAGCTGTGGAGATCAGGACCCGTGATTTCCCGTGTGCAGGGGAGACGCTCCGGTTTCCTCCGGATTTTCATCTTCTCCGGTGCTTTCGGAGGGATCGCGTTCCAGTTTGAATGCGGAACGGAGTTTTTCCTGGAGTTCGGTTTTTGCGGAATCGGATTCATATTTGAGCTGGCGCCAGTTCCAGTGGAATCCGTCGTCGGTCCAGCGGGGGACGACATGGAGATGGGCGTGCATGACGACCTGTCCCGCCACGGTTCCGTCCGAGAGATGCAGATTGAATCCGTCCGCATCCAGAGCCCTGCGCATGGCCACGCCGATACGGGAAGCAGCCAGGAAAATCCTTCCTGCTGTTTTTTCCGGGATGGTTGCCGTGCTGGTGTGATGTTCTTTCGGGATCACGAGGACGTGTCCGAAATTGATCGGGGCAATATCCATGAAGGCGAGCACCAGTTCGTCCTCATAGATTTTCAGAGCCGGAATTTCCCCGGCGATGATTTTGCAGAAGATACAGTTCTTCATATGCGTACAGACTCCTTTCCCTTCTATCTGGAAGTTTTCCTTAGAATTCAACGCATTCATGTTCTTGTCATGAGATTTCTGCTTCCGGCGTTTCCCTGTTCTTCCGTATCCCCACGAGAGATCAGGGACGGGAAGGATTATTCAAGATGAAACAGCTTGAGTTTGCGCTGGAGAGTGCGTCTGCTGATTCCGAGTTTTTCTGCGGCTCTGGTCCGGTTTCCGCCGCATTCTCCGAGTGCGCGTTCGATCAGGATTTTTTCATTGGCTTCGAGGTCGCAGCCGGATGACTGCTCCGCTCCCGGGAAGGAGGACGGTTTCCTGGCTATGCCCGGATGCAGATTTTCCCGGATGTTGAGCGGCACATTTTCGATGCCGATTTCCTGATTCCTGCAGAGGACGATCATTCTTTCAACACAGTTTTTGAGTTCGCGGATATTCCCGTGCCAGGCATAGGAACAGAGGGCGGACATGGCGTCTTCCGAGATGGCGGGAGCTTCCTTCCCGTTTTCCCGTGCGAAGAGGTCGATGAAATGTTTGACGAGCGGAGGGATGTCCTCCGTCCGTTCGCGGAGCGGGGGCAGGTGAATCCGGACGACGTCCAGACGGTAAAACAGATCCTCCCGGAAACTTCCTTCCGCGACCATGGCTTCCAGATCCCTGTTGGTCGCCGTCACGACGCGCGCGTCGGTGCTGAGTGTTTCTGTCCCCCCGAGACGTTCAAAGGACCGTGTCTCCAGCACCCGGAGCAGTTTCACCTGAATCTGCTGGGAGATTTCACCGATTTCATCCAGAAAGAGCGTTCCGCCGTCTGCGAGTTCAAAGCGTCCTCTTCTCTGTTCCGATGCGCCTGTGAAGGCGCCTTTTTCATGCCCGAAAAGTTCGCTTTCAAGCAGGGATTCCGGCAGCGCGGCGCAGTGGACGGCGACAAAACGCCCGCTTCTTCCGCTGAGCTGGTGAATGGCCTGTGCGATCAGCTCCTTCCCCGTGCCGCTTTCACCCGTGATCAGCACGGTCGAACGAGTCGGGGCCACCTGGCGGACCGTCTCAATGACTTTCTGCATGGCCGATGAATTCCCGATGATGCCTTTCAGACCGAATTTATCTTCCAGTCTCTGTTTCAGCTCCCGGTTTTCCTGGCGGATGCGGCGTGATTCCAGGGCGCGCGCGATCAGAATCTCCAGCTGATCGAAATTCACGGGCTTCGTGACGAAATCGAAGGCTCCCTGTTTCATTGCGTCTACGGCCGTTTCGATGGACCCGTATGCCGTGAAGAGAATACAGGGTGGGGGATTTTCCAGTTTCAGAGTTTTTTCGAGAATGGAAAAACCGCCGGCTCCGGGCATCCGGATGTCGGTGAGAACGAGGTCGTAATGATTGCGGTCGAGCAGATTCAGGCCGACCTGTCCGTCTTCGGCGAGCGTGACGTCGTAATTCGCACGGAGAAATTTCGCCAGCACCTCGCGTGTTCCCCGTTCGTCATCGACGATCAGAATGGAAGGGAGCTTCTCTTTTCTGTTCATTTTCTTTCTTCTCCCATGAACGTCTCACCCTGTTTTCCGGGAGTGTTCCCTGGTGTTTCCTGCGGCGTTCCCGCGGGCTTTTCCGCTGTTTCCTTACCCCGTATGGAGCCGTTCCCCGACGGAAGGGCGGAACGGGGAGGAGCCGGAGCGGCTTCTTCCTCCGGCGGAGGAAGGATTCTGACGGTCTTTTCATGACGCGGGAAACTGATGGTGAAGGTTGTGCCTTTGCCCTCCGTGCTGTCCACGGAGAGGCTGGCCCCGTGTTCCCGCACGATCCGGTCGACGATCATCAGTCCGAGGCCCGTTCCTCCGCTGCCTTTGGTGGTGAAATACGGTTTGAAAATCCGGGGAAGATCTTCCTTCCGGACTCCGCAGCCGTCGTCGGAGATGCTTAGGCTGACGAAATCGTCGTCTGTCCTGCACGCGATGCCGAGATGTCCTCCGTGGCGCATGGACTGAAGTGCATTTTTGACCAGATTGTAGAACGCCTGTTTCAGTTGTCCCGCATCGCCCATGATCCTTGTTCCGTCCTCCGCACATTCGAGGGTCACGGAAATGTTTCTGGAGTCGATTTCATGTCTCATGAACTTGAGGGATTCGAGGATCAGGTCCTTCAGGTCCGTGATGCGCATATCGGGGTTCCCGGGTCTCAGCGCATGAAGAAACTGGTTGATGATGGCGTCCAGACGTTCTACTTCGCGCCGGGCCTCGGTGATTTCCTGAAGCGCTTCCTCCCGGTCGAGCTCTCCGCTCCCGAGCATCCTCTGGAAAAACTGAAGATGCAGATAGAGGCTGTTCAGAGGATTCCCGATTTCATGCGCCACACCCGCCGCCAGCAGGGAGACCATCTGGCTGCGTTCCGTCTCCGCCGTGCTTGCCGCCTTCTTCAGAGTGTCTGTTATATCGTTCAGAATCAATGTGTAAAGAGAGGTCTTCCGCTCCATAGGGACAGCGTAGAACTGGAGTATTCTGTGTGCCGGATAATGAATTTCAAGCTCCTGGCGCATGAGTTTTGTGCTGTTGTGTTTTTCTCCCGGCGAAGGCAGCATGGCATCCCAGTTGATCCCTTTCAGAATTTTGGAGATCTTGAGGCGTGAAAGCTCGTCCGGAAGACCGAGCATTTCCTTGGCCGCGGCGTTGTGATACAGAATGCGCAGGGTGCTGTCGATGACCAGAACGGCCTCGTGCACGGTGTTGAAAATATTTTCAAGAAAGCCGCGTTCCCTGGCCAGATGCTGAATGACCGATTGCATGGACTGCGGATCAAGCGTGTCGATCTTCGGGATGATCCGTTCCTGAAATCTGCTTCCGGACATTTTGCGGTACGTCTCCGAGTTGATGTTTGCAATAATGTATCTGCCCGATTCCTGTTTGTCCTGTGGAGAAAGGAAGGACCGGGGATTCCGTCATGAGGCGTAAGGTAGCATGTGTCCGTGTTTTTTCAACCTTTTTTCCGTTTCCCGGCATTCTCCGCGGATATGTGTGAGGGGGAAAAAAGAAGGGGAAAGGAGAAGGGGGGAAAGGAAGGTCCGATGGATCCGGACCGTTCGGACTTTTTCTGCCCCGGCGCTCACCCTCTCCGCTGTGTTCCGACAGCGGAAGGGGGGGCGCAGAGCGGGGCGGGAAAAGAAAAACGGAGAGCCGGAGACCGTTTATTCATTCCATCGGGCGGAAGGAATCCCGGTAGATGGTCTCGACGATTTCCCTGCTGGCCTCGACCGGAGCCATGTCCAGCAGGGTGGAAAGCGAGGGTGTGGAGACCGTGAGTTCCGCGAGTTTCGGGATGTCGTTTTCCGAGAAACCGCCGTCGGCGAGTTTTTCCGTTGCCCCGCAGGAGAAGAGCCATTTTTCGACGGCTTTTGCCGCTGCGAGGGCTTCTCCGGGCTTCCCTGTGAGTCCGGGTGCGATCGGGGAAAGGATGTCTGCAAGGACTCCGCCTTTTTCCGGATAGATCTGTTTCACCACGGCCGGCAGCAGGATTGCCAGCCCCATTCCATGGGTCAGATCCGGATTGACGGCGCTGAGGGGGTGCTCCAGAGCATGGGTGAAATGCAGCAGCCCGTTGTCGAAGGCGATTCCGGCAATCATGGAGGCGTAGAGGAGATAATATCTGGCTCTGAGACTGGAGGGATCCTTCAGCGCCTCCGGAAGGAAACGCGCCACCTGCCGGATGGTTTCCCGGGCGAGAAGAATGGAGAAGGGACTGGCCGCTTTGGAGGTCGCCGCTTCAATGACATGATTGACGGCGTCGATGCTCACAAAACGGGTCTGCTTTTCCGAGAGTCCGGTCATGAGAGCCGGGTCGTCGATAGCCCACGTGGGATACATGCATTCGTAGGCCAGGGCGGGCTTGTGCTCCTTTTCCGGGACGGTGATGACGGAGAAGCGGTCCGCCTCAGTTCCCGTCCCGTGGGTCAGATTGACTGCGAGAAGCGGAAGCGCGCGCTCCGGAGCGAATTCAAACGAGCAGAGCCTGCGCGCTGTTTCCCCCGGATACGCCAGAAGGGCGGCGACGGCTTTCCCCGCGTCAATCGGACTCCCCGCCGATGGCGATGACCGCTCCCGCATTGGCTTCCCGTCCGATGGCCAGAGCCTCGTCCACCTGATCCGCGGTCGGGTTCGGCGTGACTCCGTTGTACAGGCGGAAGGCGATTCCCTCCCGTTTCAACGCTGCTTCGATCCTGTCCCAAGCTCCTGTCGAACGGTAGGAGCCGTGTCCGGTGACCACCAGAACCGAATGAATCTGCCGTTTTTTCATTTCCCGGGCGATTTCATCGACTTTCGCAATGGCGCCGACTCCGAAAAAAATGTTCACCTTGCAGCGGATTTCCCTGACTTCAAAGATGTTTTCGCTGTTCATCACCGTGTTCCTCCTTGTTTCATTGGATTTTTCTGTTAGAGCTCATCTGGGGGAAACTAGTTCCTAAAAGCGGGAAATGCAAGCGTTTTTTCCTCTCTTTGCTGTTTGAATTTTCATGGAAGCGTGTGAAAAAGGATGCCGGGAAACTTGCCTCGGGTCTTCGGGAGCGGAAGCACCAGGGGGCGGGGAAAGGCTCCTTTTTTTGCGGAAAAGCTTTTCCCCGGCTTGCGTCCCGGACTGAACGGGTGTAAAATCCCCGGAAAACACACCATCGGGTCAGGACGGACTTTTCTATGACGGATTCTTTTCCGGAACGGATCGGAGAACACGAACAGCAGAAAAACGGCGCCACGGCGACCGCGGACTGGCTGATTCCGGCATTGGCACTGCTTGGGATCTGTCTGATGTATCCGGGCTTCCTGATCTTGCAGACGGCATGGAACTTCCGCTGCTTCACACCGGAAACGCTTGGACTTGTCTGTGCGGGGCTTCTTTGTCTGCGTCCCCGTCTTCTGCTGGAACGTCTTTCCGTGCTTCCCGGATCCGTGCTTCTGGCGGCGGGACTTCTTTTCGGGATTGGAGCATGGCATTTCATCATGGCCCCGAATGCCTCGTATGAACAGTTCGGATCGGGCTTGATCTATCTGACTCTTCCGCTGCTGGCGTTTGTGTATGCGGAGCGTTTTTTGAGTCTGCTGCCGTGGTATCTGGGTGGATTCTGGATCTGGAATCTTCTGTTCGGAATTCTGCTGAGGCTCCGGGTGGGGGAATTCGCAGGACTGCCGGGGAACCGGAACTGGAATGCGGCCCTGATTGCGGCGACGGCGCCCTTCGCATGTTACGGGATCTATCTCCTGCTGAGAAAAAAAGGAGGACTGCCGCGGCGATGGGCCGCCGCAGGGGCGTCTCCTGTGATTGTGATTTCGCTCTGGATGCTTTCCGAAATTGCCTCCAGGGGAAACCTCGCGGCATTGATGGTGACGGCTCTGCTCGGGGGACTCCTGCTCCTGAAGGGAAAATGGAGGCGGACAGGCTTCTGCGTCACGGGCATTCTTCTGGCCCTTGCGATTGCCTGCGGCGTGCTCTTCTTCTCCGGAGGCCTTGCCGCCGCAGTGGCGGAAAGCGAACGGGGAATCATCGGTCTGGCAACGCTCGACATGATCCTTGCAAAGCCTGTCTTCGGATACGGTACGTTTGCCTTTGAACAGGAATACGCCTCCTCCTGGCGTCCTCTGAGCTATTTCTTCCATCCCCATTGCGCCGTGAGAACGGATCATCCGCACAATCATCTGCTGTTCATGGCGGCGGGTTTCGGCCTGGCAGGGCTGGCGGCGTGGTGCTTCCTCCTGCTGTTTCCGCTGATCCGGTGGATCCGGAAATATGATGAAGACTCTTCTCCGGTGCGCCGGATGTGCCTCTTCTCCCTTGTCCTGCTGCTGACGCATTCGCTTTTTGATCTGATTCTGGAAAGAACTCCGACGAACGCGCTTGCCCTGCTTTTTCTCGGGATTGCCTGGGATTCCGCCTGGAAGGTCCCGTTGCGGAGTGAGGAGTCCGCCGTGCGGAGGGATCCGCTTCCGGATGATCCGGAATCCTCCGCGGAGGGGGGGGCGGTTTTGAAAAACGGGTGCCGTGTCCGGCGGATTCTGTTCCTCCTCTGCGGGGGTCTGATTCTCGGGCTGGCTCTGTTCTCGGTATGTCGCACGGCCTGGACGGAAGTGCTTTTGTTTCGCGGACGCCAGGTCAGATCATTATCCGGGGATGAGGCGTCCGCGGCGGAATATTACCGACGTGCCGGTCTGGCGTCTTTCGATCCTCAGGTGATCTATCAGTCAATGGCGCGGGCGATGAACGGTTGGCGGGATGACCGGGCGGTTCTGATCTTTGCCGACCGGATTGCCGGGAAAACCGTCATTCCCGACTACGTGCACACAAACGCCTATGCCGCCGCTGCGCTCATGAACACGGGCGATTATGCCAAAGCCCAGGAGCGCATGAAACGGGAAATCGCCCTCTATCCGCTTCAGCTTCTTCCCCGTCTGCGTCTTGCGGGGCTTTACCGGATGACGGGGCGGATTCCCGAGGCCGGGAAAATCGAGTCGGACGTGAAGGAACTCATGCGTCTGCGCGGAATCGACGGCGGCATCTTCCGTGAAATTCTGAAAAATCCGGATTATGATCTGCGTCCCTGGGACGCTCCCGGATGGAGGAATCCGCAGGGCGGACCGTTCCCCCCGTTCTCCCCGGAAGGAGACCTCCGCACGCCGGTGCAGGACCGGGATCAGCAGGAAAAACCGACCCGCCCGCAGGGAGGAGGACAGCTCCCGCAGTCCGGCACTGCACAGGAAATGCCGCCGGGATAAGATCCCCGGCGGGGAGACAGCAACTGCGGCGGGAATATAACAGCAGCAGAAAAGGAAAGAGAGCATTCCCCTTATCATGAATACGGCATCGGAGATTGTGGCGGAGATCAACGGCACGTCCGCGGCGGCCTGTTTCGCTGTACTTCTGTTTTTTTCCGTTTCAGCCTGTCTGGGACGGCTCTTTTCTTTTGTCCTGAAATTGAAATGGCGTCATCCTCTGCTTCGTTTTTTTGCGGAACTGGTCATGGGGATGGATCTGCTTGCTCTGGGGCTGCTGCTCTTGAAACTGATTTCCGGTCCCGGGAGAATTCCCTCTGCTGCGGTCTGTGGCGCCTGTCTTTTTCTGCCGTTCGGAATCTGGCTGATTCTGGGATCGTTGAGCGCGTGTCTGCACGGGTTCTTTCCTTTGCGCAAGGGGAAACGCGGCGGGAAGGCACGCCGCTCCGGATCGCCGCTGCAGACGGAAGGGAAAAATGCCTTCCGGACGCGTTCTTCCGGGAGACGCGGATGCCTCAAACAAGCCCTGCCTCTGCTTCTGATCGTGCTGCCGCTCTGTCTTTATGGCGCATCGGCGTTCTGTCCTGCCGCGGCGTGGGATGAACTGGTGTATCAGATTGCGCTGCCTTTCCGCTGGAGTGGGGGTGTGAGCGCGGCTGCCGCTGCGGGGGGAGGGGAGACGCTGTTTTATCCGGATCTGCCGTATTCGGCGTTTCCTTCCCTGGCGCAGTTTGCGGCTCTGCTGATCCTGGAGTATTCGGGGGCGCTTGGGATGAAACTTTTTTCCTTCTGTACCGTTCTGCTTCTGACGGGGAGGGTGTATACGCTTCTCCGTCTGCAGTGCTCCTCCCGCCGGACGGCTTCCATCTTCTGCTTCTGTCTTTTGACTTCCCCCATCTTCAGCGAGCTTCTGATGAAGGATTTCTATGTGGAGCCCCTGATTGCGTTGCACTTTGTCGCGGCTCTGGCTCTGCTGAAGGGATGCCGCGGAGGACCTGGTGAAACAGGGAGCGGGGAAGCAAGAAAAGCCATGGCTGCAGGATGGATCTGCGGGGGGATGGGGGCATTGAAGCTCAATGCGCTGCCTCTCGTATTCTGCATTGCGCTTCTGGGGGCGTTCCGGAAAAAAGGAGGGAATGGCGGAGAAGGAAAGATGGGGGTGAAAGGGGAAAGAAACGGGACGCCGGAAGAAGCATCCGGAAAGGAGAAGGGAAGGAATTTGCGGAATTTTCTTCCGGTACGCCGGAAGGGAGACATGTCCTCAGCACGGGATCGGGCAAAGTTTCTGTTTTCTTTCTTCCTGATGTTTCTGCTCTGCATCTTTTTGTTTTATCTGCGTCCATGGGTGGAAACGGGCAATCCCTTTTATCCGTATTTCGGGGCCTGGGGTCCGGGTGAGGCGGAAACGGCGGTCGCCGCGTCTTCGGAATTCCATCATGCGATTTCCACCGGGAAATACGGGATCGGCCAGCCTTTGCTTTCTCTGGCGGCGGGAGCTGTTTTTGTGACTCTGCGTGAATTCCGGGGAATTTATGACGGAAGTTACGGGATGCAGTTCCTTCTGCTTCTTCTCTGCTGGGGCGCTTCCCTGCTGGCGGCATTGCGGAGGAGGGCCCGCCGCAACGGAAACGGAAAGACGGATGCCGGGGCGGGAACAGAAAAGGAAAACCGCGGCGGAGCCGTCGTATGGAGGGAAGAGTATCTGCCTGATTTCTGTTTGATTTTCTTATATTTCTGCTGGTGCTTCAGTTCACAGCAGGCTCGTTTTCTGCTGCCTGCGGCTGTGCTGCTGCTTCTGCTGGCGGCTCGCTGCTTCCGTGCGCCGGAGAATCTGACGGCGGCGCGGGGGCGGCGTGGACGAGTCCTGAGCTGGCTGCTTCTTGCTCTTTCCCTCGTCTCTTTCACCCCCGGGGCGGCGAGACATTATCTGCTCTGCTGGAGATATGTGTTTGACCGTGGTCTCAGGCCGGTGGATTATGTTTTGAGCGCCATGAATCCGGGATATGTGGAACTCATCGACGCCTTGTCCGCGGAGCCCGGGAAGAAGACGCTTCTGCTGTTTGAGGAGCGGACCTTGTATCTGCCGCCCGCCTGCCGGGTGGGCACACCGTTCTTTCAGCCGGAACTCTTCACGCCTCCGGAATCGGCCGGATCGGTGGCGGAGACGCTGGAGAAAGGCGGATATGAACGCATGGTCTTCCGTGCGCCGGAGAATTGTCCGGATATGATGCCGAAATATCTGGAGCGTTCTTTGCCTCTGGTGGAACGTCTGGGAAGGGAGATTGCCTCGGGACGTCTGAAGATCGTCCGGACCCTGCCGGGAGGATATTTTCTTCTTGAGCCTTCGGCGGGAAGATGATTCCGTTCCGGGAAGAAGAAGCCCTGGAAAAAGGAATCGGGAAAACGATTCGGGAATTTTTTCCTTCCTGTTTTTCCTTTGTCGGGACAGGGAAAGAATGGCCCCGGGGCTTTTTCCCGGTCTTCCAGGCGCATCAACGGTAAAAAACTTTTCGCCAGAGAGGGAAATGAAGGTTTTTCCGCTTGACATCCAGCTGGGCAGAGATTATTAGTAATCAATTGGGACCGGGAGTGAGAAAACGAACCATGGCGACCGTTCAGTCCGCCGTCGCCGTCTGCGGAAGAAAAATGTCTGACCAGAACAAAAATATGCCCGTGGATCCGGAGAAAAATTCGGAAGACCGGGACAGAATCCTTGTTGTTGACGACGATCCGGCGGTCAGGACCATGCTTTATGATGTCTTGACTTCGCAGGGCTATACGGTGGATTTGTCTGAATACAGCGGGGATGCTCTTGAAAAATTGATCGACTACCGTTACCGTCTGCTTCTGCTGGACGCCCGGATGCCCGGGATTTCCGGTTTTGAACTGCTAAAATACTGCAAACGCCATCATCCGGACATGGAAATCATCATGATTACGGGCAATCCGGAAATAGACGATGCCGTGTCGACCGTCAAGGACGGGGCGTTTGACTACTTGGTCAAACCCTTTTCCATGGAAAAACTCCTTTCCCGCGTCCGCGACGCCATCCGGACACAGAAGGACAAACTGAACGATATCTCCCGTTTTTCCGCCCCGCGCGAATTCCAGAGACATTCCGCCGCCTCCCCGCTTCCCGGATACCATATTGTCCGCACTCTCGGATCCGGTGCGATGGGAGTGGTGTTCCTCGTGGAAAAAGGCTCGGAAAGATACGCTTTGAAAATTCTGCGGGAAAGCGCTGATGACGCCGCGGAAGAGGCCCGGATCAGCCGCTTTTTGAGAGAGGCTGAGATTCTGAGCCGCATTGAACATCCGAATGTCGTGCGCATTTACAGGTCCGGCTTTCCTTCCGACGGCACGGGCGTGCCGTTTATCCTGATGGAGTATGTCGAGGGCCGTCCCCTGACCGATATCATCAAGAAGGAGACTCCTCCGCTGGAATTGAAACTGGATCTGATCCGTCAGACGGCGGATGCTCTTTCCGCCGTCCACTGCGCCGGAGTCGTGCATCGTGACATCAAGCCGGGCAATGTTCTCGTGACTTCCGGCTGTATTGCAAAACTGACCGATTTCGGCATTGCGCGCATTACGGATTCCTCTCTGACCATGTCTCATGAAATGCTGGGGTCTCCCGCCTATATGCCGCCCGAGGCGTTCAACTCAAAACAGAATCTGGACTGCAGGTCGGACATTTTTTCTCTGGGAGTGCTCTCCTACGAACTTCTGACCGGAGTCAAACCCTTCCATGGGGAAACCGTTGCCGAAATTATGAGTGCCATTCAGAAGGTTCGCCCGCTGGATCCTGTGAAACTGGTTCCCGATCTTCCCCTCCCCGTCCGCGCGATTCTGGCCAGAATGCTCCGGAAAAATCCCGAACAGCGTTATCAGAGTATGGCGGACATTGTAGCTGATCTGGAGAATTTGCTGGGTGCCTCGCGCAAAGAGAAAAAAGCCGGCTTTTCGGCGATTCTCGGAAAGATGATCCGTTCCGGGAGCAATGTCTGGAGCTGATCTTTCTTTTCGTTTTTTTTTGAATCGGGTGCTTCTGATTCTGTACGGGAGTTTTCCCATTCTTTCTCCTTTTTTCTTTTTTCCCGCTTCCCTGTCCGCAGGGGAGGGCAGAGAGGAAGATGAGACGAAGAGGACGGATAAAGAAAAGACTTTTTGCTGACAGGGGTGAGAAGGCCAAGTCTCCCCCACAGGGTGTCCCGCTGTCAGGAAGAAGAGGATCGGACATCTTCCGGATTTGTCGTGCCCCGTTCCGGCAGAAGAATGCGGATGAACGCGAAGAAAGGAAAGGATGGAATACGCTTCATTATGGTGGAAATTGACACATCGAAGTGCATCCGTTGCGGAGAATGCGTGAGGGATTGCGTCGCGGGAACGCTTCAGACGGGAGCTGACGGATTTCCGCATTTTCTGAAGGAATGGGAAGACTGCTGTCTTCATTGCCAGCACTGCCTTGCCGTCTGTCCTTCAGGCGCGGTGAGCTGTGACGGCAGGAAGGATTCGGACTGTGTCCCTGCCGGACCGCTTCCCGGGGGGGCTGAAATGCGGAATCTTCTCCGCCAGCGCCGAAGCATCCGTTTTTTCAGGAACGAAAATGTATCTCCGGAGATTCTGTCGAAACTGAAGGAGTCGCTGCACTGGAGTCCGACGGGCTGCAACGATCACCGCCTGTTCTTTTCCGTTGTGGAGGACCGTGAAGCCATGGACTGGTTTCGCGGCGAGGCTGCAAAACGTCTGAAAATTCTCTGGAAGACCGGAATTCTCCGCGTGATTTACCCCAAATCCCGGAATCATGTCCGGGAGATTCTTGACGGAAAAGACCTGATCTTCCGTGATGCTCCGCACCTGATTGTGGCTTCGACTCCCTGGAATGCCCCCTGCGCGGAGAGCGATCCTCTGATTGCGCTTTCCTACTTTGACCTGTATGCGCAGAGTCTCGGTCTGGGGACCTGCTGGTGCGGTTTTGCCTGGCATCTTTTCAGATGGAGCGGGAAAATGAGAAAACGTCTGGGACTTCCTCCTGGATATCGTCCCGGGGCGGTTCTTCTTTTCGGCATGCCGGATATTTCTTATCCCAGAGCTACCGCTCCGATCCCGTTCGAGATCCGCTCTCTCTTCTGAAGATGGAACAGACCCTTCCCGCACCCTGAAAGAGGAAAGAAGAGAAAACAAATTCAGACAAGACGCCTTCTCTGCCGTATGCCGCCCGAACGGGATTCTTCTCCATTCTGTGATTGGATTTTCCGCAGAGTCGGAGGAAAAAAGAAAATCGGAAAAAGATAAGCCGTATATGCCGGTCCGGGAAGGGAGACCGCCTGCGCATATACGGCTTTTAGAAAGGCATCTCCAGCAAACTTTCAGCGGATCGGCCGTCTACCTAACGTGTATCCGGTCCCCACAGAATACTACGCCGACAGCTCTTTCCGCTTTCCGCTCACCGGAGCTTGTTTCTATTCCTATATACCCGTATGCTTCCCGGAATCTTACAACGGGAGAAAAAACTTTTCTCTTTTTGCGCGCTCCATTTCCTCCTCCCCGAATCTTTTTTTCTCCTGACTCCGTTGTTATTCCGCAGAAAAGGAATTATATTACCTTCTTTGCAATATCCGGCGCCAATCATATCCCGAGCGGATGAAAACAACGGAATTCTTCTGAAATGAAACTGATTGCCTTTGCGATTCTGATGGATGCGCTTCTTTTTACAGGGGTCTGGCTCTGCGGATCGCCGCTTAGAATCAACCTCCTGATTTTCCTGGCTTTCCTGAACCTTTTCTTCTTTTTGTATCTGCTGATCCGGACTCTGATTCATGCGGAAAGAAATGAGCGCCCGAAAAGCATTCCTCTTGAATTCGTGATGTGCAATACCTTTCTTCTGGCAAGCATCGGCCTTTTCCGCCTGGTCTGTGAAATCCTCTATAAGATGGGTGCATAGACAGGGGAAAGAGCTTTCTTTTCTCCACGGAAAAAGAAAACGGAAACCCGTTTTTGGGAAAAAAGAGACTCCCGAAAGGTTTTCCTCCGGCTGTTCTGCCGTTTCCCCCGGGGTACAGGTGTTATTGTACAATCATAAAGGGGATGATTCTGGAACGACCCGTATCTTCTTCTTTTTGTTTCTGGTCTCCGGGTTCCTCCTGATCTGCCGCATTCTTCTCTGGAGGGAGGATTCCGCTGCTGCAGGCGCCGAAGCCCAGGCGGGTCTTTCCCCCGCCTTTCTCCGCAGCGGAGGAATTTGAGGAGGCGGAAGGAGGAAAGACTTTTTCTTCTTCTCCGGCGGCGGGAAAGACTTCCTGAGCCTGGAATTGACGCGAGAAGGAACGCATCTCCCCCCCCTGGAACGGATCGGCCGGGACAGCGGGAAGAAATTCCGGAACCAGCTGGGAAAGAGACTCCGGCAGACGTCCGTATTTTCTGCGGTGGAGTTCCATCCCGAGAGCGATTCTCATGGCACGTTCCCTTGCGTAAATTTCCGCATATTTTTCCGGGATGTTTTCATAGACGGGCAGAAATGAAGCGCTGAAGAGGTAACGCTTCTGCGCACACTGTGCATAAACGTCCGGGAGACGGATGGAAGAGTAATCCAGATCGGCGATTTCCTGGAAACGTTTCATGAAGTTCAAAAGGAACACTCTGTCTTCCAGGCCCTTGTGCGAACGGGTGTAAAGCCAGCAGGCGACTTCTTCGGCATTCCAGGGTTTGCCGGGCTTGTCCTCCCGGTCGGCGAAGGAGGAGATCATTCTGTGGAGAGCGGCCGTCTCTGTGCGGAGCGCTTCCGGAAGTTTTTCACGAAGGTTCTGCTCCGCCTGAAGGGATTCGCCTATCCATTGTTTCAGGTCCGCGTCCGGGAAGGAGGCGAACTGTCCGAAAAGGGCCAGTTCCTGCAGAAGGGCGATTCTCTGGAGTTCCAGACGGCTCCGGAGAAGCTGTGCCAGCAGGGTCGGATCGTTTTTCACAAGATCCCGGATACGGGGGAGAAGATGGAGAAAACGGGCGGCTTCCTCTGTCCTGCCTTCGGCGAATGCGCTTCTGGCGCGCATGGCGTAAAGGTTTGTCAGAAGCTGGAGCGCGGAAAACTGCTCCGGAGCCGTCCCGCGGAGAAGAGAACTGTTCCCATGATCGACGGGAAAGAAAAGGGGTGTTCCCCCTGCAAGAATTTCCTCAATGGCATGGAGAAGATCCTTCTGCTTTTCAAAAAAGGAATGATATTCCGCCCGGACTTCCGGAGTCAGGCTCTCAAGTGATCCGGTAAAGGAGAGTCCCGATTCCTTCCCTGCTTCCTGAAGAAGACGGGTGTTTTCCAGGAAGGCCTCGCTCAGACGTTTTTCCTCTGCGTTCGGAGATCCGTACAGCGAGTCCGTTTCCGCGGCCGAGAAAGCGAATCCACGGGAACGCATTTCCGCCAGAGTGTCCTCCAGAGCCCGGGCCCGCATGTTCCAGAGAAGTCCGTATCCGCAGACCGGCGGAACCAGAATCAGCACCACCAGAATGATGATGTTCCTGTAAAGAGCCGTCTGCTGCCTGCGGAGTTCCTTGCGGTAGACCTTCTTCACCTTCACAGGCGGCGTTTCCGGCAGAAACGGCCGGAGCCGGTCCGCATATTCCCTGGCGACGTTCCGCGCCCTCAGGCTCAGTACGGTGAAAAGCGTCAGATACAGAATCAGCTGCAGCGGGATCCAGCAGGCCGCCGTCAGGGCGATTCCGGGAGAAAACAAATTTCTTCCTCCGCCCTTCAGAACCAGGATCCATGCCAGAAGAATCCCCGCCACGGGCAGAAGACAGTTCACCCATGCCGTCAGACGCAGAAGAATCCCCCCCGTCCGGCTCATCTTCCTGGCAAAACGCCGGGCAGGAGCAATCAGCACAAAAAAGTTCCAGAAAATCTGCCACGGCGGAAACGGAACAAGCGCCAGCGCCGAACGCCAGAACGGGGAGATCAGACGCTTCCCAGGAATCAGCTTCCAGAAATGATAATATTGAATCAGAATGGTAAACCACAGCACCGCTCCCGAAACAAGCAACAGGATCAGCACCCCGGAAAGAACTCCCGGAGAGACGGCCTGAATCCCGCACCCGATGAACATCGCCGCATACACCAGAAGCATGCACAGAAGCAGTCCGGAGGACCAGAACAGAAACAGTGCCATCCGGATTTCGGATGCCAGTTCTTCAAAAAAAACGGTAAGAACCGGAAACGCCTTTGCCGCCGGAGTCCCGTGCAGCGGCTGGAAAATTTCCCTCCCTTCCTGGCGGACCTGCGAAAACGGCGTCAGATCCCCTGTCTGGAGCGCGCGGAATATCCCGGCTCTGTTCAGACAGCTTCCTCCGTCCCGGCAGATATAATGCTTGCTTTTCATCAGTCGAAATTCCTTAGCTTTTTGGAGAATGGAACAGTTCCGCCGCGCTGCGTGCGGCGGCTACGAATTTCTGACATTTTTCGGCAGAAAGACTCCCGTCTTCCTCACGCTTCATTGCAGTGTTGACATCCACTGCGTAGGGACCCACCGTCCGGATGGCTTCCCCCACATTTTCCGGAGTCAGTCCGCCGGCAAGAATGACCGGAACAGGGGAGATGGAAACGAACTTCGCGCTGAGTTTCCAGTCGTGAGTCATTCCGGTTCCTCCCACCCGGTTGTGAACGGGGTCGCAGCTGTCCAGGAGAATCCCGTCCACAAGGCGGTAGAAATCCATCAGCGCGGGGAACGATCTTTCCGATTCCAGATGTGTCCCCAGAATCAGCTTGGCTCCGGGCGGCAGCATGTCGCGCAGCGTCATGACCTGTTCCGGTGTGCTGCCGCCGTGCAGCTGAATGCTTGTGATGCCCGTCTGAAGCACCAGATCCAGAATGTCCTCCGGATCCGTCAGATGAGTGACGATCACCGGACTCACATACGGCGGAAGCGCATGACAGAGACGCGCCGCCGTGCTTGCCAGAATGAAGTCCGGAGAACTGTGAAGCTGCCCCAGCAGAAATCCGGCCGCATCCGCTCCGGAGTCCGCCACGCATTTCAGGTCTTCCTCGTTTCTGATGCCGCAGATTTTAACTCTCATCATGATGATTCTGCTCCCAGATGAGTTGAACACCGGTCAGGGTAAAATCCTCTTCGCCTTTCACAAAAACTCCGGGAAGGAGCCGGAGAAAAAAATCACGGTCCCCTCCGCAGGCGACGCAGTACGGCGCTGGCACCCCGGGCGGAGACTTCTCCCCCGCTTCTTTCAGAAGCTCTTTCACTCCGGCAAGAAGAAGCGAATCCGTCCCCCATCTCAGCGCATCGGCCGTGTTCGACGCCGGATAGAACGCCGGAGTTTCGTAAAACGGAATCTCCGGCAGCTGCCCCGTAAAAAGATGCAGCGCGCGCCGGATCAGATGCCTGCCGGGCAGAATGGCGCCCCCCAGAAAACGTCCGGCGCTGTCGACATATTCACTGTTGATGGCCGTCCCGAAATCCACTGCAAGCGCGGGCAGGGGGCCGGACGCCAGCACCGCCGCATTCGCCAGACGGTCCGCTCCCACTGTGGACATATCCATCTGTGAACAGTCAAACGGCAGTTTCTTGTCCTTCCCCACCAGAAACGCCCCTTCCGCCCGGAGCCTTTCCGTCCATTCCGGCACCACGCACGCCGCCGCAACAGGAAGCCCGGAACCGAAGACAAGATCCGCCTGAAACTCCGCCGTCGGAATCGTGCGGAGTTCCCCTCCCGCCCCGTCGACAATCTTCTTCATCTGAACTCTGCTGTTGCCGATATTCAGCAGGAAAACGGATGCACGGTGTTTCATAAGTCGTTTCGTCGCAAAATATGCAGTCGGGTTATTCCGGGCGCGCCGGCTCTTGGAAAAATCTTTAAAGGAAGGACTCCAGCTCCGGTTTGGACGCAATCAGCTGCACCAGTTCCTTGATCCGCTGCGCAGACTTCCCGTTGCAGACCAGAGTCGCATCCTCCGTATGGACAATAATTGTGTCTTCAATATCCACCGTGGCGATCAGGTGCTTCGGCGTCCCGACCACGATGCAGTCTTTCGTGTCTATCCCCAGATGCAGCCCGCGTACCACGTTGTTGTTGCTTTCCGGACGAATCTGATTGCGCATGGAGGTCCATGACCCCACATCGTCCCAGTCGAACGTGCATTCCGCCACCGCAAGATTCTTCACCTTTTCCATGATCGCGTAGTCAATGGAGATTTTCCGGACTTTCCCGTAAATGTCCTCCAGCGTCACGCCCTTTGTGCCTTCCCCCATGAAATAATCCAGAAGATCTTCGTAAAACGCCGAAAGATCCGGCGCATGCTGCTCAAATGCACGGAGAAGCGAATCCTGCGGCATGATGAAGATCCCGCTGTTCCACTTGTAGCGCCCCGATGCCAGATACTTTTCAGCCAGTTCCGCATCCGGTTTCTCCTTGAACGAACAGCCTTCATTGAATTTTGTCCGGAAGGAATAGTTCAGCGCTTCGGCTGTTTCAATATAGCCGTATCCCGTGCTGGCGAAGGTCGGTTTCACTCCGATCGTGACGAAGCGGCCGCTCGCGCGGGCCAGATCCAGAGAATCCTGTATCACGCTCGTGAAGGCCTGAACATCGTTGATGAGATGATCCGCCGGCAGAAGACAGATCAGCGGATTCTCCTCTTTTGACACGGAACGGATATAGGCCGCCGCCAGCGCCGCGCACGGCGCCGTATCGCGGCCCGCAGGTTCCCCGATGATGTTCGATCCGGGAATGTTCGACATCAATGAACGCATCGGCGCCACATAGTCGTCATTGGTGATCACGATGATCCGCGACGGGTCGAACAGCGTCTGCAGCCTTTCCGCGGTCAGTTCAATCAGCGTCAGATTCCCCAGAAGCCGAAGCAGCTGCTTCGGATGGGAGAGCCGACTCTGCGGCCAGAACCGTTCCCCGCGGCCTCCGGCCATGATGACTGCATAGGCGTCGCCCGTGTGTCTCTCTCCGCTGTTCTGCATGATCAACCGCCGCCGAGTTTTTCAATGATGGTGACGAGCGGCATGAAGAGCGCAATCACAATCCCGCCGACCACCACGGCCAGAAACACAATCATGATCGGCTCAATCATGGATGTCAGTGCTGAAACCGCATTGTCCACTTCCTCGTCGTAGGTATTGGCGATTTTTTCCAGCATCTCCGGCAGTTTTCCTGTTTCTTCTCCCACTTCAATCATACTGATGACCATGTCGGGAAAGACTTTTGTCGAGTTCAGAGGCGGCGCCATGCCTTCGCCTTCCTTCACTGCGTCATGCACCTGCTGAACCGCATTCGCGACCACGTCGTTCCCCGCCGTGTCGCGCACGATGATCAGCGCATTCAATACCGGTACGCCGGAACCCATCAGCGTCCCCAGCGTACGCGAAAACTTGGAAATCGCAGAACGGGATATGATCGGGCCGAACAGCGGCATGTTGTATTTCACCCAGTCCGTCGCATATTTACCCGGCTTCGTCTTGTTCAGCAGCTTGTACGCAATCACAATCGCGATGATGACGACAATGGCTTCCAGAATGTGCTGCTGGAAGATTTTGCTGATGTTCATCACCAGCTGGGTCAGAGCGGGAAGAGGTTCTCCTTCCAGAAGTTCCGTAAAGATTTTCTCAAAGTTGGGCACAATGAAAATCATCAGCCCGGTCCCGATCAGACCTGCAATCACAAGCACGATGACCGGGTACACCATCGCCGACTTCACTTTCCCCGTGATCCGCGCGGCTTTTTCCATGAATTCCGCCAGACGGGTCAGAATCACTTCCATCTTCCCGGCAGCCTCCCCGGCCCGGATCATGTTCAAATACAGTTTGTCAAAGGATTTCGGATGCTGGGCCAGCGCTTCCGAAAAGGTCGATCCCCCTTCCACGGATTCACTGACTTTCCCCAGAACATTCTTGAGCGCAGGATTCTTCGCCTGACGTTCCAGCGTATTCAGAGAGCGGATGAGCGGCAGCCCCGCGTCAAGAAGAATCGCCAGCTGACGCGTCAGAGTCACCAGGTCTTTCTTCCGGATGTTGTTCCCCCCGATCTGCATGCTCATCAGACCGCCGGCATTCTTGGACCCGCCTTGTTTGGACGCGGTCTTCTTCTTCTCATCCTTTGATCCCCGGGCAGGACGGATGGATGTGGGAAACATCCCCTGTTCTTTCAGAAAGGAGGCGACCGCTTCCTCGGATGCGGCCTCTTTCTTCCCTTTCTGTTCCTTGCCGTTGGCATCCATGGCAGTATACTGGAATAATGGCATGTTCTGTCACTCCGTTTGTATTGATTGAGGTAATGTAACCGGGAAAAAGGAAAAATCAACCGCCCAGTTTCTGAATGATTCCCTGCGGATCCTGGGCTTTGGTAATCAATTCGCCGTAGGAGATGATCTTCTTCTCATACAGCTCAAGAAGATGGGAGTCGAGGGTGTTCATGCCGTATTTGGCTCCCGTCTGAATGTCGGAGGTGATCCGGAAGGTTTTGTTGTCGCGGATCAGGGCCTGAATGGACGGGGTTGAAATCATGATTTCAAATGCGGCCACGCGGCCGGGCTTGTCTTCTCTCGGCAGAAGCACCTGGGAAATCACCGCCACCAGCGAAGAGGCCAGCTGGGTCCGGATCTGAGCCTGCTGATTGGTGGGGAAGGCATCCACGATACGGTCGACCGTCCGGGCGGCTCCGGTCGTGTGCAGCGTGCCGAACACCAGATGTCCCGTTTCCGCGGCGGAGACGGCGGCTTCCATGGTTTCCAGGTCGCGCAGTTCTCCCACCAGAATGATGTCCGGGTCCTGGCGCAAGGCGCGGCGGAGGGCTTCGGCAAAGGAGGGAACGTCTGTCCCGATCTCGCGCTGAATCACGATGCTCCTTTTGTGCTGATGATAAAACTCGATCGGGTCTTCCACTGTGATGATGTGGCAGTCTCTCTCCTTATTGACAACGTCCAGCATGGAGGCCAGCGTGGTGCTTTTCCCGGAACCCGTCGGCCCCGTGACGAGAATCAGTCCTCTTGGTCGGTACAGCAGATCCTTGATGCTCGGCGGCAGCCCCAGTTGCTCCAGTGTCATCAGCTTGTTCGGAATCTGGCGCAGCACCATCCCGATGCAGCCCTTCTGCTTGAAGGCGCTCACACGGAAACGGGCCTGATCCCCGAACGCAAATCCGAAGTCCGCCCCTCCTTTTTCCGCAATCGCCTGAATGTGAGCCGGAGAGGCTATGGATTTCATCAGGTTTTCCGTATCTTCCGGCGTGAGAAGCGGCAGGTCCAGCGGCGTCATATCACCATGAAGTCTTACGCACGGAGGCGCCCCCACTTCAATATGAAGGTCGCTGACTCCTTCGTCCACGACAAGCTGGAGCAAATCGCTCATTTCAACAGACATAACACCACCTCATCTTATGCAGAATTACCCGTTGCCGGGGTTATTTATTAGGTATATTTCAGAACCTCTTCCATAGTGGTTTCCCCGTTCAGGATCGCCCGGATGCCGTCTTCGCGCATCGTCACCATGCCCAGTTCCCGCGCCTTGTCCCGGATGACCGCCGTCGGGGAGTTCTTCAGAACCAGTTCATTGATTTTCTGGGACATCACAAGAAGCTCCGTAATGGCTTTCCTGCCTTTGTATCCCGTGTGATTGCAGACGGAACAGCCTTTCCCGTAATAGAATTTGCGGTCTCCGATATCCTGACGTTCGAGCCCGAGCAGCATGAGGTCCTCGTCCGTCGGCACAAACTCCGCACGGCAGGACTGGCAGACACGGCGGATCAGACGCTGCCCCAGCACCGCAATCAGGGAGGAGCTGATGAGAAACGGCTCCACTCCCATATCCACGAGTCGCGTGATCGCTCCCGCAGCATCGTTCGTATGCAGAGTCGTGAACACCAGGTGTCCGGTCAGGGAGGCCTGCACCGCCATCTGCGCCGAATCCAGGTCTCGGGTTTCCCCGAGCATGATGATGTCGGGGTCCTGACGGAGGAAGGCCCTCAGTGCCCGGGCGAAGGTCATCCCCACCGCGTCGTTGATGGGGAGCTGGATGATGCCTTCCAGGTCATATTCCACGGGGTCTTCGGCTGTGAGAATCTTATCTTCGATCCGGTTGATTTCCTTCAGAGCGGAGTAAAGGGTTGTCGTCTTTCCCGAGCCCGTCGGGCCGGTGATGATGAAGATTCCGTTCGGCATGGCGATGATCTCGCGGATCTTTTTCAGCACGTCTTCGCTGATTCCCAGAACGTCCAGATCCAGATTGACGACGGAACGGTCCAGAACACGGAGCACGACCGATTCCCCGTGCTGCGTCGGAAGCGTCGAAACACGGAGGTCCACGGGTTTCCCTGCGATTTTCAGCTGAATGCGCCCGTCCTGCGGCTTCCTGCGCTCGGAAATGTTCAGCGCACTCATGATCTTGATGCGGCTGATGACCGGAATCGCCAGGTTCTTCGGAGGCGGCGCCATTTCATACAGGGCTCCGTCAATGCGGTAGCGGATTTTGAATTCCTTTTCAAAAGGCTCGAAATGAATGTCGGAGGCTTTGTCCTTGATGGCCTGGTAGAGGACGGCGTCCACGAATTTCACGATGGGCGCTTCGTTCGCGACGTTTTCCAGATCCAGGGTCGAATCGTCGCTGTTGAACATGTTTTCATTGAGATCCATTCCGGCGAGCATGTCGTGCATGGATGCGGTGTCGATGGGATAGTATTTCTCCGTCAATTTATCGATCTGATCTTCGGCGGCGACCACCACGTTCACATCCTTGCTCAGAATGAAACGCAGTTCATCCGCAATCTGATAGTTCAGGGGATTCCTGGCGGCGACGGTCAGGGTGGTTCCGTCGAAAGCCACCGGCACCACGCCCAGCATGCGGACCGTGTCTCCGTCCAGCATGTCGACAACGGTTTTTTCCAGATCCACTTTGGTCAGGTCGACCACTTCCGTGCCGAGACTGTTCGCAATTTCCTCCAGAATCCTTTCTTCAGAAAGAATTCCGAAGTCAACGAGTATTTCCTTCAAAGGTTTCCCTGTCCGCTCGAATTCCTCCTCGACTTCCTGAAACTGTTCGTCGGTGCAGACTTCCGATGCGAGGAGAATGTCTTTCAGGGCCTGATTGTCTGGGTCCAGCATGATGGGTGTGATCTCCGTGTGGTGGTTAGGCTTCGTCGCCAATGGTTGTCGAGAGAACTTCCGCGATGGAGGTGATGCCCGCTGCGGCTTTCCTGAGCCCGTCTTCCCGCAGGGTCCTCATGCCGCTTTTCCGGGCCGCCTCGCGAATGACGGACGCCGACTCCTTGTTGTAAATAAGATTCTGGATTTCTTCGCCCAGAATGAAGATTTCGTAAATTCCCATGCGCCCCTTGTATCCCGTCCCCCCGCATTCCGAACAGCCCTTGCCCATCCGGAGATTGGAATTGTTGATATAGTTCTGATCCAGACGCAGAAGACGGATCTCATCCGGCGTCGGCGTGTACGGAGCACTGCATTTCTTGCAGATGCGCCGCACCAGACGTTGCGCCATGATCGCGCGGACGGCTGATGCCACAAGAAAGGGCTGAACTCCCATATCCACCAGTCGGGTCACGGCACTCGGCGCATCGTTCGTGTGAAGCGTGCTGAACACCAGGTGCCCTGTCAGAGACGCGTTGATCGCGATCTCCGCCGTCTCCAGGTCTCGGATTTCACCCACCATGATGATGTTCGGCGCCTGACGGAGCATTGCTCTCAGAGCATTCACAAATGTCATCTGCACCAGAGGATTCACCTGCACCTGGTTGATCCCCGCAAGCTGATACTCCACGGGGTCTTCCACGGTGATGATCTTCCGGTTCGGCGTGTTGATGGTGTTCAGAAACGCGTAGAGACTGGTGGTCTTGCCGGATCCCGTCGGCCCGGTGACCAGGAACACTCCGTCCGGCATGCCGATGATGCGGTTGATGATTTCCTGATCGTCGGTATAAAAACCGAGCTGGGAGATTTCAAGCTGAATGCTGGACTTGTCGAGAATACGCATGACAATGCTTTCCCCGTGCGTGGTCGGAATGCTCGAAACACGCAGGTCCAGGTCCTTGTCCATGACCCTGATCTGGATGCGTCCGTCCTGGGGAACTCTCTTTTCGGAAATATCCATGTGGGACATGATTTTGATGCGGCTGGTAATATTCGCCTGAAGATATTTCGGGGGGCTTTCCATTTCCCGGAGCACTCCGTCGATGCGGTAGCGGACGCGGTAGCGTTTTTCCAGCGGCTCCAGATGAATATCCGACGCCTTCAGCTTGTAGGCCTCCAGAATCAGCATTGACACCAGTTTGATGATGGGCGCATCTCCATCCATGTCCGAGTGGGTGACTTCTTCGGAACTCATGACATGCTCAACCGCGCTCGCATCGGACATGGTTTCCAGCAGCGTGTCCACGCTCTGCTGCAGGGAACCGTAATGCAGATCCAGAAGCCTTCTGATCTGTTCCCGGGGAGAGATGACGGCTTCCACATCCCGTTTCAGAATATACCGGAGGGAGTCAAGGATCTCCATTTTTGTGGGATCGCTCATGGCGATGGTCAGGATATCGTCATGCATCATGACGGGCACGACCTTGTACCGATGCGCCGTTTCCGCGTCAATCGCTTCTATTACTTCCTGCGGAATCTCATATCCATCCAGATCCAGCGTTTCGAGACCGTACTGCTGGGCGAGCATGGACATCATTTCAAATTCATCGACGTAGTTCAGTTCGATGAGCGCCTCTATGATATCGAGTTTTCCGTCAGACTTTGCAACGGCTTCCCAGCCGTCATCGATCTGTTCGTCCGTAATCATCCCGTACTCTTTAAGGAGTTCTAGGATGTAGTCACTGTTTTCCGTCACCTTGCGTATTCCTCTGAGCGATTGTGATATTTAGCATTTTCCGGCAAACTCTAAACTTTCTTGTTTGTTTTTTCAAGCGGAAAAATGAAAATAGTCCCTGTTCGTGCGCTGAAAAAAGCTTTTTTTTTCAAAATCTTTTACCTGTCGGCTCTTTTGGGACTTTTATTCAGAGGGTTTTGAAGCTATATTGCAGAGTTGATGCTTGACAGCCGTCCTCTGCTGTAGAATGCGTGAGGGCGGAGCCGGTGGGATGTCGGACGCTTCATCCGTCATCCCAATCATGCCGGCAGCTGTGTCCGCTCCGGGAAGGGACATGCTCTGAGAACGGGAATTTGTGAGAACGGGAATCTGATTGAAATGAAATATGCGATTTTCAGTGATGTCCATGCCAATCTGGAAGCGTTTTCCACTGTCCTAGCCTGTTGCCGGGAAATCGGAGTGGATGAATATATTTCCCTCGGGGATATTGTCGGATACAATGCCAATCCCAAGGAATGCCTGGATCTGGCCCGTTCTCTGAATATGATTGCGGCTGTCAAGGGCAATCATGACGAATACGTCTCCAACAACGACGAGGCCATGGAAGGCTTCAATCCCCACGCCCGCACCGCTGTGCTCTGGACCAAGGCCCAGCTCAGCAGGGAGGACAGAACCTGGCTGGCCGATCTGCCCATGCGTCTCACCATCCGCGGGACGAGCATCACTGTGGTCCACGCCACTCTGGACAGTCCTGACACCTGGGGATACATCTTCGATTCCCATCATGCCGCGGACAATTTCTCCTATCAGTTCACCCAACTTTGTTTCTGCGGCCATTCCCATGTGCCGATCGCATTCTGCAAGAAACCGATCACCATGCGTTCCGACAGGCCCATTGACGAAATTCAGAACTGGGCTTTCCGGCGCGAGGAGGGGCCCATCCCGGAAAACACTTCCCGTGCGGATTCGATCGTTCTTCCGATTCAGCCCGGATTCAAGTATCTGATCAATGTGGGGAGTGTGGGGCAGCCCCGGAACCGGGATCCGCGCGCGTCTTTCGCCATTTACGATTCCGACCGGAAGCAGGTGGTCAGATACCGTCTGCCCTATGACTTGAAGACGACGCAGAAGAAGATTCTTGCCGCCGGGCTGCCGGAAAGGCTTGCGGCGCGTCTGGAACGCGGCAACTGAACTGTCAACTTCTCCCGGGGAGCGCGCCGGAGCGATGAAATTTCTGATCGTCAAACCCAGCAGTCTCGGCGACATTCTTCATGCGTTTCCGGCGGTTTCGATGCTTCTTTCCGTCCATCCCGGTTCAGAAGTGCACTGGGTGGTGCAACCTGCCTTTTCCGGATTGATGGAATATCTGCCGGGAGTTACGCGCTGGATTTCCTTTGACCGTACCGCGCTGGGAAGGGTTTCCACTTTTTCCGGTGCGTTCCGTTCCCTGGTCCGGGATCTGAGAACGGATTTTTATGATGCGGCGATTGATCTTCAGGGACTGATCCGGAGTGCGGGGATTCTTTCCATGGCCCGTTCCGGCTGCCGCTGCGGGCCTGCGCACCCGAAGGAGGCGGCTGCGGCTTTATTCTATGGAAGAAAGCTGGAAGCGGCTTCCGGAGCGCTGCATGCGCTGGAGAAGAATTCCTCCATGATGGCGGATTTCCTGGGGAGGAGAGAATATTCCTGCGATTACGAGATGCCGGTGATACCACACAACCGGGATTCGGCGCGCCGTCTTTTTGCGGGCAGTCCTGTGCCGTACTGTTCGAGACTGGTGGTGATTTCTCCGGGAGCGCGCTGGGAGACGAAACAGTGGCCGCCTTCTTTCTTTTCCGCGCTGATCCGGGAACTGGCGGGGAAGGGGGAGGACCTGGCTTTTGTGTTGGCGGGATCGCCTTCTGAGGCGGAATTGTCTCGCGAGCTTGTCCGCGGGGCCGGGGATCTGCCGCTGCTGGATCTGACGGGGAAGACTTCGCTGGGGGAACTTGTGGAAATTCTGCGTTCGGCGTCCCTTTTCATCTGCAACGACAGCGGTCCGATGCACATTGCTTCGATGCTGGGGATCCCTGTTCTTGCCCTGTTCGGCCCAACTTCTCCGGAACTGACCGGCCCTTACTGCCGGAGAAAAACCGTTTTGCAGCCGGAACTGGATTGTATTCGCTGCATGAAGCGTTATTGTGATAAAAAACTCTGCCATTCGGCGCTGGATCCCGCTGCGGCCGCCGCAGAGGGAGCGGCACTGCTGAAAAACTGATGTGAAGTGAAGCCAAGCCAAGGAGAATCAGAGCATGAAAATTTTCGGAAAACCGGGGTACAGTCCGGCATCAGTCTTTCTGATCTTTCTGTTTTTTCAGTTTTTTCTGTTTCTGACGGGGAATGTCTGTGCGCAGGCGGCGCTCCGGATTGAACTGAGCCAGACCAATTACATTCAGTATGAGCCTGTGTATGTGATGGTTTCCATCCGGAATTACACGGCGCATTCCCTGGTCTTCGGAGAGGCTCCCGGGCTGAAGGGGAAACTGGACTTTGAAATCGAAACTCCGGACGGACGCCGTTCCATGGCCAAACTGCTGGATCCGGGGAAACCGGCTCCTCTGACCGGGACAATCATTCCTCCCGGCGGGACGCGTCATCTGACCTTCTGTCTTTCCGCCTATTACGATCTCCGGCAGAAGGGGCGTTATTCCATCCGTGCGGTGCTTTCCCATCCGCAGTTCCAGCAGGAGTATGAATCGGAAGCGGCGCACATGAGTGTCGTTTCCGGGATGCCGGTCTGGACGACGACCGTGGGAGTTCCCGATCTCCTGAATTCCAGTGCCGGACAGAATCCGCAGGAGAAGAAAATTCAGACCCGGAAGTATTCCATTGTCTCTTATTTCACGGGCAAGACATCCGTGTACGTACTGGTGATTGAAGACAGTTCTCGTGTATATGCCGTGAGAAGAATTGCCTTCGACATGGGAGGCAATCTGAAACCGAAATGCGAAATTGATTATCTCAGCCGGATCAATCTCCTGGTTTCCGCCAGTCCCAAGGTCTATGCCTATTATCAGTATGACCCGAACGGAAATCTCATCAAAAAGCAGATTCTGATCAAAACGAGCACGACTCCTTCTCTGATCGTCAATCACAAGACGGGTTCCGTCATGGTCGCCGGCGGCCGCGAGGCGCGTAAGGATGTTGATTACGAGGAAATCAAAGACCTTCCCTTCTTTGAAAGCGTGAACCCGGATATGGATGCGGCGTTTGGACCCGGAGACGACGACGAGGAGGACTTGTGGGATGAGGATGACAGTCCGGAGGATCTGTCCGCGAAGGCGAAGTAAGAGCGCTGTCCTTTGAAGCCGCATCCGCTTCTGGTTTTCTTCTGATCCGTGCAGTTTTTTTCTCTCACGCATTCTCCTGTCTGGCAATCCGGTCCTCCGCCCCCCCCTTGGAACTGCCGAGTCCGGATGAAATCCCCTTCGGATCCGGGAATTTTGACCTCCGTTACCGGGGGCGGCGCAGATTCCTTTTTTTGTCATCGTTTCAGCGGTTTTTATCCATTTGAAAACGGAGTTTTCGGCGTAAATTAAGAAAAATGAAGGAACTTTTTCGGCGTTTTTTTTCACCGGGAAAGCTGCAGCTCACACAAGCAGACGCAAATTTTGCGGAGGATTGAAGATGGTGGCAAAGAAGGACGCGAATCCGGTAAAGAAGACCGGGAAGAAAACTGCGGTTGTGAAACCCGCGGTGAAGAAAGCATCAGCGGAGGAGAAGGCTCCGGTAAAGCAGACCCCGGTGAAGAAGAAAGCATCATCGGCGAAATCTATCACTGCTGCAGGGAGGGACGCTGCTTCACAGGAGGTTCGTGTGGCAGTGCTTGGTGCGGGGAACCGCGGGCGCGGCGTGGTCTGGAATCTCTTGAGGGATTCCGGGCGGAAGGTGAAAGTCCTTTCCGTGTATGATCCGGACATGGAGCAGGCGAAGCGGGCCATTTCCGCGGACTGCTGGAACTATCCGGATGCGAAGATCTGCACAAGCTATCAGGAAGCGATTGCCGTTCCCGGCGTGGACTGGGTGATGGTGTTTTCCCCGAACGCCTATCACAAGGAGCAGATTCTGGAAGGATTCCGTCAGGGGAAGGATGTTTTTACGGAAAAGCCGCTTGCCACGAAAATTGAAGACTGCGAAGCCATTTTTGAAGCTCACAGGAAATCGGGGCGGAAATTTGCCACGGGCTTTGTTCTCCGTTATGCGCCGATTTACCGGAAGGTGAAGGAGCTGCTGGATTCCGGAGTGCTCGGGGAGGTCATGAGCATTGACGCGAATGAGAACATTGATCCGCATCACGGGGTGTACATTCTCTGCAACTGGAGGCGGCTGACGAAATATGCGGGGCCGCACATTCTGGAGAAGTGCTGTCACGATCTGGATCTGATCAACTGGTTCTGCCAGTCGCATGTGTCGAAAGTTGCGGCGTTCGGGGGGCTGGACCTGTTCAAGCCGGAGAACCGGAAGATGGAAAAGGAATTCCCCGGGACTTTCACGAGGGCGTGGGAGGACCCGCACGGAGTGGAGTCGGCATTCACTTCGGACAAGGACCTGATGGACAATCTGGTTTCTGCCTTTGAATACCGGAACGGAATCCGCGTGATGTTCCAGTGCACGATGTCGAATGCGATTCCGGAGCGGCGGATGTATTTCACCTGCACGAAGGGGAATTTGGTGGTGGAACTGTATTCGAGCACTCTGAAATATGCTGTCCACGGGCAGAACGAGGTGACGATCCGCTTCGGCATGGACGGGCACGGCGGCGGCGATTCCTATATTATGAAGGAATTGTATGAAGGCCCCATGACGACCGACGCTCTTCCGACGTGCAGCGGCAACGAAGGTCTGGAAAGCGCGGTTCTCGCCCTCTGCATCGACAAGGCTGCGAAGAGCCGGAAAGTGGTGGATGTGGAACCGGTCTGGAAAAAGCTGAACCGCTGACGACAGTTGCGGCAGGGGCCGGGTTCTGAAAAAAAAGACGACTCCGTCCGGGGAAAAAATTTCCGGGCGGAGTCATTTTTTTTGCCCGGTGCATGGGATTTTTATTGTGAAAAAGGAACAAATTCATCTGTTTTTTTGCGCAAAGAGCATTTTCAGGCGGGAAACATTCTCAAAATCGAAAGAAAACTGTTTTTCCGGGCTTGAGTTTTTTCCCGTAAGGAGTTATCTTGCGCATAATGGACCTGTGCCCATGGCTCTGTTTGAAACGGAGAAAAAGGCAAGGAAGATTACTGAAATAAAGATGTGATGCCATGAGAACATGAAATCAGAGAAATAGAAAAATAAAGTAAAGATCATAAAATATTAAAAGAAGGGAAAGCACGGAAATGTTGAGAGGGAAAGAAAATCTGGCATCTGTACTGGAGCGCGGGCGTCTGTCTGTGAAGCTTTCGGCTGCCGCGCTGGTTCTTTCGGCAGGACTGTTTGTCACGATTTTTCTGACGGCGTCCTGGGGAGGGATCGGGCTGTTCAAGCTGGGGCTGATACCGTTTGGAACGGCTATGATATTTTCTCTGGCGGCGCTGCTGCAGGGAGCCTTTTTCAGCCGAATGGTGCGGGAGGAGGAGGAAAAGCGCCTGCTGGAAAGACGGAAGGAAAAGCTGAATTCGATTCTGGATGTATCGGAGGATGTCCGTTTCACGGCGGGGCGGATGTACGGGAATTTCCGGAAATATGTGCCCTCTTCGATATCTCTGCTGAGTTTTGTGCTGATGACGCTGGCGCTGGTGTTTCTGTGGAGGGAGTTCCATCAGGATCCGGCGCTGATGATGGGGACGCTGAAGCCTGTGCATCCGGTGAATCTGGCGTTTTTGTGTTCGATTGGGCTGGTTTTGAGTTTTTTCTTCGGGGTATTTCTGATCGGGCAGTCTCACATATCGGAATTCCGCTGGCTGCGTCCGGCGGGGGCGTGGCTGATTGTGGGGGGAGCGGTGATGCTCCTTTCAGGGCTGGCAGCCCTGCTGATGGCGTCGGCGGAAGCGGCCAAGGCGGTGGAGCGGATTCTGTGGGAAGTACATTTTTTCAATATAGCATTCTTTATTTTCTGCGTGCTTGCGCTGGAGTTTCTGCTGAATTTCGTGGTGGAGTTTTACCGTCCGCGGACGCAGCTGGAGGATCGGCCGGTATATGAGAGCCGTCTTCTGGCGCTGTTTCTGGAGCCTGGGGGTGTTGTCCGGAACATCGCGGATTCGCTGGATTACCAGTTCGGGTTTAAAGTTTCGCGGACGTGGATTTATACGTTTTTTGAAAGGTCCATCATTCCTGCGCTGATTCTCTGGGGCTTTGTGCTCTGGCTTTTCACCGGGATTGCGCAGGTGAATCCTGGAGAGCTGGGCATTCGGGAGCGTTTCGGAGCGTTTGTCCCCGGGAAAGAAGTGCTTCAGCCCGGGATCCATCTGAAATGGCCGTGGCCGATTGAACATATTGTGCGTGTGCCGGTGGACCGGATGCAGCAGTTCGTCATCGGCGCGCACATGGACAAGCTTAAAGATACGAAGACGATGCAGAACGCCAGCGTTGTTCTGTGGACGGGACAGCATTACATGAAGGAGGACGGCTTCCTCGTTGCGAATGTGGAGAAGGGGTCGAATGACATAGCCTTTCCGGTTTCGATTCTGGAAGCGGCGCTTCCTGTCAGCTACCGTGTGCGGCCCGGGCAAGTGTACGATTACGCCTTCAACTTTGAAGACGTGAATGAAATTCTCACCCTGACAGGGGAAAGCGAGGCGACCGCGTATTTTGCCAGTACCGATTTCATGAAGGATATTTCCTTCGGCAGGGAAGAAGTGGCGCGGCATCTGCAGGCCCGGATCCAGAATGCGGCGGACCGTCTGAACGTCGGTGTGGACATTATCTGCGTGAATCTTCATGATGCGCATCCTCCGATCGGGGGGACCACCGCAGGGGAGGCTCCTGATGAGTCCGGAGGGGTGAATGTCGCCGCCGCCTTTCAGGATGTGGTCTGTGCGCAGGAGGAGGCTCTCACCGAGGAATACAAGGCGGACGCCTACAGCGCGGAAACCGTGGAAAGCGCGAAGGTGGAAGCCCTGAAAATCGTCAGTGACGCGGAAGCGTATCAATATGACACGGCGACCGTGGCCATGGCGGAGGCGGTCCGTTTCAACAGTCAGCTGACTGCCTACCGGGCTCTTCCCTTCATGTTCCGTCTGAGAACGTATCTGGATTTTCTGGAGAACGACTGCGCTCATCTCCGCAAATACGTGCTTTCGGAGCGCCTGAAGTCGCAGATCTATGAATTGAATATGGAGGAGAAACCGAGACTCGACCTTCTGGATGCCGATCTCGGCGAACTCGGGAAGTAAGTTTTCTTTTTTCTCTCCCTTCCCCCCATCCCCGCAGATGCCGGAAGGGACTGCTTCCCTCAGGAGATCGGCCTGATTCATTGTCTGAAGGGAATTGCAGGGAACAGGAAATCAATAAACAAGAATATAATAATAAGGAACAGAGAACTGGAGAGAAATGAAAGATGAGTAAGACATCCGAATCCAAAAGCGTATCCAAGGTGAAACATCTTCCCACCATACTGCTGGGGCTGATTGTGGCAGTGATTTTTCTGCTGGCGATTTTCACGTATCAGGTGACGGCGGCGGAACAGGCGCTGGTGCTTACGCTCGGGAAAATCACGGATCAGAAAGGGCCCGGACTTCATTTCCGCCTTCCGTATCCCATTCAGGAAATCGTGAAATACGACATTCGCCTGACCACCTTTGACGGGAACATCGGGAAACTGGAGGAAACCACCACAGCGGACCAGAAAAACGTCATTGTCGGGATCTACGTGATCTACAAGCTGGAAGATCTGAAAGTCTTCAAGAACGCGGCAAAAAGCATAGCGGATGCCGAAGGCTATCTGAGCGACCGGATGCGTACCGTGAAAGGCGGCGTGGTGGGCAAATTCAAGTTCGATGAAATGATCAACACGGATCCCCGCAAGATGAAGCTCGATGAAATGAAAACGGAAATGTTAGCGGGCTTGAAAGACGACATGATGAAGCATTACGGGATCGATGTGGTTTCTGTCGGGATCCGCTCGATCGGCGTCCCGGAAGCCAGCGCCAAGGCGATTGCCGCGACGATGAAGCAGGAACGCGACACCGCCGCGAAGAAATTCCGCGCGGAAGGCAATACCGTTGCCCAGAAAATCCGGACCGATGCGGACCGCGCGAAACAGGAAATTCTGGCCGACGCCCAGGCGCAGGCGAAGAAACTGATGGCTGAAGGCGATGCGGAAGCCGCGAAATATTATTCCGTATTCAACCAGGATCCGGAGCTGGCCTCCTTCCTCCGGAAACTGGACTCTCTGAAACGGATTGTGAGTACGAAGACGACTCTGGTGCTCGATACCGATTCCACTCCGTTTGACATCTTCAAGATGAAGATTCAGTACGACGACGCCGTCGGCCGTGCGGGCGGCGTCCCTGGCGGGAAGAAATAATCCATGAGACCAATGTGAAGCGGAGTCTGCAGAATGATGAATGACAAGAAGACAGAGAACGTGCTGGCGTCCGGCAGCAGTTCATCCATGCCGACCGTTCCGGCGCAGGAGAGCCAGTTTTCGCCGGGACTTGAGCTGTTGTCGAAAGTGCTGAAGGCCGGATTCATATTTCTGGCCTTTGCGATATCCGTAATGATCCTCTATTTTCTGATAGCGGGAGGCTCATTCCGGGTGGATACGACGAAAGAGGCCGTGATTGTGCTGAAGTTCGGGGAGATAGACGGTCTGTATCGGGAAGGCTGGCACTGGTTTCTGCCGTATCCTGTGAACAAGATCGTGCGCATTCCGACAGGGATTGAAAAGATTTCCTGCCGGACGTTCATGCCGTCCGACACCGATCCCCTTTACGGCAATACGAATCCCCAGTCCCCCCGGACACCCTCCGACGCCCTGGTCCCCGGAAAGGACGGATATCTGCTTACCGGGGACAACGCCATTATCCATGCGGCCTGGGAAATGACCTACCGTATCACAGACCCCCTGAAATTTTTTGAACGCTGCATCAGCGAGGAAACTTCTGTTCATTCCCAGTCCCTGACCAAGGGTCCGGATGAAGAACGGATCAGTCTCGGCGGAGCGAATGTGATTCTCCGGAATGTGATAGACGATGCCGTGATCTGCTGCAGCGCCGGGACGATGCTCGATACGGCGTACTACAAGAAGACCCCGTATGAAAATCTGGTGAAGCAGACTCTCGCGAAAAACATTGAAGCGCTCGATATCGGGATCACGATGGAGAATCTGACGCTGACCCTAGTCAGTCCGCCGGCGACGGCGCTGGATGCGTTCCGCCTGCAGCAGCTTTCAAACGCGACCGTCGCCAAGGTTCAGGAGGAAGCCCGGACCTATGCCGTCGAGCAGAAAAATCTGGCGGAAAGTGAGGCTGTGCGCATTACTTCCGAGGCGGAAAACTACCGGAAACGCATGATTTCCGAAGTCCAGGCCGATACGGATTATTTCAAACAGCTTCTTGTGGAATACCGGAAGAATCCGGAATCGACACTGGTTTCGCTGTATTCCAGGAGTCTTGCAGGAGCATTGACCCAGGTGCAGGATAAATTCGTGATCGGGATCACTCCGGGTTCGGATCAGGAAATCCGTCTGAAGCTCAATCCGGAGCCGGCTGTGAAAAAAGAGTCGAATGAAGGCGATACAAAAGGCGGTGCGAAATGACTGACATTGCGGAGAAACCATTGAACGTCTGCGGCTGCGGGCACGATCACGGCAGTCATGATTCTCACCATCATGACCATCATCATCATCACGAACACACGGCTGATTCGTCTTCCGGTGGGGCGCGCTGCATATCCTGCGGAGCTCCGCTGGGGGAGGGGGCCGGACATTCCCGTTCCATGGGGAGGGCATCCTTTGCCTTTGCGGGCGGGTTTCTGATCGTGAATTCATACCTGATATCCTGGTTTTTCCCGGAGCAGGGATTTGCTTCGGATCTGAGTGCGGCGCTGGGAGCGATTCTTCTTGCGCTTCCGATTCTTCTGACCGCGGTGAAGGATCTCTACGAGGGTCGGGTGTATATGAACGAACTGGTGGCGCTGGCGATTCTGGCGGCATTCACTTCGGGCGATTTCCGGACGGCGGGGATCATTGCGTTCTTTCTTCTGATCACCATCATCATTGAATCGCATACGGCGAGCGGAGCCCAGCGTTCTATTGAAGCGCTGATCCGCCTGACGCCGCACACGGCAAGAAAACTGGTGGACGGGAATCCGGTGGAAGTGGAAGTGCTGTCTCTGGCGGTGGGAGACATCATCAATGTGCGTCCGGGAGAGAACTTTCCCGTGGACGGCGTGGTGGTCAATGGACAGAGCGCTGTGAATCAGGCCTCCATTACGGGAGAGTCGCTTCCGATCGACAAGTCCGGCGGAGACGAGGTGTATGCCGGGACGCAGAACCTTTCGGGAAGCATCGACGTCAAAGTGACGAAACTCGGCGGCGACACGACGCTCGGGAAGGTCAAGGACATGATTCTTTCCGCCGAACGCAGCAAAACGCAGGCTGTCCGGATCATCGACCGCTACGCGGGATATTATACGCCGACCATTCTCATGCTCGCGACAATCACGTGGTGGCTTACGGACGGGAATATGACGCGCGTCATCACGCTGCTTGTGATCGCATGTCCCTGCGCCGTGGTGCTTGCGACGCCGACGACGCTGGTGGCGGCGGTGGCCGCGGCCGCCCGTCTGGGCATTCTCATCAAGAATGTGAACCATCTGGAACTTGCCGCGAAAATCCGCGCGGTGGTTTTTGACAAGACCGGGACACTGACCGAGGGAGAGCTTTCGGTGGCCCGTCTTTCTCCGGTGGACGGCGTGGAACCGGCGGAACTGCTCCGCTATGCCATGTCGCTGGAACTGCACAGCAATCATCCGACAGCGCTGGCGATTCAGCGTCTTGCCTCTGAAGTGGGCCTGAAGCCTCTGGAGATTACGTCATTCCGCGAAGAGCACGGGAAAGGCGTGGAAGCGATGGCGGACGGGGTGAAGATTCTCGTGGGCCGCGCTGCATGGATTGAAACGGAAGGGATTTCCGTGAGCGGAGGGACGGATGAAGAGGATCAGGGCATGAGCGTTGTGTACGTTGCCCGCAGCGGGAAACTGGTCGGCTGGATCGGCTTCAAGGATAAGATCCGTCCGGAAGCGGCGGAGGCGATCCGTGAGCTGAAGGGAATCGGCGTGAAGCGCTGTTCGATGGTGACCGGAGACCGTGCATCCGTGGCGGAAAAGATCGCCGCGCAGCTGAATATTGACGATGTCCGCAGCGACTGTCTTCCGCAGGGGAAGGTGGCGTATGTGGAGGAAGTCAAGCGCAGCAGTGTTGTCGCCGTGGTTGGAGACGGCGTGAATGACGCTCCCGCTCTTGCAGTGGGAGATCTCGGCATAGCGATGGGTGCGATCGGGTCTGACATTGCGATCAACAGTGCGTCTGTGGCGCTGATGACGAATGATCTGCGGAGGATTCCGCTTCTGGTGACTCTGGCGCGCAAATCGTCCGCGGTGACGAATCAGAATCTGATCTTCGGGCTTCTGTTTGTTGCGGGCGGGATAGTGCTTTCGGTATTCGGCTGGATGTCTCCGATAGCGGCGGCGGTTTTCCATACGCTCAGCACGCTGATTGTGATTTTCAACAGTGCGCGTCTGGTGAGGACGGGCGAGGAAGTGACTTTTGCCGAATCCGCTGCAGGCGTTGCCGCTGCGGAAGGCAAGTCGGAATAGAGAGTAGAGTAGTAGTCCTACGGGACCGGGAGACCTGCAAAAATGGAAATGGAATCGGAAAGGAAGGCATCTTCCGTAGTGGTCAGTTCTGTCGGACTGGTGAAGGAATTCAGGGATTTCTGGAACCGTCCGAAGTCCAAGGCCGTGAACGACCTGGACTTTGAGGTCCGGGAAGGGGAAGTGCTGGGGCTTCTGGGGCCGAACGGATCGGGGAAGTCCACCACTGTGAAAATGCTGCTCGGTTTGCTGTATCCGACGGGGGGGCGGCTGACGGTTTTCGGCAAATCCCCCCGGGATGTCGATACGAAGAAACTGATCGGTTATCTGCCCGAGGAGTCATATCTGTACAAGTATCTGACGGCGTATGAAACGCTGGACTTCTTTGCCTCCCTCTTCAATCTTTCAGCCGGGGAACGTGCGAAACGCTGCACGCAGCTTCTGGAAATGGTGGGCATGTCCCATGCGAAGAACCGTCCTGTGGGCGAGTTTTCCAAGGGGATGGCACGGCGGATCGGTCTGGCGCAGGCGATGGTGAATGATCCTTCGCTTCTGATTCTGGACGAGCCGACTTCCGGACTGGATCCTCTGGGCTGCAGGGAGGTCAAAGATCTGATCCTGATGCTGAAGAAACGCGGGAAAACCGTGATTGTGACAAGCCATCTGCTGAGCGATGTGGAAGATGTCTGCGACCGAGTCATCATTCTTTACGGTGGCCGGATCCGCGCCCAGGGCACGCTCAGCGAACTGCTCACCATTCAGAATACCAGCACGATCACCACGCCGGAACTTCCGCCGGAAGTGATGGAGAAGGTCCTTTCAATTCTGCGTTCCAGCCTGAACGGGGAGGAATTCAGGATTTCCCATCCGCGCATGACGCTGGAAGATTTTTTCCTGGACGTGGTCAACCGCGCAAGACAGGAAAGCGTGGAAACCTTCGGAGCCCGTGCGGGCGGGCATATTGCCGAATATCTTTCCGCCGGACAGGAAACGGAACGGGAGGGCCTTTCCTCCGATGAGCTTCTGAATCGTCTTGCCGGAAGAGAACCCGAAGAAGCTCCTGTTGTTCCGCCTCCCTCCGCCGCAGGATCGGAGGAGCAGATAGACCGTTCCGTTCTGGAAAGCCTGAGCCGGGAAGCTCCGGCGCCCGAAGCTTCGCCCTCTCCCAGCGAGGAGGAACGCAGAGAAATGGACGATGCCAACCGGAAACTGAAGGAAATGCTTTCTTCCAAAAAGGATGGGAAATGACTCTATGACCGCGTTTCTGGCCGTCGTGAGACTGACATGCCGTTCTGCCCTGCGTTCCAACGTATTCCGGCTTCTCCTCTTTCTGCTGCTGCTCTGCATCGTGCTGGTGCCGAACACCATCAGGGGGGACGGGACGGCGCTGGGATTTATTCAGGTGATCCTGGAATACAGTCTGGGCTTCGTGGCGTTCATTCTGTCCGCGTCTTCGATCTGGCTTTCGTGTTCGGAGCTGTGCACGGATGTGGAGAACGGGCAGCTGCACATGATTGTGGTGAAGCCCATTTCACGCGCAACTGTATGGCTGGGGAAATTCACAGGCGTGCTTCTCATTCACACCGTGCTGCTGTTGATTTCCTCGGCAGTGATATACGGATTCCTTTTCTGGCAGTATGAGAGGAAGGATTTCCCGGAGCAGGAACGGTCGAAGGTGGAAAACGAAGTCCTGACCGGGCGCCGTGTTTTCATGCCCCGGCCGCCGGACCTCCAGGAACTGGTTCAGGCGGAACTCGAACGCAGAATTCAGGATTCGGCTTCCCGCGGAGAACACATCCCCGAACTCGACGGAGCCAAACGCAAACAATATCTCGATCAGCTGACGAAACAGATCATGGCGAACATGGGGGAAGTCAAGGTCGGGACGGAACGGCGCTGGCAGTATTCCGGTCTGCCCGATTCGTATGACGGGCTGCTGTATCTGCGATACAAGGCCTTTTCCAGCTCCAGCACAAACAAGCAGACTCTGGCGCGCGGAGGGTGGTTCATGCGTCTCATGCAGGAGAAACGTGAATCGGATGCCCCGGACGCTCCTGTGACCGGGTATGTGCCGGTCTACATTTCCAAGGATCCGGAGGAAATTCTCTGCGGCGCAACGAACGAATTCGCCGTTCCGGGCAAAATTGCGGTCCACAAGGGGACGGCGGAATTCGGCTTCGCCAATCTTACTCCTGACGGGAGTTCGCTTTATTTCCAGCAGGCGGACGGTCCGAAGCTGATGATCCGTGTGACAGGATTCACTGAAAATTACTGCCGCGCGGTGTTTGTCACATTTCTGGGGCTTGCGGCTCTGACGGGGATTGCCTGCGCGATCGGTGCGCTGGTCAGTATGCCGGTTGCGGTTTTTCTGACGGTCTCGTATCTAGTCATCGGAGTTTTGTCCAATTATCTTCTGGGATCCCTGGCCAAGACGGAAGGTCTGCCCAGAAGTTTTCTGGAGAACATCGGAGCCTGGGCAAGCACCCTTATGGTGACGCTGCTGATTCCGCTGCAGGATTTCTTTGTGTCCTCGCATGTGTCGGACGGGGAATTGGTCGAATTCGCCCTGATCGGGAAACTGGTGCTTCTGAATCTGCTTCTGCGCGGTCTGCCGCTCTGCCTTCTCGGCATCTGGCTTTACAGCCGGAGAGAGCTCGGGACTGCCATGAAACGCTAGGCGGAGGAGGATGTCCCGTCCCGCCGTCTTTCGCTGTCTGAAGAGCTGTGCTGAGGGGAAAAAGGCGGGAAGGGAAGCAAGAAAAAAAAGCTGGAACGGAAACACGCGAGAAAGGCGGCAGTATAGATGGGGAGCGCTTCCCCCGGTCTGACGGGAAAAGAGTAGTGGAAAGTGATAGAGAGATGAGGAAGAAAAAATGAACGGAAGACGTCTGATTTTGTTTCTGACGGCTCTGATTGCGACGGTGATTCTGCTGCTGGCGAATGTCTATGTGCAGTCCCGCCTTGATTCGATCATCCAGGAAGATTCGCTCGTGGATGCCGAATATGTCGACGGCGCGCCGCCCGTTGTGGCGTTCACGACCGTCGCTCTGGGGGGCTTCCGGGGCATCATTGCGGACTTTCTCTGGCTCCGGACCATCTCTCTTCAGGAACAGGGCAAATATTTCGAGCTTGCGCAGCTGGCTTCCTGGATTACGAAACTGCAGCCGAAGTCCACGGCGGCCGCGGCCTATCTAGGCTGGAACATGGCGTACAATATTTCCGTGACCTGTCAGTCCCCTGAGGACCGCTGGCGCTGGGTCCACCGCGGAATCGAAGTTCTTCAGGAAGCGCTCCGCTATAATCCGAACGATCCGGAGCTTTACAAGGAACTCGGATGGATTTACCAGCATAAGCTCGGCAATGTTCTGGACGATGCCCAGCGTTATTACAAGTATGAAATGGCCCGTATTTTCCTGCACGCCTACGGGACCCACTATCCGGACTGGGAGGCGCTGGCAGCCGCACCGAAAACCGAAAGCGGACTGAAGGAGATGTTTCCTCCGGATCATCCGCTCTGGAAAATCATGAAGGCATGGGGCTTTGAGAGCCTGGACGTGCTTCTGGAACGCTTTGAGTTTCTCGGGAAGCTGCCGCCGGACATGGAAAGCGTGCCTCCTTCGCTCGCCGGGGATGAAACAGTCCGGCGCCTGACAGCGGAAGAGCTGGAGACCCTTTCCCTCTATCTGCGCGCCAGATGGCTCCGCACCGAATACATTATCGACCCCCAGGTCATTGTGGACATCAACAGAAATTACGGCGAGCTGGACTGGCTCCTCCCGGAATCCTTTGCCATTTACTGGGCGACCCAGGGAATCGCATACAGCCCGATGAAGGCGGACACCAATTCCGAACGCATGATCGTGCAGTCCCTGCAGGTCAGTTTTTCCAACGGGCGGATGCTCCTTCCGGACAATCAGGCATCCATGTACTTCATGCTGGTGCCGAACCTGGCTCTGGTGGATGCCGTCAAACGCTATTATGACGAAGTGATCGAACGCAACCCCGATGTGCCTTCCTTCAAGCATGCGCGGGAATATTTCTACACCGATGCTGCCGTGCTGCTTTACAGTTATGGCCAGTATGCCAAATCCCGCGAGTATTACAATCTGCTCCGCAGGGAATTCAAAGGAAACAAGGCAAACCGCCTTGACTTCGACGCCTTCATCCTGACCGAATGGACGGAGGATATTACCGACGCCAGTTACAAGCAGGCGAATGACTATATCCCGCTCCTGATTTTCCGGAGCTGCGTTCTGCTCGGATACGGGGACCGGGAAGCCGCGGCCGGGCATCTGAGAATGGCCAGATTCGCCTATGACAAATATCACCGTTCTTTTTCCGATACAGAACGCATGGCGCTTCCTCCCTTTGATGTCATGAAGTCCGAAGTGACCAAGGCCTGCATGGCGGCGTATCCCTTCCTGGCGGATCGTCTGAAGGCGGAAATCCTTTCCGAGAATTCCGGAAGCTCCGCTCCTGCGGCAGATGCTTCTTCCGCTCCCGGCGCCTGGGAAAGCGGCAATCCCGACCCGAATGCAGGAAAGACAGCAAAAAAGCCCTGACGCTTTTCCCATTCCTTCTGTTCTCCTTGCGAAACAGTTTTCTTCTCTGCAAAATCAGGTCAGGAGTTGAGCTTGAGCCCGGGAACGGGATGGAACAGGGGACAGGGAGGAGCCTTCAGTGAGGAAATATCCTTCAGTGAGGAAAAGGGGTCTGAAGAAAGGACTCCGCCTGGGAGAAGATTTCTTTGCGGAAGAGGATGTCCGTATGTCCGCAGTGGAAGCGGCGGTAGAGGCATTCTCCCGGGAGATGGTAGGATTTCTCCCGGACTTCCAGATCATAACGGGCTCCGAAGATGGCGAGTTCATGTTTTCCGGGATGAAGGAGAGGGAGCCGATGAATGGCGGCGTCCGGAGAGCTGCTCAGGTCGGGAAGGACGCGGGAAAGTTTGCCGACGGGGGGAAAGAGGGCGCATGCCAGCCTGGCCATGTCCGAGCCGCGGTTCGGAGGAACGATCATCAGAATTTTCCGGATGGCGTTTTCCGTCCGGGAATTCCAGAGCCCCGATGCCGCTCTGACGACAATTCCGCCGAGGCTGTGCGTCACCAGCACGATTTTTCTTTTTCTTCCGTTTTCCTTTTCACAGAGTTCATCAAGGAAACGGGCGAGATCCTCTCCGTGCCCGCTGACGTTTTTCAAACGTGTGGGGTAGTCGTAGACGATTCCTTCCCATCCCTGTGCCGCAAGATGGCGCGCCATCGGATAAAAGACGTGCCCGGAAAGAAAAAGTCCGTGAATGAACACGACAAGATCGGATTCCGTTTCTTTCCCGTTTTCTTTTTCCTGCGTTTTCCCGTTCCCGCCCCGGGCAGGGAGGAAGCGTTTCAGAATGGATGATCTGGAATACATGACTGCTGTTTTCCCTTTTACGGGGGACGTGTTAGTTGGGATTCCGTGTCCAGAATTCCGCCGCGGTTTCCGGCGGGTCGGCGGAGTAGGGGGCAACGGAACGTTTGGAGAGGTATTTCAGAGAAGCGCTTTCCCGCAGGGGACGGATGTCCGCAGGCTCCGGCGGCAGGCTGAGCCGTTCCAGAGTCGGCATCTGGAAGACGGGCGAGAGATCTTTGAGACGGTCGCAGTTGTAAAGTTCCAGAGTGTGGAGCGGCATTCCTTTCAGGGGGGAAAGATCGTGCACTTCTGTCCTGTCGATCAGGAGCGAGGTGAGCTCCATGTCGCGGAGCGCTTCGAGCGAGTCCAGCGGATTTTCGCCGACGTCGAGCTTTTTGAGTCTCAGATCCGCCAGGGGCGCAAGCGTGCGGATCTGGTTTTTCCGGCAGACCAGTCTTTCCAGAGAATAGGTTTCCGCCAGCGGGGAAAGATCTGCGATTCTGTTTCCGGAGAGATCCAGATCCCGTAGCGGCATTCCTTTCAGGGTGTCGACATCCTCAATGAGATTGTTCCGGCAGGAGAGGTCCTTGAGTCTCATGCCGCGGAGCGGTTTCAGATCGCGCAGGAGATTGTTTTTGCAGTCGAGCGTTTCAAGCGGCATGGAGGAGATTCCGTCCAGGGAGGCCAGTTCGTTTCCGGAGCAGTCCAGATGAGTGAGGGGAAGTCCCTGCAGCTGACTGAGAGAGCGGATTCCGTAGTTGGAAAGATCCAGTCGTTTCAGATTTCTGGTCCGGGAAATGCAGCGGAGGAGCTCCTGGACAACGTTCTCCGGCAGTTTCTGATGCGGGAGCTGAAGCAGTTTCGCGACGATTCCCGTGTCCGGATTCCTCGACAGAAGATCGCTGACATAAGCCAGCGCCTCATGGAAACGCTGTTCTCTCCAGAGTGTGAGCGCGTCGATTTCCATGATCTGCTCCTGGTATTTGAAGGCGGGTTTGGCGGCAATGCGGCGTTTGATGTCGACAATCAGCTCGGTCCGGAGCGGAGAATCGGGCAGTTTGGAGGCCGCGGTCATATAAGCCTTGGTCAGGGCCATTTCCGACAGCGGCAGCTGTGAATAGCTGTCCGCGACCATGAGATATTTTTCGATGGCCTTTTCATAAAGCTGGACATCTGAAAGAGCGTCTCCCGCGATCAGAGGACTTGCCTTTTCCGGAAGCGCAAGACGGTAGAGCGCGATGGAACGCAGCTTCATGGAATTGGCAAAGGAACGGATGCCGATCCTTTCCAGATTTTTTCCGGTGGGAGGGAAGAGATCGGTCGCCTGCAGAACGGTTCCGTCTTCCGCACGGATCATGAGGGTTTCGCCTTCGCGGATGAAGGTGACCGTATTGACGCGTCCGGGCTTCGCCTTCGATTCCATTGCCGTGATGAGTTCCGAGTTGAGTTCATTGAGATTGCGGTAGATGATGTCCCTGGTGCCCGAAAATCCGCCGAACTGGAAGGAATACCCTGTCGGGACATGCCACCATTGACCGAGCGGTTCCATCCGCGAACTCAGGCAGACCTCCAGTGCCTCCTGAGCGGGTCCCGGATGATAGGAAAGTTCCAGTTTGGTGTTTCCGGAAACGGGCAGATCCAGCCAGAGCCATTCCCCGAGCGGCATGGAAAGGCCTTCCGGAGTGATCGGCCAGGAAGAGGTCCGTTCCGTGATCATGCTGTTGGTGAAAATGAGGTCGCGCATGCCCTGGGCCGCTTCGGGACGGGTGAAGTCCTGACGGTAGACGCAGGACCATGACCCCTGCTGACGCATCTTCTCCTGCACCGCGTAAATCCCGATGCAGAGCAGAATCAGCAGAATCGCCGCCGTGAAGCTCAGAATGATGCTGTGCCGCTTGAAGAAAAGGAGCGTCCGCTTCAGGAAGGTGGCCCGTTCCGCCACGGTTGCGAACCCGCCGATGAAGGCGAACACCTCGTTTCGGAGTTCCTTGACGGAGGAATAACGGTTGTCCGGATTGGTGCTCATCGCCTTCAGAATGACGGCTTCCAGAGCGCTTGGGATTTCCCGTTCCGGAGTCCTTTCCCGGGGAGGGATGATGTTGCCGGAAAGCGTGTCCCGGATCATTTCCTTGATGCTTTTGTTTTCAATGGGGGATTTGCATGTGGCCATGGCGTAGAGAATGGCGCCGAGCGCATAGATGTCGGTCCGGCAGTCTTTGAGGCTGTTTCTTCCGGCGGCCTGTTCGGGCGCCATGTAGCCCGGGGTGCCTTTCATGACGCCGTCCACAGTGGCGAAGGCGCCGCTGGGAATGTCGCGGGATTCGTTTTCGAGTTCCTCGCCGGATTCCGTTCCGGAGTCGCTTTCGGAGTCGGCGCTTCCGTTTTTGACGACTCGGGCGAGGCCCCAGTCCATGATCAGCACTTCGCCGAAGTCTCCGATCTGCACGTTCTCCGGCTTCAGATCCAGATGAAGCACTCCGCGGGAATGGGCGAAGGCTATGGCATAACAGATTTTCAGGAAAATACGCAGGAGGCGCGTCAGATTGTAGGCTTCCACGTATTCCGGGACGCCGTTGTCGAGTTTTTCCAGGACCGAGGCAAGGGTTTCCCCGCGGAGAAGTTTCATGGTGAAGTAGGGCGCTCCGCTCGAATCCACCCCGATGTCGTGGACAGGGACGATGTTCGGATGCTCCAGACTCGCCGTGATGCGCGCTTCCTGCACAAAGCGCATGATGTCTCTTCTCGGACGCGCCGCGGCATCGGGAAGAACTGCCATGGCGACATCACGCGTGGTGTCCATATCCTTCACCTGAAGGACCATTTTCATGCCGCCGCGCCCGATGCTTTTGCGGAATTTGTATTTGTCGTGCGGTTTCTGGGTGAGGCGTGCGGTCACGCGGGTGTCGATATCGAGTTTTTCCTGTTCGATGGGGGAGCCGGGGTTGTTGTTGGAGTCGTCGGCTTCCCGGTCGCGGATCATGGCGGAGACGTCGAGCTGTACGGTGGAGATGGTGCTGTCGATTTTATGTTCCGTGTCCATGTGTGGGTCGGTATCGAGCATTTTAATCAAGCCTCAGCAGGGGGATTGTTACAGAAAGAGCGGGAGGGGACCCGGTCCTGATTCGGATAAGATACCCGTTTTTACGGCTGCGTCAAGGGTGGCGATCCATTTTTCCCGGTCCTTCGGGAAGCGTCCTTCAAGGGGAAAGGGGATGGAGCTGTGATTCGCCCGGAACACCGTCCCGTCCAGATCCAGAAGCGAAAGAATGGTTTGAAGTTCCACGGCGGAGCCTTTTTCGGATAGGGGATGATAGCCTTTAAACATGGGCGTCAGACCGGGAATCTCGATGAAGCGCAGGGCGGAAAGCAGTTTCGGACGCATGCAGTTGAGCACTTCCGCCGTCTTTTCCGCATGAATCCTGCTGAATTCCGTTCCCCCGAGACCGAGCTGAATCATGACGGAAACTTTCAGCCCGCAGCCCTGCGCCCGGATCACGGCTTCGGTCATGGCTTCCGCCGTACAGGCTTTCCCCACACGTTTCAGAAGTTCTTCGGAGCCGCTTTCAAGGCCCAGATAGAGTGTCGATGCCTTCAGCTCTTTCAGGCGTCTGAGTTCGTCCGGAGTCTTGGAGAGAATCGAATGCCCGCCCGCGTAAAAGGAAACGCGGCTCAGCAGGGGGAATTTCCTGTTCAGAAGAAGCAGAATGGATTCGAGTTTTTCCGTGGAGAGCGAAAAGGCGTCCGCATCGGCAAGGAAGATTCTTCTGGCGTTTCCGAAGCCCCGGCGCAGAGCGCATTCAACGTCCGCTTCGATTTTCCGGAGATCGTATTCCCGGTAGGAAACCGTCTTGTACATCCCGCAGAACAAACAGCGATTGTGCGGGCAGCCGCGCGTCACCTGAAAAATCAGGCTTTTCCCTTCCGCGGGCGGGCGGAAGAGCGTATTTTCATCAAGCCATCCGTTCATCATAAGAAAGTGTTTCCCCCGGATTCCAGATCCTGATCCTCCGCTCCTGCGGGAAGCCCCATCCCCATTTCTCCCGATCCCGCCGCCGTACGGCGGAAAGAAAACATTCCAACGGATGTTTCCGTTTTTATCCGGATATGGTCCGCCATCATTTCCGTCCGTCAGTGAAAAAAGTCATTCAAACATTCAAGAAAACATGAAAGAAAGGAAATACTATACACCGCGGCTCTTTTTTTTCAATTTTCCTCAAGAAGAGGAGGCCCCGGGCGGGAAAGCCGGCGGGGAAGACGTTTGAGTCGAAATTTGAGGAGAAGGATCCGGATAGTCTTCTGCTCCATCTTCCCCGCCTTCAAAGAAGGGGAACACGGCCTGTTCCATGGAGATGCTGATTTCATTTCTGCTGCGTCTTCCGGAGGCGCCAGGGGCGGAAGAAGAGGTGCTGACGAGCAGCTTCTTCAGATTGGAAAGGGCGCGGATGCGGTCGGAATCCTTTTTTGCGTGTTCGATGATTTTAATGAGGCTTTCCTTGATCCATGCGTCGTCCGCCACGGAATTTTCGGACTTGATTTTTCTCAGGTAGGCGATTCGTTCGCGGACTTCTTCCGAATCAAGGATCATGCCTGCGGTTTTCCGTGCCGCGGATTCGCCCTGGACATGATAATTGGCCGCTTTCAGTGCTTCTTCCGGTCTGCCCCAGAAATCGGAAGCGTAGAGTCGGCAGAAGAGTTCCCGCCTCTTGTTTCTGAGCGGCGCCGCGGGATTGAATCTTCTGTTTTTGTCCGGGAATTGGGGGAAGCTCATTGGTGGACTCTCCTGTTCTGTCTTTACGGCGGAATGATATGTTCCGTCTGAATAAGGAATCTGCGTCAAAGAGGAGTTTTTCCCCGGAGCGCGCCGCTCCGGCGTTGTCTTGCGTAGAAAGGGGGGAAGCCTTTTGCAATCCGGAACGCTTGAAAAAAAGACGGGATATGCCTATAGTAAACAAGGAACGCATTTTGCGTTTCTCTTTCACCCCCCGGCAAACTCTGATGTGTTACTTAGGTGAGAAAAACAAATGAAGAACACAATTTTGGGCCAGTTTATCATGAACCCCAGGACCACAGGCGCCATCTGGCCCAGTTCCCGCACTCTCTGCCGCACCCTGGCCGGGGAGATCGGCATTGAAAAGGCCGCCTCAGTCGTGGAGCTCGGGCCTGGGACGGGAGCGGCGACCGGGCTGATTCTCGAATCCATTTCTCCGACTGCAAAATTATTTGCCGTGGAACTGAATGCGAATGTCATTCCTCCGTTCCGGAAAAAGTTCCCGCAGGTGCGTCTGTACAATGACAGCGCCGCCAATCTGCGCCTTCTGATGAATCAGGAGGGCGTCTCTCAGGTGGATGTCATTATTTCAGGTCTCCCGTGGGCCTCGTTTTCCGACTCTCTGCAGGAGGAACTGCTTTCCGTGATTTACGATTCCCTCGCTCCGGACGGCGGAGTGTTCACCACCTTCGCCTATTTGCAGGGAACGCTGCTTCCGGCGGGCAGAAAATTCAGGAAACGTCTGCAGAAATATTTTTCCCGTGTCAGCAAATCGGAGGTAGTCTGGAAGAATCTGCCTCCGGCATTTGTCTACCGATGCGTCAAGTGAACAACGGATTCCCCATTTTGCGTCGAAGGTGTCTTCTGCCGCTTCCGGCGGCGGCTGTCCTGCTGTTTTCCGGAATCATGCTATTCTCTCCCTGCTTTTGCTCCGCTGCGGAAGAGGAAAACGAAGGGACGGGGAAAGCAGAGTCTTCGTCCTTTGTGCAGGGGGTGGAATCGGGAGATGAATCCGGGAGAGAAAACGCCGCCGCCGTGCCCGTGGCGGTGATGTCGCTGCAGCTGCCTTCTCTTTTAAAGACCTCTGAAATTCTTGCCGGACTCGGGGAATCGTTTTTGCCGCGTTCCGCCGACTGGATCGTCCTGGGAACCGCGGCTCTGGCCATGCATCCGGCGTTTTCGGATTTTGATATGACGGCGCCTTTTTCCTTTTGTCTGCTCTCTCCCGGTGACGGCGGCGAATGGGGACTTTGCATTTTTGCGGACCGGAAACGGGAAACTCTTCCCCGGGAGATCTCCTTCGGGGGGAAAATCTTCCATCCTCTTTTCCTTCCGGGGGAGGGGAAACGGGTCTGTCTGCTGTCATCCCGGCGTTTGGCCTCTCTGTTTCCGGTCTCATCCTCTGCGGGGGGAAAAACACATCCGCCGTCCTTCTTTTTTTCAGAGCCTGCGTGTTCCGTTCCGCCGGGAGGGGTGGAACTGCGTTTTGACAGGCGTTCGGGAGGAGGGGACAGATTCTCCTGGAATGACGCTCTTTCCCATCTTCTGCATTCTCTCTTTCCCCCGGCGAAAAATTCTCTTTCCCGGCCGGGAAGAAAGACTCAGGCTTCTTCCCCGGGAGGAGAGAAACCCCTTCCGCAGGAAGCCGTGGCGTTTCTGAACCGTTTCGACCTTCTCGAATGGAAGTTTTTTCCGGATCGGAAAGCTCTGTCCATGACACTTGTCTGCCGGGATTCCGCTTCCGCCTCTTCGGGTCTTTCTTCTGAAGAAACGGGGAGGGAACCTTCTCTCCTGTCTTCCCGCCCGTCCGTATCTCCCGGCGGCAGGGGAGAAGCGTTTTTCCCCGCCGGACTTCCTGCCCGGACGGAATTTGCGGCCTGTCTTTTCCCCGGGCGGAACCGCGATGCCATCCTGGAGAGGGTGCTCTGTTTTCTCGCCGCACTCCGGATGACGGGGGAGGGGAGCGATGAGGAAAACTCCGCATCGGATCTTTCGCCCGGATTCTTCTCCTTCCTGCTCCGTTTGCAGTCCGCGGACCAGGAAGTCCTTGCATTTGCGGGCAGGGAAGAGGGGATTCCTTTTTTCGGACTGGAACTGTCCTTTCCGGAAGCCCGTTCCGGAGAGCTGGACTCTTTTCTGCTCCGTTCCGGAGCCAGGCGCACGGAAGAACCTTATTTCTGGCATCTCCGTTCCTTCGGGGGAGAGCTCCCGGGAGCCCTGTACTGCTTTTCGGAACCGGGAAAAGGGAAACTCCTTTTTCTCCGGAGTGCTCTTCCCCTTGCGGAACTTGCCGTCCTGAGAGCGGAATCCGGAAGCGTTGAAATCCCCCGGGAAGGAGGATTTCTCCGCCTTTACGCAATAGCGGGGGGGAAGACGGAGGATCCGCCTCTTCTCGAAGTCGATTCCGATTCTTCGGGGAAGAGATGTGAATTCCGTTTGCGTCTGGAGAAGCGGTGGATGCCGTTCTGGCGCTCTCTGTTTCTTTCCAGTTCCCACGCCGCGGCGGCCGCCGCCGGGAGGAAAGCCTCTCCTCCTGCGGGACGGTGAAGGCGGCCGGGAGCCTCCCGGAACATGATTTTTCCCCCTTTTCTTCTCCCTTCTTCCTCCTCCTTCGCGGGAAGGCCGGAAACCGGGAGGAAAATCGGGAATCCGGAGGGAAAATCCGGAGAGAAAGTGAAAAAGATGAACGGAAAAACACTGGATAAGAAGAAAGGATGAAAAATACGGCAATGATCCGGGAAACTTCTTTTGACGCTGCCTTGAAAGAGGCTCTTGCCCTGCTGAAAACGCCTTCCGCGCACGCGGTGCTGCTGCTTCCGACGGAGACTGTCTACGGACTGGTCTGCGCCTGGAACGATTCCGCCGCGCGGGAGAAAATCTATGCCATGAAGCGCCGGAGCGCGGACAAGCTGTTTGCGGCGTTTGTACATGATACTGCGGCGCTGCGGGATTGCTGTCCGCCCCTTCCCGAACTTGCCCGGCGATTTGCCGGGGCCTTCTGTCCCGGACCGATTACGCTTGTTGTCCCGGACGGTTTGGGGGGGACCTTCGGATTCCGGATTCCGGATCATCCCTTTCTTCTGAGACTCATGGAGGAATATGACGCCCCGCTGGCTTCGACGAGTGCGAACCTGTCCGGCCTTCCCGCCGCCCTGACGGCGGACGCGGCGGCGTACTTAGCGTCCGCCCTCGCCGTCCGCCTCTGCTTCGGCACTTAGCCGCCCCGCAGCCATCTGCTGTCAAAAAAAGCTCCCTCAAGTCCCGCGACTTGAGGGAGCTTTTGCGTTACATTTTCTCCGGCGCGGAGCAGCCGATGAGCGTCATGCCGTTTTTCAGCACGGCGCGGGCGGTGTCCGCCAGCTTCAGCCGGGATAGCAGCACGTTCTCCGCCTCGCCCTTGATGCGGCAGGCGTTGTAGAACTTGTGGAACGCGGCGGCCAGCTCCACCAGATAGCGGTTGATAAAGCTGGGGTCGTAGTCCCGCGCCGCCAGATACACCACGGCGGGGTACTGCGCCAGCTGCTTGATGAGGGCTTTCTCCTCGTCGGCGGTCAGCACGGACAGCTCCGCCTCCGCAGCAGCGGGCACCGTGTAGCCCTCGGCGGCGAGAGCCTTCAGCAGCGTGCGGATACGGGCGTAGGCGTACTGGACGTAGTACACCGGATTCTCGCTGTCCTCCCGGACGGCAAGACCGAGATCGAACTCCATCTGCGTCTCCGGCTTGGCGTTGAAGAACCAGCGGCAGGCGTCCACGGGGATCTCGTCCAGCAGGTCGGTAAGGCTGATCGCCTTGCCGGTGCGCTTGGACATACGGACGATCTCGCCGTCACGCACCAGCTTCACCAGCTGCATCAGCACGATGTCCAGCCGGTGCTCGCCGTCCAGCCCCAGCGCGTCCATGGCACCCTTCAGCCGCGCCACGTGGCCGTGGTGGTCGGCACCCCAGATATTGATGACCTTGTCAAAGCCCCGGACGGCGAATTTGTTCCGGTGATAGGCGATGTCGGCGGCGAAGTAGGTATAAAACCCGTTGGCGCGGCGGAGCACGTCGTCCTTCAGACCCAGCTTCTCGATCGCCTCGTCGCTCTTTCCCTCCCGGCGCAGCTGCGATGCCAGGATCTCCGAGGTTTTCAGCCACAGCGCGCCGTCCTTTTCGTAGGTGAAGCCCTTGTCCGTCAGAGCCTGCACGGACTCGGCGACGTAGCCGCTCTCGTGGAGAGAGGACTCAAAGAACCACTGGTCGTACCGGATGCCGTACCGCGCCAGATCGGACTTCATCTTGGGGATATTCACGCTGAGACCGAACTGCGCCAGCGCGTCGTGGCGTGTCTTTTCATCGCAGTCCAGATACCTGTCGCCCTCTTTTTCATAGAACGCCTGCGCCAGCTCCCGGATGTCGTCACCGTGGTAGCCGTCCTCCGGGAACTCCACCGCGTCCTCGCCCTTGATGATCTGGAAATACCGTGCCTCCAGGCTCTTGGCGAACTTCTCGATCTGGTTGCCCGCGTCGTTGACGTAGAACTCGCGCCACACGTGGGCACCGGACTTTTGCAGCACGCTTGCCAGCGTGTCGCCCAGTACGCCGCCCCGGGCGTTGCCCATGTGCATGGGGCCGGTGGGGTTGGCGGAGACGAACTCCACCATGTACTTCTTCCCGGCGAGGGAATCGTTCTCGCCGTACTTCTCTCCCGCACTCTCGATGGCGGCAACGGTGTCGGCGAACCACTTGCCGCCCAGCCGGAAGTTCATAAAGCCGGGGCCCGCGATCTCCACGGAGGTGAAGTAGCTGCCCTCCAGCGTCATGTTGTCGATGAGGGTCTGCGCCACCTGCCGGGGGTTCATCTTCATGGCCTTTGCCGCCGCCAGACAGAAGGTGGTGGTGTAGTCGCCGTTGGCGGTGTCCTTGGGGATCTCCACCGCCGGCTCCACGGTGATACCGGCGGGCAGCAGCCCCGCCGCCGCGGCCTTTTCATACGCGGCCACCGTCAGCTGCCGCACCTGCGCCTTGGCGTTGTCGATCATGTTCATATATCCTTCTCCTCTTTCGTCAGTGTCAGCTCCAGACACAGGGCGGACAACGCCTGTGTGCCCAAAAGCAGTGTATACGTCAGTGTGATGTGCCCCTCACCCCGCCGGGGCAGGTGCCACGCAACCTCCTTGGTGTCCACGTGCAGCGTCAGCGCGCCGCCGTCGCCGCCGGTGATCTGGGTCACCGTCTGCCGCTTGGGATCCAGCAGCAGCCCGTAGCCGCCGTCCTTGGATTCGGTGATGACCACCGCCCGGTGCTCCTTCGTCTCCAGCCGGATCTCCGACGCCACGCCGCTGCCGTCCGCCTCGGTATTCCAGCCCA
>CAJMAW010000002.1 GCA_905211485.1 uncultured Lentisphaeria bacterium | reverse complement strand
ATCGGAACTCTCCCCGGAACTTCTGCTTGAAGAGCTTCTGGGATTCCGGAGACGATTGTTCAGCCGCGAAAAATACATGATTTACCAATAGCATGGAGGGAATATCAGCCATGAAATCCGAACAGAATCAGCGCATGAAGGAAAACTTTGCAAAATTTCACGATGGAATGATGGATTATACGAAAGATGAACCATGGCGGATCTTCCGGATCATGGCGGAATTCATTGATTCCTTTGAAGTCATGTCGAAACAGGGGCCACTTGTTTCTGTGTTCGGCTCGGCGCGTCTGCGTCCTGAGAATCCTTACTATGAGGACGCCCAGCGTCTGGGGGAACTGCTTGCCTCCCATGGATACGGAGTTCTTTCGGGCGGCGGCCCCGGGATCATGGAGGCGGCAAACAAGGGGGCATTCGTGAAGAAAGGGACGTCCGTGGGGCTGAATATCCGTCTCCCGATGGAACAGCATCCGAATGTGTATCAGACGGAATCGCTGGATTTCCGTTACTTTTTCATCCGGAAAGTCTGTTTCATGAAATATTCCGTCGCGCTGGTGGGGTATCCCGGCGGATTCGGAACGCTGGACGAATTTTCGGAAGCCCTGACGCTGGTGCAGACCAATAAAGTCAATCCGATTCCCCTGGTCCTTGTCGGCAAGGCTTTCTGGACGCCTTTCCTGCGCTGGGTGGAAGATTCTCTCCTTGCCGACGGCATGATCTCCCCCGATGATCTGGAGCTCTTCACTCTCGTGGATTCCGCGGACGAGGCCATGGAACAGATCCTGACTCATCACAGACTTTATGGTATGAACGGTACAATTCGCCAGGACGACTGAGTGGCTGCTTCCGCTTCCCTTCCCATCCGGTGACCGTTGCGCCAGAATTCCGAGGCAGGGATGAATAAAAATTTGCCTCATCCCTGAAGAAATGGGGGGCTTCCCCCGTTCTGCAGAGTTTCTCCGGACGGAAAATATTCCGACTTTTTTCAGCTTTCCACTTGCGAAAAAAAGAAGTCGTTGTATATTGAAAAGTCTCTTGGAGAAACGCTTTCTTCTGCCAATGTAGCTCAGTCGGTAGAGCAGCTCACTCGTAATGAGCAGGTCATCGGTTCAAATCCGATCATTGGCTCCATTCCGGACCTCTTTCGACGCTCTTCCCCGGAGGAGACACGGAGAATCTTCCGCTTCTTTCTCTTTCCGGAAACTTGCCCGTTTGCCTGTATGTCCCGTGAAAAAACTTTCCGGCCCGGGGGGGGGCAGCGCGTATGAATAATCTCCTTTTTCTTCTCCTGCAGCCGTCTTTGCTTCACGCTGTAGGGAGGAATCATCCGGAAGACTGATATTCCTGTTGCAGAAGTTTTTTTCATTGCAGAGAAAGAGGGAAAGGGGAAATACGGGTGCTGTGAAACATCGGCGGCGCTTTTTCCTCCGCAGCACATATATATAGACGGCGGAATTGCACTCAGCATGAGCCGCTTCAAACAAAAAGTCTGAGCAAACATAAAACAACAGGAAACTCCCTCATAGCGCAGCACATCATTGTTCAAAATTATGACTTGACATGGCCTTGAAATACGAAACGGAGAAAGAAAGAATTCTGCCGCTCCTGGAGGAGAATGCCATTGCAATGTACCACATCGGCAGCACCTCTGTCCCCGGACTGGCGGCCAAATCGGTCATTGACATCATGATTGTTGTCAGAAGCCTTGAAAAGGCGGATGCTTCTGCGGAAAGATTTTCCGATATCGGTTATGAACCTCTCGGCAAATTCGGGATGCCCGGCAGGCGTTATTTCCGCAAGGGCGGAGACGAGCGAACTCACCAGATCCACATCTTCCAGGCCGACGACTGGCACAACATCGGCAGGCACCTTGCTTTCCGGGATTATATGCGCACTCACAAGGAAGCCCGGGACGAATATGCGGAAATCAAAAAAACTTGCCGGACTTTTCCCTTAAGATATAGCCGAATATTGCCTGGGAAAAGAAGAGCTTGTGCAGAAAATGGAAAAAACGGCCCTTTCCCGATATGACGGAACATGGAATTTATTGTACATTGCCGCCAGAAAAGCCCATCGGTGGGGAGACGCGAAGATTTGAATCTGGCGGACTGCGGGAATTATTCCCGGAACGAGAGGGGAAAATCAATCTTCTCCCGGATGGACGATCTGCCCGTAAAGGGACATGGGCGTAGTCCGTGTGATTTTGACAGAAACGAAATCCCCGGGCTTCACCCCCGGCTCCGGCTCGAACAGGACGGTTTTGAAATGATCGGTACGGCCTGAAAAACGTTTCGGGTTCCGCTTGCTCGGCCCCTCGACCAGGACCTCGAAGATCTTTCCGGAAAGAAGGGCGTTCCTCTTTTCCTGACGGGTTTCCAGATCCTTCAGAAGAATGGCGTTTCTGAGTTCCTTCGTTTCCTGCGGGACATCATCCTCCATTTCGGCAGAACGGGTTCCTTTTCTCGGGGAGTATTTGAAAATGAAGGCGTTGTCGAAGGCAACCTCTTCCATGAGTTCGCGGGTGCGGAGGAAATCCTCCTCCGTTTCCGTGGGGAAGCCGACAATCACGTCCGTGGAGAAGGCAATCTCCGGCACCAGCCCTTTCAGACTTTCCGTGATTTTTCTGTAATGCTCCGCATCATACGGCCGATTCATCAGCTTCAAAATACGGTCCGACCCCGATTGCAGCGGCAGGTGAATGCACTTGCACACCTTCGGCAGTTCCGCGACGGCGTGGATCAGGCGCTTGTTGAAAAATGCCGGATGCGGTGAAGTAAAACGGATCCGCTTCAAAGCATCAATTCCGCTGAGTTTTTCCAGAAGTTCCGCAAACGGCGAAAGATCATCCGCTGGCGGCGGAACGGCCCCGAGCCCGTAAGCGGCCACATTCTGCCCCAGAAGCATGATTTCACGGACCCCCGCATCCGCCAGAATTTTCGCCTCCTCCAGAATATCCTCCATCTTCCTGCTTCTTTCCGGTCCGCGGACACTGGGGACAATGCAGTAACTGCAATGCCGGTTGCAGCCGCGCATGATGGAAAGAAATGCCGAAAAACGGGGTATTCCGTTTTTCATTCTGTGGGAATCAATTCCGGGAGTGTCAGGCCGGTTCCGCCCGGTCCGTTCCAGTTTTCTTTTCCCCGCAAGAACGGCCTGCACGGTTTCCGGGAGGGCATGGATCTGGTCCGTGCCGATGACAAAATCCAGATGGGGAATCGTCTTCAGCAGTTCCGAACCGCGGCTTTGAGCCATACAGCCCATGATGCCGAAAATACTGTTTGGCTTTTCCCTGCGCAGACGGCCCAGATTGCCGAGTTTCCCGATGGCTTTGCGTTCCGCCTGATCCCGGACGCTGCAGGTGTTCAGAAGGAAAATGTCTGCTTCGGATTCATCGCTGGTCTGTGTGAATCCGGCAGCGGAGAGCAGTGCGGCGGCGGATTCGGAATCCCTTTCGTTCATCTGGCATCCGTAGGTTTTGATATAGAAGAGCATGGGTAGAGGAAAACCTTCTTCGGGATTTGTTGGATTATCTGAGTTCGGATTATCGGATGATGACGAGATTGTTGCGGTGGATGAGTTCTTCCTCGGCGTCGCATTTGAGGATGTTGCTGATGTCGGAGCTCTGGTGGCCGAGGAGTTTCCGGCAGTCGGCGGCGGAGAAGTTGGTCTGTCCCCTGGCGACGAGGGATCCATCCTCGGCAAGGACTTCTACAATGTCTCCGCGCTTGAAAGCCCCCTCCACGGCCGTTGCCCCCGAAGGCAGAAGACTGCAGGAGGTTTTCCTCAGCGCACGGACCGCTCCGGAATCCACAAAGATTTTTCCGGAAATTCTGGAGAAGGTTGCGATCCAGCGTTTCTTCGACTCAAGTTTCCGCATGCCTTCCGCAGGAATGAACAGGGTGCCGACATCCTCGGCGTTGAAAATGCGTTCGAGAATGCGGTCGATTTTTCCGGAGGCGATCCAGAGCGCTTCTCCCGCTGAGTTCAGGACCTCGGCGGCCTTGACTTTTGTGGCCATGCCGCCGATAGACATATTGCCGTCATCGGTGCCGGAGGCCATGGCGCGCTGTTCTGCTGTGACTCCGGCGACAAGGGAGATCCGTTCTCCCAGACTGCCGTCTGGATTCGGGCGGAGCAGGCCGTCCACAGTGGTCAGAATGATGGTCAGATCGGAGCGCGTCATGGAGGCGAGCATGGAGGCGAGAGTGTCGTTGTCGCCGAATTTGAGTTCGTCGACGGAGACGGGGTCGTTTTCATTGATGATGGGCAACACGTCGCGTGCCAGCAGGGATTCGATGCAGTTGCAGGTATTGAGATGCCGTTCCCTGGAACGGAGATCGTCCGCGGTCAGGAGAATCTGTGCGGTCCGGAATCCGAGCTTTTCGCATTCCGTTTCGTAGGCGGACATGAGTTTGACCTGCCCCATGGCCGCAAGAGCCTGCACTTCGGACAGATGGCGCGGACGCTTTGTCAGCCCCAGTGTCTTCATCGCAGTCCCGACCGCGCCGGAGGAGATGAGTATGACTTGTCTGCCAGTGTCGCGGACCGCCTTGATCTGTCTCACCAGTTCGGGCAGCGCCTCGGGATCTGTCAGGAGCCTCGTCCCGGCCTTCACCACGACTCTATGACAGGATTTTACCACTTTTTTCCGCATGGATAAATTCATTTTTCTGCTTCAACTCCCTTTTGCCGTTGCTGAACGGCTGCATTGCATCATCGGATTGGATCATCTATCGTTTTTTTTTATTGCAGGCCTGCCTGTCTGCGGAACCAGTCAGCGGCGAGAAGCGGCCAGTTGGATACGGGGTTCCCTGTCCGGAGAATGCCGTAGCCGTGTCCACCTTCCGGGTAGATGTGAAGTTCGGCCTTGACTCCGGCCCGTTTCATGGCAAGAAACCAGGAAATGGAATTTTCCGCCTGGATTTCATCGTCCTGCGTCTGAAGCAGGAAGACCGGAGGGCAGGTCTGATCCGGCTTGAATTCCGCCTGAAGCTCCAGTCCGTCTCCCTTCGCGGGATCGCGGAGATAGGCCGGATAGATCAGGGCGCTGTAATCCGGCCGGCAGGAAAAACTGCGGTCAATCTCATCTTCCGGCTCATAAGGGAGCGGATCCGCCGGAGCCGAAAGCGTGGCGGCCAGATGGGCTCCGGCAGAGAATCCGAGAATCCCGATTCTGCAAGGATCTACTTGAAAATGATCCGCTTTCGCTCGGATCAGGCGCATGGCTCGCGCAGCGTCCGCATGAGCCGCGGCGCGTCTGTCCGGGCAGCGGTACTTCAGTAGAAACGCGGAAAAGCCGATGCTGTTGAAATACGAGCAGATGTCTATCCCTTCATGATTCCATGCCAGAATCCCGTATCCCCCTCCAGGACAGACCAGCACCGCCGGATGAGGACCCCTGCCGGATACCGGAAAGAATCTGATGGCGGGGCGCGTGACGTCAGTGAGACGGTCGATTCCGTCCTGAACTTCCTGCAGGAAGTGTTCCTGTTTTTCCGCATCGGAGTTTTCCCGGAAGGGGATCGGCTCTTTTTCCCAGAGAGGAATTTCATCAAAGTAGGTTTTCATGGCAGAATTTTCCTGTGTTGAATGAATCCTGTTAATATAGTCTCTGTTTGGACCGATGTCGAACGGGAAAAAGATTTTCTGCAAGCTTTTTGAAGAGAAGGGAAGTCTCTCCAGCGGGTGTGGATGGGATGGGGAAAAAACGGTTTTATGACGGATTCCCTCCGGTCTGACGGCCGCCGTTCCGGGAGTTCCTGAGCAGAAGAAGTATGCGTTCGCGGAGAATCTGGAGTTCTTTCAGGAGACTCTCGAAGGTGTCGGACTGTTCCGGATTCCGCTCCGCAAGCCGGAGCGTTTTGCCCATCACGGCGTTGAGTCCGGACAAAAGACGTTTGCAGAGCGCCGTTCGGAGGGGGAGCTCTTCCCCGGGAGGCATGTCGATAATGTCGCCGGATCGGGCCATGATTTTCCCCAGTGAGCAGAGAATGAAAAGATAAAGCGAGGTTACCTCCGTATCGGAGCTGTCCGCATCCGAGTAAAGAACGCAGAATTCGCGGGCGAGCTTGCCGGAGAGGATGTAGATGTCGGCGCCCTCGTGTTTCTGCCAGTCGTCGCGGGAAGGGGAATCGTTCTGATCCTCTTCGGGGTCGTCCTCTCCGAAGTCATCGGAGAAGGGCGGCGGCCAGGACCCCGCGGCGCCGTGGGGGACAAGTTCTCCGCGGCGCTGGATCTGCTTCATGATGATGCCGTCTTCATCGGGAAGATCAATGTATCTGGGAAGTTCGCTCATGTAGGTATGGATGCGTTCATCATCCTTGCGGAGCTCTTTTTCCCAGTCGAATTCATTCCAGTTGTTCTGCATGGTCATGAAAAATCAGGATATGGAAAGTATGTATGTGAAGACTGCTGCATGGGATGGCTTTTATCTCCGATGTGGGGACTCTCTGAAGGGAAGGGGGAAAAAAGGAGGAGGCAGAGGAAATCATGGGAGAAAACAAGCGCCCCCCGGGGATTTTTTCCCCTCAGTTTCTCCTCATCTCTCAGGAGGAGGGGTGAAGTCTTCTTTTTTCCGCTTCGGCGTCGAGACGAGCGGCGATGTCGGTTTTCGGAGCGTCTCCCCAGAGACTTTCAAGTTGATATTTCGTTCTGGCGTCCTCTGTCAGGATATGAATCATGACGGAACCGTAATCGACGATCATCCAGTGACTTCTCGGGGTGCCGTCCACAGCGAGTGGACGTACTCCGAGTTGATTTCTCACTTCTCTCTGAATCCGTTCCGCAATTGCGCCGAGATGCGGTTCGGAAAGGCCCGTGCAGATGACATAATGATCGCTTTCGGAGGAAAGTCCCGTCATGTCGAGCCGGATCAGATTTTCAGCCTTCCTGTCATAGGCCGCTTTTGCGCTGAGCTCGGCAATTTCAAGCGGAGTGACAGAGGTTTTCTTTTCCGGAGTCTTCTCCGGTGCGGAGGGAATATTTTTTTCCGTCATGTGAATCAATCTCCCGATTGTTTTTGATTGTCTGCCGTGCCGTGATAAATTCCTTTTTCCCTGATGATGCGGAACACAGCAGGATCGAGCCGCTGTTCCGCCTCTTCCGGATGTCCCGAGATCAGGGCTTCCCTGATTTCCGAGGAGGAACAGGAAAATTCAGGCATGCCTGTCATTCTGCTTTTCCGGAAGATTTCGACTTGTTCACGCGGCCAGTGCTTCAGAAGTTCATGATCTTCCGCCGGAGCAGAGCGCCTTGGATAGATCAGACAGCGGAATTCCTCCGCAAGTTCCCCAGCCTGATGCCAGAGATGCAGGGTCCGGAGACTGTCCGTCCCGATCAGGAGCAGAAATTCCACTCCCGGATGTCTTGCGGAGAGAAGGCGCATGGTGTCGATGGTATAGGATTTTCCATCTCTTTCGGATTCAATTGGATCCAGTTGAAATCCGGACTGTTTTCCCAGTGCCGCCCGAAGAAGTTCGAGCCTGATTTCAAAGGGCGTGACAAGCTCTCCGTCCTTATGAGGCGGCAGAGCCGCCGGGACGAAGAGAACCCGGTCCGCATACCCCCTCTCCAGCACTGCCTTCGCAAGTCCTGTATGGCCGAGGTGCACCGGATCAAACGTGCCTCCGAAAACCGCTGTTTTCATGAATTGATCCTTGTAAAATCCGAAAAGAATATATATTGTAAGCCTCAAAAGGCAAATGGCAAGCGGAAGATTTGAAGATTCATGGAATTTTTTCTCAGAGCACCGGATTCTCTGCGGAAAACAGAGATCTATCAGGGTGCATGCCGGATTGTGAAACGTCTGAGGGAGGCGGGCTATCTCGCATATTTTGCGGGCGGCGCGCCGAGAGATCTTTTCCTGGGCGCGCAGCCGGTTGATTTCGATATCGCCACTGCCGCTCCGATGGAAGAGACGCTCCGTCTCTTCCCCCGTTCGCATCCGCTGGGGGCGGCTTTCGGGATTCTGCTCGTTCTGGAAAACGGGATTCCGTATGAGGTTGCGGCTTTCCGGGAGGAGAAGGAATACCGGGATGGACGTCATCCCGGGCATGTGTGTTATACCGATGATCCGGAACGCGACGCCCTGCGGAGAGATTTCACGATCAACTCTCTTTTCTACGATCCGGAGCGCGGGATGCTCCTGGATTTCACGGGGGGAATTCATGATTTGAGGCGGGGAATTCTCCGGACCGTCGGCGATCCGATGCTCCGGATGTCGGAAGATTTTCTGAGGATTCTCCGGGCGGTGCGCTTTGCACTGCGTTTCCGCTGCAGTCTGGATCCCGGGACGGCGCAGGCGCTCCGCCGTTTCGCTCCGAACCTGGCAGGAATTTCCGCAGAGCGGATTCGGGAGGAACTTGATAAAATGCTGACGGGGCCGAGACCTTCTCAGGCGTTCCGCATGATGTCGGAATTGGGAATTCTTCCGGTGATTCTGCCGGAAATCGAACGCCTCCGGGCTCTTGAGCAGCCGGAACGCTATCATCCTGAAGGCGATGTCTTTGAACACACCATGCTGATGCTCGATCACATTGCAGTACCCGGCAGGGAAATTGCCTGGACCGTGCTTCTGCATGATGTCGGGAAATACGAGACTTTTTCCCGGGATGCGGAAGGAATTCCCCATTTTTACGCTCATGAAACCCTGGGAGCTGCGCTGGCGGAACGCATCCTGAAACGTTTGAAAGCGCCTTCCTCCCTGACGGAAAAGGTTTGCACTGCCGTGAGAAACCACATGCGCTTTGCCAGCGTGGATAAAATGAAAGCCTCCAAATGGCGCAGAATGATGGGCGATCCGAATTTTCCGCTGGAACTGGAACTGCACCGGATCGACTGCACCGCTTCGCATGGAATGCTGGGAAATTATGTCCTGATGCTTGACCGAATGAGAGAATTCGCCTGCGGGAAGGAAAATTCTTCCGTCCTGCCGGGGCCGCTTGTGAACGGGAAAGATCTGATTGCGCTCGGCATGAAGCCTGGGCCCGCGCTCGGACGTATGCTGGAGAAAATCCGGGACCTTCAGCTGGAAGGAATCCTGACGGGCAGGGAAGAGGCAATCCGTTTTGCCCGGGAAAATCTTTCAGAGCGTTCTGACCGCGAGTTCTGAGGAGAGGTTTTTCCTCTCCCTCTTTCCCTCTCTCCCTTCCGGTTCTTCTGGAGAGGGGAAAAAACTTGACTTGATCCTGGCGGCGCCTCTCCCCTGATTCTTTTCCTGATTCTTCCCCTGATTATGATTATTGATACTGGGGCCAGAACATATTTGCGTTCCGATTGCTGCCGAAGCAGTCATTCCAGACGGGGAGGGGATCCATGGATTCCACATGCAGATCCGTAAAAAGCACATTGACCAGAAGCTGATGGCGGCCATAGAGAAAGTCGTTGAGCTCCTTTTCGGTGGTTGGGGGATTGTCGGGGTTGCGTTTGACGTTTCCGGGAGAGAACTCGGGCCATCTGCCGTTATGATTTCCATATCCGTCATGAATCAGTTCTTTCCGGGAGGGATTGCGCACGGCAGACATTTTGACCATATAGGAATATGGGGGAAAATACATGCGGTTTTCCCATTCATATTTGCCTGCGTCATACAGGTAAGAACTTCCCTTGAATTTCTTGGAACAGGTGAAATAAGCCGGTTCTTTGATGAGATTGAGTTCCTTCTGCAGGATCTGACGCCAGGAATAACGGTAGGATTGAGCGGCATTCCATTCCGAACTGAGCATGATGGGGAGCATGTAGGAATATCTGTCGTGATAATTGATTTGAGAGACGAGCCCGAGCTGCTTCAAGTTGTTCGTGCACTGAATTCGCACAGCCGTTTCCTTCGCGTTGTTCAGCGCGGGCAGAAGAATGGATGCCAGCAGGGCGATGATCGCAATCACGACCAGAAGTTCAATCAGAGTGAAACGGCTTTCCCGCATAAAAAAATCCTTCTTTCTGTTTCTGAATCAAGCACGGCGGTGTTGGTTCCCGACGGTTTATGAACGGAGAATCCCTTCTGCCGGGAAAGTGAAACACTTCCGGACGAAAGGAGGATCTTCCATTTCATGAAGATCTGTTTTTATACATAAAATAAAAACAGGAATTTAATATATTTGATGAAAGGCTGTCTGTCAAGAACGTCAACCGTTTCTCCGGGGAAAATCTGCATTCCAATGCGTGAAGCCCGTTACTGGAGAATGTTGAAAAAACTTTCCGGACTGTTATCCGTAAGGGCCTGTTTATGGGCCCATGCGGAATCCGATGCGATGTTTTCCACATGGCCGTCAAAATAGAGGATGTTGATGGTACACCTTTCATTGCCGAGACAGAAATGTCCCGTCATCTGACTGCGGATTTCAATTCCCGGACGGGCCGGAAAAGGAGCAGGCGCGGCGCACAAACACGGAGGATGATCCGGAATCATTTCCGCAGATTCCTGAGCACAATCTGGACGGCGGAAGGTTTCTCCTTCGCCGGAACCGGGCTTGCCGCAAGCTCCTCGACCGCTGCGAAAAGGCGTTTGCAGCTTTCGCGGTAATCCAGTCCGCCGATCTCGCAGATCATCCGGATGCCCCGGTCCATCAGCTTTTTGTTGGTCACATCGACCCAGCTCATCCAGTTGCCGGTGACGCGTCCGAGCGTCACCATGATTCCCGTCGAAGCGGTATTCAAAACCAGTTTCACTGCCAAATGGGAGATGAGATGCAGCGGAGAGTCCGGGCATGTGACGGAAATTTTGAAATCCGCCGCACCGTTTCCGCCGACCGCGAGGCGTTTTTTATGGCGGAATCCGGCGGAAAGGGTATCAAATGCTCTCTGAAGTTCCGCACCGCCGTTTCCCTGTCCTCCTCCGACGGTCACGAGAACGGCGCCGTCCTCTCCAGACTTGCAGCGTTCCGCCACAGACTCGTTTCCCACCTCGAATTTCAGGAGTTCCGAAGCGGCGATTTTCGGAGGATTCGTCTGAATCGCCTCCGGCGCGCCCATGCGTCGGTAGTCTTCCGCTGTCCAGTCCAGACAGCGCAATGAGCGGTGCATGCCATGCTCCCAGACCTCCGGCGTCGTCCGCAGCGGATTCTTGACAAACGCCCATGGCATCGGAGAAACCTTGTCATCCTTTTTCCGGAACGGCGGAAGCATGAAGGTCGGGGAGCGTTCAGTCGTATCGGTGAAGATGTCCAGGAGGAAATCGTCCGCGAAATAGTTTCCTTTCTTCCGGTAGATCCCCGACTCGAAGTCGATATAAGCTCCGATCGTGTCCGCGGACGTTTCGAGTTCTCCGAGAAGCGCTTCAAACTCTCTGACATGATCCGGAGCGGGCACGTTCAGAAGCGAACACATGACCCGCTCCAGCGCGGCTCCAGCGACCAGCTGTTCGGAGGTCGTCGCCTGCATTCTCGTCGATCCGGCAAGCCCCATCGGCCCGCAGGAGAGGTCCAGCACGCAGACGGCGGGATTCCGGATCGCCTTCCGCGAACGTTCCAGATGCTCCGCCAGAAGATCGGCGGGATTGTTGAACATCAGAAAAACCTTCGATCCGCGGCGGAGCGCCTCGTCCACAGTCCCGAGCACGGAGGAGGTTTCGCCGCCCTCGGTGATCGCAACGAGCATGTCATTGCCGGACATGTCCATCTCACGCAGCTGCTGACGGCCGAACTCCTGATAATCCTCGAAAAACTCCACGGAACGGACAAGCGCGTAATCTCCGCCGGTCATGAGGCTGAACACCTGATCGGCATAACGCGCGGCGGCCGCGTGTTCCGCACAGCAGTCGCGCCACATGCACTCAAGAAGAATGCTCAGGCGCCCTGTCGCGCCGCAGCCGGAAAAGACGATTTTCCCCCCTTCGGCGATGGTCTTCCGCATGCTTTCCAGCAGACTCCGAAACTCTCCGCTCCGGAAAACACGCCCCGCAGCTTCCAGCACATTGCGGTCCACGCGCTGAAGACAGCGCACGCCGTTTCCGCTTCCGGAGGCAAATTCGCGATCCAGATTCCGCGTCAGCTGGCTGGACTGCTCCGTCGGCAGAAAACCGAGATGAAACTGGGTTTCGTTTTCGATGAAATGCATCGCCTGACGATCAGACTCTTTGCTCATGCTTGAAGTTCCCTTTTTTGAAAACAATTTGCTGCGGATTGCTTGGGGCTGCCGGTAAAATTGTTGTCAAATTTTCTTTCAGACAAACCATCCGCCGGTGGCCAGCATGCGGTAGCGTGTCTCGTCCAGGCCGACACATTCCGGATGAAGCTCCAGCTCGTCGATCTTTTCGAGCCGTCCGTCGAGCAGTTCGTCGATCCGGCGTGCCAGCTCCTCATAGCGCTCGCGGAGTCCCGCCAGACGGATCTGCATGATTTCAAGCCCGTAGGACTTGTATCCACGGAACCACTGGACGCGGAAGGATTCATTCAGCCCTTCAAGAGCCTCGATCACCTCGGGAACATATTTCTCCGCAACAACGCCGAGTGTGGAGAAGTCGCGTTTCGCATACGCGTTCAAAAGGACAAGACGCAGTTCAAGCTTCTTCGCCAGCACATTCAGAATATTCCACGCGTGATTGACGATTCCCGCCGCGCGGTCTTCTCGGTGCGCCTCCGCCTTGCCGAGCAGAGTCCGGTAACTCTCCAGCGCCTTGTGCCAGATTTCCGGATCGCGAGCCAGCATCTCGTGCCAGACGATCCCCATCAGCGGATCATCCCAGAGCACAGAAGCGGCATTGACATTGTACCATGTGCCGCTCGCCCCTTCGCGGCAGGCGATCTCCATTTTCCCGAGTTCGGTTTGCAGTTCATAGGAACTTCCGCAGACCGCATGGTAAAGGGAGCTCACACGCATATCGGAAGGCGCGGCATTGAACGCATAGTCCGCCGCCCATGCCAGACCCGCGAAAGCGGATTCAAATTCACAGTAGCCGCCGTCATCGCCCCACATCGTGTAGAGCATGTCGCGGATGCCCAGGCGCCTGCAGGCGTCGATGCAGGGTTTCACAGTGCCAAGCGTCTGCTCCGCGTCATACCAGAGGCGCGACCAGGTCCAGACGCCCGACGCCATGAACGGCGCATTGCCGTTCAGAGCGCGCGACCGTTCCAGCATCCTGAGATACGTCTCCTCATCGCGATGGTAGTAATCCCAGTAGGAGAGCTGAACCATCTTCGGAATCGCTTCCTTCACGTCCTGCGGAATCGGCGATTCGGTATCATAATAGTTCTGTGCCCTGTTCGCATAACGGAAATACATGTCGTTCCAGATGATCGGCTTGAGATCATATTTCGTGCAAATGCCGCAGAGACGCTTCAAATGACGGTTGTAAATATCAAACGGCCGTTCATATCCGTGCATATCCATGAATCTGCCGCGTCCGAGATCGTGCGTTTCGTCCATCCCGAGATGAATCCTCCGTGAGGAAAGCGCGTCGCTCCAGAAGCGGATCATCTTTTCCAGAAGAGCATAGGATTTTTCGCAGTCCGCCAGAATCACGTTGTCCGTATCCTTGACTTCATGATAAACGCCCCAGCGCAGAATCGGCTCCAGATGGCCGAGCGCCTGAATCGAAGCGATGATCTCGATGCCGAGCTGTTTTGCATACGCGTCGATTTCCCGGATCTCCTCTATGGAATAAGCTCCGCGCATGTAACCGAAATAGGTCTCACACGGAAGCTGATATGCGTCTTTCGTATAGAGCATCGCCATATTGTACCCGAACAGAGCCAGACGCCGGAGCCAGCGTTTGAAATAATCTACCCGCACGACGGGCCCACGCGAACAGTCCAGCAGAATGCCGTGCGTGCTGAAGCAGATCTTTTCGTCGCACTCCTGTCCGGACAAGGCGTTTGCGACGCCGCGCGCGGCGAAGGATGAATCTCCATAAGTCACAAGAAACGCATCTCCGTGTTTCGTCACGCGAAGCGTGTCCCGTTCCGCCGTCTTTTCAAAGCTCAGGCGAACGCCCTGCGAAGTTTCCTCCAGGGGATACTCCTCCCCGAGCGTCCGCAGAATCGCATGCAGTTCCGTCGGAGTGTTCTGTTCATTCCAGATCAGATACATTTCCCGTCCTTTTTCTATTGTATTTTTTTCAGAATTTCAATAGCTTCGTTCTTCCCGCGTCAGATTGGAGCGGATCCTCTGCGCGGTCTTTTCCGAGAGTTTCAGAATCTCAGCCGGATCATCCCCTTGCCGAATGCCGAACCCGATCGCGGCGGGAGGATACCCCTCCGCACGGATCAGATGCCCCATTACCCGGATGGAATCTTCCGGTGAAACAAAATCGACAAATCCGCGCCGGGAAACAAGCTCCAGATCGCGCCGCGTAATCGGAAGATGTTTCTCCTGAATGATCCGCATTGCCTCATCTTCGTCCATCGCGGCAAGCAGAAGCCATCCGGTCGCGGTCGAAGCGTGATCGTCCCCGAAAGTAAAACGTTTCCACGGAATCCAGTTCTCCCGTGCGGAGTAAAAGCTGAGCATGATCCGCTCCCCGCGATGCATCACCGCCAGATTCACGCTCATGCGGATGCGTTCGGCAAGCGCGCGGACAGGCTCGTTCGCCGCGGCGGCAAGGCGACGGTAACAGTTGTCGCGCGTTCCGAGCGAAACCACCATCGGCCCGGGAACATAGCCCGCCTTCCGGGAAACCTTGTTCAGATACCCGCGCTCAAGCAGTTCGCCCATAATCCTTGTGCAGGTCGCCGCGTTCAGTTTCGCATACGAGGCAACTTCTCCCGGCGTAACGCTCCGCCCGCACTGCAGAACCACATACTCCAGAATGTCAAATGTCTTATGAAGTGATTTTGTCATAATTTTATAATATGAAATTATAATTTTGTATTTTGTTTTACAAATAGCACGATACAAAATAAAAGCAAATGGGCAATGCGTTATTTTCAGGAAAAAGTTCTGCGGCAGAGGGGAAAAAACGCAAAAGAACGCGAAAAAGAGTTTGCAATCCATTCTGTTTCCTGTATAATTCCCGCTTTGAAACAAGAGAGGAACATCATGAATGAACTGCTGATCCGTCTTTTTCTGCGGAATCCAGGCGATGTAACATCGTCGCAGGGAAGAACCGCCTATGGAATCTTCTGCGGCTGGTACGGGATCCTGACGAATCTTGTGCTCTGCGGCGTCAAGGTCACGGTCGGCATCCTGACCGGAAGTATCGCGGTAAGCGCGGACGCGGTGAACAACCTCTCCGACGCGGGATCGGCGGTAATCACGCTCTTCGGATTCAAATTCGCCGACAAGCCCGCAGACGACGAACATCCGTTCGGGCATGGACGGCTCGAATATGTCGCGGGGCTGATTGTCGCGGTCATCATCATTGCGGTGGGCCTTGATTTTCTGAAACTTTCCGTCGAGCGTCTGATCCATCCGTCCCGGATCAAAATAACAGCGCTTGCGTTTGCGTTTCTGCTTGCAACGCTGCCTGTCAAACTGTGGATGTTTTTCGTCTACCGGAAGGTTGCGCGGAAAATCGCCTCGAAAACGATCCACGCAGTCGCGTTCGACAGCCTGAGCGACATTTTGACAAGCTCGCTTGTGATTCTCTCGCTGCTCATTTCCCACTATACGGCCTTTCCCGTGGACGGGATCGCCGGACTCCTTGTCGCGCTGTTCATCATTTCCGGCGGGGCAAAGGTACTGCGCGAAATCATCAATCCTCTGCTCGGAGAGTGTCCCGATCGGAAGCTCGTGACGGAGATTCGCGAACGGCTCCTCCGCTGCAAAGACATCTGCGGCGTTCATGACATCATCGTCCACAGTTACGGTCCGGACCGCTATTTCGCAACCGCGCACGCCGAAATCAATCCGGAAAAACGCGATATGGTCCAGATTCACGACGCACTGGAGGCAGCCGAGGTCGAAATCGCCCGTCACATGCCCGTGCGCCTTCTGCTGCACTGCGACCCGTTTTCCAGCCAGGACCCCGAACTGAAACGCTGGCGCACGCTCGCCGAGGATCTGATCGGCGAACTGGATCCCGAACTGAAACTGTATGACTTCCGCCTGGAACAGTCGCAGGAACGGATTCTCCTGAACTTCCAGCTCCTTGTTCCTCGCAAATTCTTCCTCGGCAACGGGGAGCTGATCGACAAAATCACCGCGCAGCTCCGCGCACACGACTCCCGGGTGGAGACGCAGATCCAGATCACGCACAGTTTCGTCTGACGCTCGGCGGAAGGAAGACTCCTGTCATCAGCTGGAACAAGAGAAAAAAAGCAAGGGGCGGAATATGCGATTCCATGGATCGGATACGGCAAGGAAGCGCCGCAAATGCCTTGCTTCTGTCCAACTTCGACATGGCGGCAAGCTTCCCTGATCTCAACGCCTTTTTCTTTACGAGGCGGAGGGAGGGGAAACGCATCTGCTGCTCACTCGGAATCATTCCGGCGGCAATCATCCTTCTGATTCTGGACGTCTTCGATGCGGGGCCATGGCAATTTCCCCAGAGGGATGTTGCTGCTTTCCGCAGCGTGCGCCTGCCGAGGACGGGACTGTAAAACGACTGTATGCGGAAGATGTCGGGGAACTCGCACTCGCAGATCGTCATCGTGAACGGCTTCAGCTCAGGGGAGGGGGGAGGGACGGCTCTGCTTCCGGCGTTATTGCCTGACGATCCGTTTTCCCGCACTTCCGCTGCGGACGCCTGAGCTGACACTTCTGCTGGGATTTATGCCTGCGAAAGAAAGAGGATTTTTTTTACAATCGGAAGCGAGGAGGAAAAGCGCAGGGATGCTGTTCCTGGAACAGAACGGAACAATCACCATAGGTTATAGTTTTAATAAGAAAGATTCATTTTCATTATTGTAAAACACAGTTATATTATCTTCCTTTCGAGAGAAAAGGAGCGGGACGTGAATTTCATTCAGCTGGAATATTTCCGGAAAGTCGTGGAACTTGGAAGCGTCACAAAGGCGGCACAGGAGCTCTTTGTCACACAGCCAGCGGTCAGCAAGCAGCTGCGTCTTCTGGAGGAAGAGCTTTGCTGCGAACTCTTCCTCCGCCGAGGCAGGCGCATGATTCTGACGCGGGAAGGCAATTTCCTCTATGGATACGCGAAAAACATTGTGACGCGGATCAACGACCTGCCGGCTGAGATGAACACGTTTCTGCACCGTGTCTCCGGCAGACTCCTCATCGGCTGCGGCCCGCATACCTCGCGGACGATCATGCCGGACCTGATCAGCGAACTGACGGGTAAACACCCCGGCATTCAGCCGGTGATCTTTGAAAAGGACTGGAGTGAATCAACGGAAGATCTTCTTTCCGGAAAACTGGACATCGTCGTGGGCGTGACGCCGTACCGCTCGGAAAAAATCGCCTTTACGCGCCTTTTCAAAAGCCGCATGGTGCTGATTTTTTCCCACCGTTCTCCCCTGGCGCGTGAAAAGGAAATTACGCCGGAACTTCTGGAGAAACAGCCATGCATTACCTATACGGATGAATCGGTTCTGAAAAAATTTCTCGGTGCTCTGCCCTGGCTGGCGCACTCGCCGCTCTTTCTCCAGACACGCTATTCGGAAACCATCATCACCTATGTACGGAAAAACATGGGATACGGCGTCATTCCGGAATATGTACTGAATAACTTTCCGAAAGACAACATCGTTGTGAGCGCTTTCCGTACGGGAATCGAAATTGAAATCGGATTCCAGCTTGATGCGTCGCGCTCCGTTCCGCCGCCGCTGCGAGCTCTGATTGAAATCATGAAACGCAGATACAACGTGAAAGAAGGCTGAAAGAATGTCCTACTTTTTCCGCACTCTTTTGAAAAGCAGGGGCTCGATGCTTCTCTTCCTGCCGATGCTGTTCCTTTATGCGTCGTCATATTTCCAGCGGACCGCGGTGCCCGGCACAATCTTCAACCAGCTCCAGGCCGATTTGAAACTGAACGCGTTTCAGATCGCCGCGATGGGGGCGTCATTCATCTACATTTATGCGCTCTCGCAGACCTTCGTCGGGATGCTGGCGGACAAATACGGCGGAGCGCGCATCGTCACATACGGCGGACTTCTTTTCTGCGCGGGCACATTTGTCTTTCCGTTCCTGGACACGCCCGGTGGACTTTATCTGTGCCGGATGCTGGCGGGACTCGGTGCAAGCACGATGTATTTGAGCCTGGTCAAGGAGACCGATCATATTTTCGGCCACAAGAACTATGCTGTTGTGATGGGCGTCGTCTATTTTGTCGGCTACGGAGGCGGACTGTGCGGAACGCTTCCTTTCGAGCGCCTGATCGCCGTCTTTTCCTGGAGGAAGGTCCTGCTTGCTTCGGGAATTCTTTCTTTCATCCTTTACGGTCTTTTCCTGCTGGGGAAACGCATGGTCCCGCCTTCGGGAGTTACGCCGGGAAAACTTTCCCTTGCGCCGTTTCTGAAAGTCCTGCGCAACCCCTGGTCCTGGCTGATTCTGTATTGCTCAACGGTCAATTTCGCGATTTACTTCATCATTCAGACCGTCTTCGGGAAGAAGTTTCTGGAGGATTTCACGGGAATGAGTTCCTCCGGAGCGGCGGCATGTATTTTCGCATTGACGTGCGTCTGCATGACGGTGCTTTTCAGTTCCAGCATTCTGTCGCGCCTGATGCGGAACCGCCGCAAACCGCTGATCCTCTTTTCGACGACACTCTGTTTCCTGAATACGATTCTGATGACGCTTGCCATTTATTTCGAGTTCAGCGGAAGAGTATTCGCACTCTGTTATCTGCTGTATGCCGTCGCCTCGGGGTTCTCGGTAATCTTTTCCATGGCGGAGCAGGAGGTGAACACGCCGGAAACAATGACGCAGGCAACCGGTTTCATCAACATGATCAATTATCTTGCGGTTGCAGTTTTCTCTCTTCTGGTGGGGATGCTGCTGGACGCTTTCGGAGGACGCGAAGTCCGCGGCGCTCTCGTCTACCCGAAGGAAGCGTATCTGACACTCTTTATGCTCCTTCTGCTTCCCAGCACCCTTTCCTTTATCGCTTCGTTCCTGATTCCGGAGACACACGGGAAATATCTTCACCGTGCCCGTGAATGATCCGGATTTCCCGCTTCCTCCGGGAAGGGGAATTTGCTTCAGTGCATCCGGGAAATCCGCGGGAAAAGGAAAACTCTTTCAAATCAGGAAGACTCTTTTCATGCAATCCTGATGACATAGAAGAACGCGCCGGCCGTTTTCCCCAACAAAGGAAAAGCATTCATTCTGCCATGGGGCGGAGGAACTGCCCCGTTTGAAGAACAGCGCGAAGACGGCGGCGGAATAGGATATGCCATCCCCACAGTTTTGCGTGTCATGCGGAACATGGGAGAGATTTCCGGGGCGATACGCAAACGGATTCATGATGCGGCGGCGAAGAAGCCCGGTTATTCGCTCTTATCATGAGAAGCGTCTGATCATCGGCTTCCAGACGGAACATTCGGGACTTGCCGGGATGGGATGATTTACGATTCGGCAAACCCGTTTTTTCAGGAGATCGCCCCTCTGAGATCCGGAAACTTCTTCATGCACGGGACTATATATATTACACATTACACATGCTGAACGCCTGCTGAAAAAGACTTCCCTTCTTCAATGCAGTCATTTCTTTTTCATTCTTCAAGTGAGAGCTCCGGAAAAGCTGTTTTTGTTTTTTTCCCTCAGATGGAAGCTCCGGCGGAAACAAGGGAGAGGAAAGACCGTATTTCAACATTCCATTGCGGATAAGAAGCAAGAATTTCAGAATCACCCGCCCCCGTGAAGGCGGAATACTCGAATCCGGGAAAGACCGCCGTTCCGGCAAGGCTCCAGTCTTCCGCTCCGCGCCGGAGCGTGATGGAGGTCTGCCAGGTATCTGCGGGAACGATGCTCTGGGGCGTTTCACCATGCAGAACGTCCGGACCGATGACGATCCGTTTCAGGCTTCCGTCCGGGTAAATCAGCAGCTGGAGAATGGGAGAACCGCTGTGATAGTACCAGAGTTCATCCGCATCGAGTTTGTGCCAGCGGGAACGGTCCCGGCTTTTCAGAAGATAGTAGATTCCGCTCCCGCAGGGCCGTCCGCCGGGAAGACGTCTTCCGGACTGGTAGAGTTCACAGCAGTATCCCCCTTCCATTTCCAGTGGAAACATGTTCAAAGTCTGAATGATTTCATCCGCGGTCATGGGGGGCCTCCTGGATCTTTTCTTTTTTTCATTTCCGTTTTTCATTCCCGTTTCCCGCTGCGGAAAAGGATGTGGGGATCCTTTCCCTCGGAAAGGGAAGCGGGATTTAATTTACGATTTTGATTTTGCTTTCTCTGAATTCCGGATTTCTTTTTTGTTTTTTTAGCAGATTTTTCAGCGTGGAAGGAGGAAAAAGAGAAGGAAAAAATCAGAGCGGATCAATTTCTCCATCCGGTTTATGGGATTGCAGATATTCATAAATGCTGTGTGCGAATTCGGGGCCGATTCCGGGGATTCGCCTGGCAATTTCTTCCGGGGTGGCGCGGCGGAGGGCGCGGACGGAGCCGAATTCCTGGAGAATGGCGTTTTTGCGTGCTTTCCCGATTCCTTCGATGTCATCCAGAATGGAGTCCTTGATGAGTTTCAGGCGGAGGCTCCGGTGGTAGGTGATGGCGAAGCGGTGCGCTTCGTCGCGGACAGCCTGGAGCAGTTTGAGAGCGCTTCTGTCATGGGGCAGGACCAGTGCTTCGGAGCGGCCGGGGACAAAGATTTCCTCCTGCTTCTTGGCCAGTCCGATCACGGGGAAGGGGGGGGCATTGATTTCCACAAGCGCCTTCAAAGTGGAGCTGAGCTGACCTTTGCCTCCGTCGACCATGAGGAGGTCCGGGAAAGGGATGTGTTCTTCCATGAGACGGGTGAAATGACGTTTGACAGCTTCCGCCATCATGGCGAAATCATTCGCCCCAACGACGGTCCGGATCCGGAACCGCTTGTATCGGGCTTTCTCCGGACGTCCGTCGGTGAAATGGACGAGGCTGGCGACGGCAAGCGTCCCGGAAATATTGGATATGTCGAAACATTCGATGTTTTGTGGCGGCGATCCCAGTTTCAGCGCCTCCTGAAGGTCCTTTACTCCTTCCTTCCCGGGCGCCTGAACGACAAGTCCCGAGGCCCCGCGCAGAAAAATTCTCCGTTTCTCCCCGTAAAGCGATTCCAGATTATGAGCCATGTCACGGAAGGCGGCGGCTTTTTCGTATTGTTTTTTTCCGGCGGCTTCCGTCATCTTCTGTTTCAGGAGGTCTGTGATCTCGGAAATGTCTCCGTTGAGGATTTCGATCAGACGCTGTACCCGGGCTGAATATTCCTCTTCGGAAACATCACCCACGCACGGTCTGCAGCAGTCACGCACGGTTCCGGCAAGGCAATGCGCCTTGTCAGTTTCGCCGGGGACGGCCGCCTTGCAGCTGCGGAGACCCAGATGACGGGTCAGAAATTCCGCCGTCCTGCGGAGTTCGCCGCCTTTCGGGAATGGGCCGAAGTAAAGACAGGAGTCGTCCTTCTTCAGACGGGCAAGTTTCAAACGCGGAAATTTCTCGTTCGGATCGATTTTCAAGAGCAGAAGGCGCTTGTCGTCCCGCAGCAGGATGTTGTATTTCGGAGCGTATTCCTTGATGAGGCGCGATTCCAGAATCAGCGATTCATCCTCGCTGCGGACGGGAATGTATTCCCAGCTCTCGATCGAATGGATCAGGGAACGCAGTTTCGGATCTGCCCGGGTCTCACGCGAAGGCTGGAAGTATTGAGACATCCGCCGCCTGAGGTTCCGCGCTTTCCCCACATAGATGACCGTCCCGAAGAGATCCCGGTAAAGATAGACTCCGGGCGATACGGGAATTTCAGAGGGACGGAAGTCCCGTCGTTTCAGAGTTTCACCCATGATTGGCCGCGGCCTCCTTCTCCGCTTCCGTCTTTTCTCCTCCTGCTCATGATTGCAAAAACGGGAAGCGTTTTTTTTCTTTCTGCTTCTGAAGCTCTTGTCTTGTACTTTTTTTACGGCGTTTTTTTCCTCTATCCGCGTTTTTTACCTGGCCCGGGTTTATTATAGCGGTTTCAGGAAGGGAAAAATGCGTTTTCAAGGGGTTTCCTTTTCTCCATACAGATGGATGCCTGAACGGTTCAGAACAAGGGTGTCCCCGTCCCGGAAAAAGACCGGAGCCTTCCAGAAGCCATCCCCTTTGAACTGATTCCGGAGCCGGAGAAGCCCGTCTTCCAGAATCCAGCTGCCTTCCGCGGCTCCCGGAGGAAGGGGGCTTGTGCCCTGATCCGCTTCCGCGGAATAGTGCCCGTCTCTGCTGAAGAGAACGCGGAAGGGGGACTTCCTCCTTTCCTTCGTCTCAGGATCCAGCTGGGTGAAGCGCCAGGTGCCGGATAGAAATTCCGGATCCGGATCCCGAAGAAGGGAAAGACGTCTGAATTCCATGACATGCAGTGTCTGCGCCTCTTCTCCGAGAAGAAAACTGTCCTTGTCTTTTGCGGTCGCGATCAGCGCCTGCGCGGAGGATCCTTCCAGCTGTTCCTGCGGGGGAAAGAAAAGCAGCCGGTTCCCGGAGAGACGGAAAATTCCGGAATGGACCGCTTCCGTCTTCCCGTCCTGACGTGTTCCCCATTGCCCGTCGCTTGTGAGAATCCAGACAAACGGTGCTCTGGCCGTTCTCCTCCCGTGCTGAAGAATGAGGGCCCGCCATTCCCCTTCCGGGTGTTCGATCACGGAGCCTTTCGAGTTTTCCGGCTCTTTCCCCGCACCCTGTTCTGCGGAAGACGGACTGGATGCGGGCATTCCTCTCCCGTTGGCTGCGGCGTGATCGGCTCCGAGGAGATTCCCGAGTGAAAATGAAAGACAAACGGCAGAGATTGTCAGGAATAAAACAAGCCGGGAAGATTTCATTGCAAAGATCCTTCTGTTTTCATCATTTTTCAGCGTTTTTTCTCCCCCCCCGGAGGAACGCTGATCCTCCGCTTCCCGCCGGGGAATATACCCTTCGCGCAGGGCTTTTTCAATTTCCCTCCCGAAAAGATTCCCGTATCGGATCCGTGTGAGGGGGAGATAGAAGATGCAACAAAATGGCGATGAGAGGGGAAAACGGGATCAGAAAAAGAAAGGATGTGGACAATGGATGAAATAGAAAACGGAAAGGCAAGAGGGGGAAGAGGAAAAAGGGACGTCTTTTTCAAGACGTCCCTCACAGGCAGAAAAAGATGTCGGGAGAAGCGGCTTCAGAAGAGCCAGCATTTCCCTTTGCTTGCGTCGAAGAGCAAATGCGGCGTGACAAATTCCTTCATGACGACCACATTCCCCGATCCATCGATATAATAAGGCATGGGCTTGACCGTCTCCACTCCGATCAGAGTCGCCGGGAAACCGGAGACTTTTGTTTTCAGGATCTTGAAGACAAAATAGTCGGTTTCTTCAATCTCGTAACGGGCAGCCACGACGGCATCGCAGGCCGCAGCTTTGCAGGCGTTGTAGAAAGCCGCTTTGCCGGAAATTTCCCGGGCGCTCGGGAAAATGATGGAGAAAAGCGACTGGCTGAAGTAGGCGTTGTCGGCGAAATTGGAGGTGTCTCCCCAGGCGAAGATCCCGAAGAGGACATTGACTTCCGCGGCGCCGGAAACTTTCTTCGTCGGCTCCACTTTGTAGAGCGGGCGGTAGTGATCGGTCGGCCCGACAGTCTGCGGATAATGATTGATGCTTCCCGCATCGCTTGTATGAACGGATGTGCACGCAGAGAGTGTAATCACACAGAGTGCGGCCGCAAGGATGGTGACGATTCTGCTCATTTTTTTTAGTTCCCTTTCATGACCAGATTTTCCCCCTTCGTCTTCTCCTTGATATTTTACTCCCGGAAAAGACGACGGATGTGCAAAGGACGTACCGGGAAAAGCCCGCCCGGTACTGAAGAATCCTTTTCCGTCTTTTAGAATATAATCTTTTCCTGTATCTTTGCCAGCGTCTGGCAGTTTTTTTTCTCTGTTTTTCCGGGGAAAGAAGGGATGGCTGCCCTGTTCCTTCTGCCCTTCTTTTTTTCTCCGGCTTTTCTTCTTGAATCCTTTTTACGGAAGTGCTATACTATCCATTCATTTTTCCCTTTTCCTTTGCCCGGGGAGGGGAGGGAGACTTTTCCTTCCCAGAAAGAGAGAGACTCAGGGGAGATTTCCCGGACAAGGACGGACAACGGACTGCGGCAATGACAGAAACCATACTTTTTGACAACGACGGCGTACTGGTCGACACGGAAAGAGTGTTTTTCGAGTCGAACCGTGAAATGATGAAGAAATTCGGCCGGGATCTTGACGAGGCCGAGTTTTCCCGCATGAGCATGAGCCGGGGGCTCAGTCTGGCGGATCTGATTGTTTCTCTCGGCTATACGCGTGAGGAAGCCGAGGCCGCGCGTCAGAAACGCAATCTGATGTATGACCGGATGCTGCTGGAACGGGGCGGCTCGCTGGTAATCGACGGCGTGAGGGAAGTCCTGGCTGAACTGCACGGCCGTTTCCGCATCGGCGTCGTGACCTGCTGCCAGAAAATGCATTTCCGGACGATTCACGAGGCAAGCGGTCTGGCTCCTTATTTCGATTTCGTTGTGGGAGACTGGGATTTCACCCATCACAAACCCCATCCCGAACCTTATCTCAAAGCTCTGGAGCGGGCGGGCTGTTCCGCGGCGCAGACTGTGGCGGTGGAGGATTCCGAACGGGGAATCCTTTCCGCACGCGCGGCCGGACTCCGGGCCTATGCCATTCCACGGGGCTTGAGCCTTCACGGAAATTTCGACTCCGCCACGGGCCGATTCGCCGATATCCGGGATTTCTGCGCCTTTTTGAACTCATTCCCCGCTTCCGGAGAAGAGATCCGGAATGTCGTTGCAGTATGAAGAGTCTGTCTTCCCTTTCCGGGAAGCCGTTTCCTCCGGGGGCGCAGGGGGAGCAACACTCTTGTTCCCGTGGACTTCCCCGTTTCCGCTCTCTTCGGGAAAAAGAGCTTCCGGCGAGGCTTGAACATTGTCCGCCCCCCCTGCCGGAGAAGGAATCTCCGTCCCGGAGGAGACCCCGGCGGAGGACTGAGCGGCAGCCGGGCCGGGGGATTGAGTCGTGGCGGAAACGGAATTCAAGGGCAGAAAAAGACTTTCCCCCGTCCGCGTGAAGACCAGGTATGCCTGGATCCTCTCCTGCGGGAGTTTCAGGAGACTGCTCAAGGCATTTCTGTAAAGAGACATTTGTTTCTCATAGGGTTTCCCGGCTTCGCGGAGAGAGAGAGCCGGCGCAATGCGGTCGCTTTTGAAATCGACAAGTACGGCCCGGACGGGACACGATCCTTCGGAATCCAGTTCGATGAGGACACGGTCGAAGCGGCCGCTGATCCAGAGTCCGTCTTCTGTGATGACTTCAAAGGGACGCTCTCTCCAGAGAAGATGTCTGCCTGAAGAAGGACGCGAAAGCAGCGCGCGGGTTTCCGGATTTTTCAGGCAGTGCTCGACATGGGAACGGATCTGAGAAGAAATTGCTGCGACGGCCGCCCCTCCCGTTTCCTGTTTCTCCTCCAGCAGTTCTTCTTCAGGGAGGAGAAAGAATTCATCAAGAAACTCCACCTGCTCGAAAAAGGAATGAATTTGCCGCCCGAGTTCCGCCGGACTTTCCACATCGGGAAGGGTGAAGGAGAGGGGACGGATTACCTCGTCATCGGCCGAGGAGGGAGTGATTCTGGTCCTTCTGACGAGTCTGGGCGATCCTGTTGCCGAAGAGAAACTGAAAGTCATCGGTCTTTCCGGTGCGGGAGCCGGCCGTATGCTTTCATACCATTCCGGAATTCCGCGCTGAAAGGTCAGGCAGGGAATTCCTTCCATGGAACGGATCCGGAGAGTTTCATTCTTCGGGAAATCCTTTTCATTGGATCCGAAAAGAGAATCGAAAACATAATCTGAAATATAGTAGGAATCCTGGAATCCGGAAATCAGGGAGGGGGTGAACTTTTTCGGTTTTCCCGTTTTGGTAAGGCCCGTGAGATCGGGATGGAACGCTGCCCGTTTCTGAGCGGAAAGCGGAGGCAGCAGAAGCCACGCGCCGCGTTTTGCCCGGGTGAGGGCCACATAGAGGGTGCAGAGCTCCTCCATTGCCGCGTCGGCAGTTTTGCTCCAGGCGGCTTCGCGGATTTCGCTGTGCAGTGCGCCTGCGGGGCCGGGTGCGTAAAGGAGCCATCCGGGCGCACCGTCTTTTCCGGCGGTCTTCTTCTTTCCGCGTAGGAAGCCTGTGTAGACGGGATTCCTCAACGAGGATTTCTGATTGTTTTTCAGTATGGTGAAGACCAGATCCATGCCGAGGCCCTTGCTGTGATGAATGGTCATGATCCGGACTTTTCCCCGGACGGCGGATTCATTCATCATGTGCTGTGCGGCGAAATCGCGGAATCGGACCGCGTCTCCGCGGGCGGAGGCGGAGGAATCGAAACTGCGTGCGGCGCTGAGGAGCTGATCCAGATTCCTGTTGTCCGCGGTCCCGTATTCCTCCGGAATTGTGCGGATCCAGGAAAGGAACGTATCATGAAACCCGTTGAGGACGAGAAAGGAACGCATTTTTTCCATGTCTTCGGCATTTGCGGGGAGAAGTCCGGCGACGGGCGGAGTCATCTTCACCACTTCTACGCAGAGCGTATTCCCCGGATGCTGGAGATGGACGGCCAACGCCAGCAGGGCGGCGACGATCTTGTCGTTGACAATGCTCTCCTCTCCCTCCCAGATCAGATGCGTCCCGATTTCCGGATCCAGCTGCATGACGGCATCCTTCAAACGGATTCCATCCTGTTTCGATCGGACCAGCACGGCGCTTTCCAGTCCCCGGTCCCAGGGTGAAATTTTCTTGAGTTCCGCTGCGATCAGGACGGCGTACTGAGTGATGAGATCCTCCTTTTTATCGTCATCCGGATTCTGTTCTGCGGCGCCTCCGTCTTTTCCGGGCGCGCCGTCCAGAATCTGCCAGACCTGGAAGGAACCCGCTTTTGTGGAAGGGGCGGATTCATGATCCTGCCAGATTCTTTTCCAGCGTTCTTTCGTGTCTTCGGGGAAAGCGGAAAGATCCATCTTCGCGGGGGAGAAGAGTTCGTTCAAGGCGGAGGAAATTTCCGGACCATAGCGGTAGGACATGGATTTCGGGCTGCGGAGAAGGGAGAATTCTTCCGCGGCTTCATCAATGAGCCGGCTGTCACCGCCCCGCCATCCGTAGACCGCCTGCTTGACGTCTCCCACAAGAAAGAGACTGTGCTCCGTATCCTGCACCGATTCTATGATGCGGGAGAGAATCCGCCACTGATCGCGCGATGTATCCTGAAATTCATCTATGAGCCAGTGGCAGAGTTTTCCGTTCAGGCGGTAGGCGATGTCGAAGATCCATTCTTCCGCCTCCTCGTTGTTGAGAAGGCGCGGCAGATCGGCGAAGGCGATTTTCCCTTCCTCAAGCACTCTTTTCCGGTACAAATCCGCATAAAGCTGAAGCATGGCGCGCATCCCCCCCGTGCGGACCGAGGCCTGATGAAGAAGAAGTTCTCCCGCATGGGAAAGCAGAAGGATCAGGGGGTCCATGACTGTGGAAAAATCATATCCGCGGGAGAATCCCTGCGGTTTCTGTTCTCCTTTCAGAAAATTTTCCCAGACTTCAAAGAAGGCATTCAGGATTTTGAGGTTTTCCCGTGAAAAGGGCGTTTCTGGCCCTGCATCCCGGCAGATTTCCAAAGTGGAAATCAGGCGTGCCAGCGAAGGAGGTACCGCTTTTTCTGCGGCTCTGAGTTTTTCTTCAAAGTCCAGACTCCATTCCCTGCAGCGTTCAAACGCCTGTTTTCTTCTGTCGGCCCCTCCGGCATCGTCATGACGGGGAAGAGCGGGGAAGGGATTCCAGAGTCCCGAATAGCGGGGCAGACGCCAGGAGTAAAAGGTTTCGGCGGAGGCGATCAGATCCCGGGAAGCGTCGAAGAAGAGTTTGTTTCCCTTCCCGTAGGCGGCTTCCTTTCCGGCTTCGATGAAATCCTCATCCATTCCGGGCGGGGATGAGGAATAATCGAGAAGGATCCGGAGCAGATCGTCGCGGAGGGATTCGCCTTCCGCTTCGTCAAGCATGGAGCATTCCCCGGGGAGTCCGAGTTCGACGGGGAAGGACTGGACAATCTGCGCCATGAAACTGTCGAGCGTCCCGATGCGGAGGCTGTTCATGGAGCTGATGAGTTCCCGGAGAAGTTCCTTCAGGGCTTTTCCGTCCGGAGTGAAGCGCCAGGGGCCTTCTCCGCGGGTCTGGAATCCCAGACGGTTCAGATCCCGGATCAGATCCTCATGACTCGAAGGATCCAGTGCCGCCTTGCAGAGAATCCGGATCAGGCGTTCATAGATTTCTCCTGCCGCCATGCGGGTGAAAGTCATGGTTGCAATGGATCCCGGCGGGACACCGGCGAGCATCATGCCCACCAGGCGTTTCCCGAGTTCTTCCGTTTTTCCCGATCCCGCGGATGCGTCAATGACACAGCTCGGAACCAGAACGGCTGTTTCCGCTGAATGATTATTCATGGCGCATCCTGCTCCTTTTCCTGTTTCATTGCGTTTTTCTGTTTTGTTTTTTCACCGGAGTCATGATTCCGTTTGTCCGTGAGCTGGGCGTTGTTTTCTTTTTCCATTTTCATTTCCGATGCCGTCTGAAGGGAAGCGGGGAAGGCGGGGTCGAAGTCGTTCACGGTGAGACTCGGAACGAATTCCGAAAGGTCGTCTGCGAAATATTGTCCCGACTGTTCCGGAGGCCAGAAACAGTGATCCGAAAAAATCCGTTTCAGGATCTGATCCGCGCAGCGTGCGGCGCTGAGGGAGAGTTCCGGCATGGCGTCCAGCTGGGAAAAGGGGAGAATGGCGGTGTCGGAACAGGCCAGCGGCAGATTGAAATAAGCGCATCTGAGCGTTTCTCCGGACTTCGGAGACGCCTCCGGGAAAAATCCGCACGCAAAGGCCAGACGGTAGAGCGGGAGCTGGAGATCCTTCCAGAAGAGTTTCTTCCCTTTTTCATCGGTGCCGGCCGCCCGCCAGTCGTTCTCTTCCGAATCGGATTGGGAAAGCGACTGAGGGGAGAAGAGGTGTTCTCCTGCGGGAGTTCTGCTTTCGCGGTTGGTTTTGTAGTCAAGGATGCGCCAGGCGTTTTCGGAGGGGGAAAAGTCCAGACGGTCGAATTTCCCGGAGAGCACGATTCCTTCGCGCCAGGTTTCCTTCCTTTCATCCGGAAAGACTTTGTGAAAAAGTTTTTCCCAGGGGAAAACGATTTTCCGTTCCGTAAAACGGATTTCCCAGCCTTCCTGCGCGGTCAGAGCCTGGACTTTCGCAAAATATTCAAGATTGTTTTTCATGATTTCGATCTGGAGCCTGGGAATGCCGGACCCTGCGGAAGGCAGCTCGCGGGAGGCGATTTCATGGAGTTTGTCCAGACAGTAACGCTCGATTTTCCCCGGGTCGGATTCATTGCGGAGAGCAGAATTCCCGAAGGCCTGCAGCACCAGATGAATCAGATTTCCGAACTGGAGATTGTCGAGTTCAACGTTTCGATCGTCCAGTGCATTTGCGCCGAGAACCCGTTCCAGATAATAGCGGAAGGGACAGGTCAGATACGCTTTGAAACCCGTAACGGAAATCCTTTTTTTCGAAAGAACACAGCGTGGAAAGTAGAGAACACTTTTCTTCCCCGTTTCGGATCTGATTCCCTCTTTCCCGGCACAGTCGTCGGCGTGCCCTTCCGGATTGTTTTCCCCTTCCGCTGCGAGGAGGAGGATGCCGGAATGCTTTCCTTCCGTTCTGGCGGTGCCGTGCGACGCCTCCGGATGAGAGGACTGCGCGCGCAGAAGAAGGTCATCGGAAAAGAGGATTTTCGCCCGTCCGGGGAGTTCCGGATCCGGGACCTGGAAAAGGAGGCGCGAAGGTTTCAGGACATCTCCTTTGGTGGAAGAGCCGCAAAAAAGAATCTGGAGGGAAGAGTCCGGATCGTGTTTCCGGGGTTCCAGAAGGGTTTTGAAACGATAGACGTCTGCCGCATAGAGGAATTTTCTGTCCCGGAGGCCGAGGAGGCTGCGTGCGTGATCCGGGAGAATGGCGTCCGCAAGCGGCCCGTACTGGAAGGATTCCTCGTTGAATCCGGCGATGAGCAGATGTTTTTCGCGCGTCCATGGAAGTTCGAGGAAGCCTGTCAGATCTGTGAGCGCCCCCGGATCGGCATGGATTGTGATCTGAGTCCTGCCTGTCAGATGCCGGAAGAGGGCTTTCTGCAGGTCGGGAGTCAGTTCCGCCGCCGCTTCCCGGAAGCGGAGAAGGAGAGAACGGATTTGTTCCAGTTCCTCCGCGGCGCTTTTCCTGTCGGAAAGAAGATGTTCCCCGTGCGGTGCGATTTCCGCGAAGATCCTGTAAGCGTCCTCAAGGAGATTCCCGCTCCGGGAAAGCCGGCCCGACCATTCCCGGATGCATGCGCAGAGAAAAGAGAGTCCTTTTTCCGCATCATTTTCCATGCTGTCTGCGGGAAACGCTGTCCGGGGACTGTTATCATCTGACGTTGCAGCGGGAAGAAGGGGGGACTTGTCATTCCTTGTTTCCCCGGATGCCCCGTTTGCACCGTCCTGAGGCGGATAGGGCGCTTGTGACGCCGGAAAAGCTCCGGAAGAAGCTGCGGAAGACATTGCGGCGGAAGAAGCTGGGCGGAGAAGAAGTGATTCCAGCTGAGACAGATTCAGGGGGAGATGTTCACTCTGGAGCTTGTCAAGCAGAACAAGGACGGACTCCCAACGGGATATCTTCAGAAGGTCTGAGCCGTAAGCCGCGAAAAAAGGATCGCGTGCGAGGCCGGCGATCTGTTCAAAGGAAGGATTTTCCGAAGTCAGATTCAGGAGCGTGAGCAGAGCCCGTGTCAGAGGAAGGGAAGAGAGCGTTTTTTCCTGAGGCGCATAGAAGACGGAAGCGTTTCCCCGGAGAAGGGAATGCTTGTCCAGAAGAGACTCTATGATTTCTCCGTCCAGCATTCCGATTACGAGCGGCGGAGCTGCCGATGCATTCTCATAGAGCCCGAGAATTCTGGATGCGCATTCCTCCGGGGAGCGCAGTTTCCGGATGCTCTCTTCCGGGAGATCGAGATTCTGTTTTTCCCAGTATTGCGGGAGGGGTCTTCCGAATGCGTCAAAGAAGTTCAGCTCCTCTTTCGGCGCCGCAATCCAGAGTTCGACGGAAACGCCTTTTTTCTCCGCCAGGTTCCGTGCCGCCAGCATTGCCGCGGGGAGCGGGTCCGGACAGGATGCAAAGAGAATTTTTCTGATTCCGTCCGGGATCTGCGGGCGGGCGATTGCTTCCAGCTGAGCCGCCACCGGATCGGGGAGGGCGGGGGAAAAACAGCGCAGATATTCTTCTTCGAGTTTTTCAAATTCGGCAAATTGGAAACTGCGGTCCCAGAGATCCTCCGCCCCCTTTTCCTGGGCAAGACGTGAAAAGAAGTCCTTGACTGCGGAAACGGAGAGTCCTTCAGCGGCAAGTTCCTTCCTGAAACGCTGAAGTCTTTCCGCAATGCCCAGAAGCCAGGAGGAACTGTCCCGGTATTTTTCCAGCCCTTTGAGCAGATTCGGATACTCTTCCGCTTTGATGCCTTTCAGAAGGCGGATCCAGCGAGAACTGGTCAGGACGGAGTCCGCACAGGGTCGTTGCGGTGTGGCAAGACAGGCCGGAGTCTCCACGTGCAGGGAGACGATTCCGCCTTCCGGCCGGAATTTCTCCGCAATGGCTTCTCTCAGAAGACGCCCCGCCTCCGCCGTGGGCACGATCAGAAGCGTGGAGTCCGGGAAGGAAGCTCCGTCCCGGGAATGCAGACAGCGCTCCCGGAAACATTCCGCCACTCTATCCAGCAGGAAGTCATTCCATCCGAGTGCATACTTCCGGAATGTCGTACTTTCCCTTCCTTCTTTTTCTCCTTCTCCTTCTTCTCTTTCTCTTCCTGTTTCCCGAGGCGTCATTTTCATCATTGCAGTCGTCATCATCATTTTTGGCGGAAGACTCCTTTCCTCCTTTCTTTATGTGCCGCACCTTCTTCCCCCTTTTTCAACTGGATTTCTCTCTTTTCCCCTGTCGTAAAATAAACTGGATTTCCTTTTCCGGTCTTTCCTGTGACGCAGGGAAATTTTGTCCTGGGAGGGAGGAGAAAGTCTGTACCCCGCAATCAAGAAGAAATCCTCTTCAGGGAGAAAATCACTTTTTCCCCGTACTCTATGCGGATTGTCTGCGGGGGCGGTGACGCCGACGGAAGGAAAAGAGCCAGTCCAGAAAGGCGGGGTTGGAATAGGTCGGAGTCCATGCATCGTGCCGGACGCCGGGAAATTCGGTGAGGATGAGATGTCCGCCCGCTGCGTTGACGGCGTCCCGCATCTGGCGGGAACGTTCCGGCAGTACTGTCTGATCCGCGTCTCCATGGGTGCACCAGACGGGAATCTTTGCCAGACGCGCAGCGAGGGCGGGATCCCCTCCTCCGCAGACGATCAGGGCGGAGGCAAAGAGTTTTCCCTTTCTCTGCAGCATTTCCCAGGAGGCGAATCCGCCCATGGAATTGCCAGTCACATACACTCTGTCCGGATCGACGGGGAGTTCCCGGATGCACTGCTCCAGCAGTCCGGTCAGCAGACGGATCGGTTTCCCCGGTTTTTTCGACATGTGATGCAGCGGCAGACGCCAGTCCGTATCCACCCAGGCGCATGGAGACTGCGGAGCCACAAGAATCAGACGCATTCCGCGTGCGGAGGCATAGTCCAGAATTCTGGGGGGCGTTGTCTGAATCTGCAATTTGTTGTCATTTCCCACCGAGCCCATGCCGTGCAGAAAGAGCAGAAGGGGAAATTTTTCTCCGGAGGGCTTTTCCCCTTCCGCTTCCGGAAGATGAATCCGGTAGGGAAGCGTGTCTCCCGAAGGCGATTGATAGAGTCCGCTTTTCATTCGTTCTTCAATGTTCATGCTTATGCTCCTCAGTGTTTTCTCCGCAGGAACGTTTTTTTCTTTTGCCGGGGATGGGATGCAGCTCGTTTTCCGGGAATCCGGAGAGCAGAAGATTCAGTTTTGCCGTGGCTTCCAGAATTTCGATGCGGTCGGCTGCTTCCGCGGGCGTTTTCCCGAAACAGAGAGCCCCCTGGTTGCGGAGAATGATAGAGGAAGATTCAGTGGCGAGGGAAAGAAGCTCTTTCTGCATGGTTCTGGAAGAGGGGGTCAGATATCTGAGAATCGGGACGCTGTCTCCGAGTTTCCGCTTTGCCTCCACGCTGAAATCGGTGCGCATTTCCAGGTTTCCGACGGCAAAGGCGTTGGCCGTCGGCGGTTCTCCGTGAATGACCGCCCCCGCATCGGGACAGGCCCTGTAGACTGCCAGATGCAGAGAAAGATCTTCCGGAACGGGCGAATCCGGTTTTTCAGGAAGTCCGGTCGAGAGGAAGAAGACCGCGGTTTCCGGTTTGAGAAGATCTGTCCCCGGAACTGTGATGTGGACAAGATCCTCCCTGCGTATGGAAAAGGATCCTGTCATAGTCCCGAGAATGCCTGCACGGTGCAGGCGGCGCGTAAAACGGGAAATGATTTTTGTCGGAGTCCGGCACTCGTCTTTCGCTTTGTTTTTCATTCTTAATTTTTTTCTTTCAGTTCCAATCGGCGTCGAACTTGTTCCGTTCGAGTTCGCTTTCGATTTTTGATTTTTCCTTTTCATAGTTCCGGAGCAGGCGGAGCATATCTTTTCTGGAGTCTCGGATCATGCCGGATTTAAGCATGCCGTGAAGTTCAAAAAAGGCGCTGCTCTGTGCGGTGGCGCTGTCATAGCCGCGTTCGGAATATTTTTTGCGGATGGCTTCATAGCGTTTTTTGGAAGTTTTCCCGAGATAGCGCAGATAAAAACGGAGCACGTTTTTGTCGATGCCTGCCATGACGTTGTTTTTCCGGTAAATGCTTTCCCGGATTTCCAAGAGTTTTTCGTTCAGTTCCTTGTCGGAAAGCTTTTCAAGCTCCTTTGAATTCTGTCCATCCGAGTCTCCGGAATCCGCTTCGGTTTTTTCATTCTCGAGTTCCTCCTCATCCAAGTCCTCATCTGTGCTCATGGGATCGAGCGCAGGACTTTTCCCCTGCTGCTGCCCGGAGGAACCTGAAAGAGGATCCAGTTCAAACCCGATTTCCTTGAGTTTGAGCAGACCTTCCCGGAGCTTCTTAGCGGAAAAGAGAATTTCATCCTGAAGGCGTGAAATCATTTCCTTTTCATTTTTCGCGTCTTCCTCCATTCCCCCCTTCCGGGAACCGGAGCTTTTTCCGGAACTTAAAGAGGTTGCCATTTTGAAGTAATTGGAAATCATTGCATTGGTCTCGGTCGGGAAGGCGTATTCCCGGGCTATTTCAGGGTTGGTCCTGGCGAGTTTCGTCCCGATCTCGGATGCCAGAATTTTCATGCGGGCAAGACGTTTTTCAAAATAATCCCGCCAGATGGAATCTTCAGAGCGTTTCGACGAAGTTTTGGCAGACGTCATAAAATAGTCGAGAAGTCGTTCAAACTCAAGGAGTCCCCGCAGCGGGACCAGTCTGCTGTCATAAGACCCCCCGTTTTCCATGGAAAAGTTCATCCGTTTCAGTTCCTTGATGTCCCTCTGCATCATCAGAATGGGGAACGTGTAGCTGACCGGACGTTCCAGTTTGTGACGGTTGGAGTTTTTCGAGTCGTCCGTATTTCTTTCACGGTATGCCGAACGAACCATCCGGCTGTAGGCCGTGAAATTGAAATCCTCCCCCAGCCCCAGACGCTGAATGATGCTCTGAAGCCGGAGGGACTTCTCCTCCAGAATCCTGAGCTTTTCCTGATATTCTTTGGCAATACGGGAATTCGAGTCCATTTTCGCCGCATAGCGGTAGTTCTTCTTGACTTCCGCAAGAAGATCCTCATATTCCTCGAACTCTCCCCCTTTCAGGAAAAACGGAAAAAAAAGCAGACTCAGAAAAATGACGAAAACCGTTTTCATACAATCACTTCTTCCTTCCAGAGGCCCATGATGGCCGGGCATTGCTTGATGATTCGTCTGCGGCGGGGGAGGGGCGCCGCCTCTTTTCTTTGTCTTATTTTTCTTGCCCCCGCTTACGATCGGCCGTTTTGCACGCATGACTCTCCCCCTCCCTCGGCAAAAGATAGCGTTTCCACCGGGTTTTTCAACTTTGCGCTGGAGACTGTGCACAATATTTTTTTGTTTTTTCCAGATCGGCGGAACTGGAGAAAAAGGAAAAAAGAAAAAGGCTTCCTCCTCCTCTTCGGGTGGAATATCCCGGCCCCCGGAAAAGACTCAGAGATGGCGCAGGCGTTCCAGAGAGGGGAAAGGGGTGCCTTCCCGGCCCCGGGCGACTTCCAGAAAGATCGGTGCGCGGAAAACCCCCTCTGCCCAGGCGTTGAAGAGCGGCGCCAGAGATGGATGTCCGCAGGTCCGGTTCGTGACATGGTGGTGTCCCTGCGGGTAGGGATGTTCCGTATTCGCTTCCGAAACGAATTGATGCAGATGGAGGCCGTTGATGCAGGATCCGCAGAGCCTGAGCCAAATTTCCGGAGGATATTTTTCAGAATAGGGGAAATTCGCATAGGCATGTCCGAAATCGAGATGGAGTCCGAGCTTCGGATATCCGTATCCTCCGAATTCCTTTCTCAGGGCTTCTATGAACGATCTGCATTCTTCCGGAAGCAAACAGCATCGCCGGTTTTCATCCGGAGCGGAGCTGGAGTTCATGTGCATGTTTTCAATCCCGATATGGATTCCCGATTCCAGCAGAGGTTCGAGCAGAAGACGGTAGTTCGCCAGAACCTCGGGAAGATGCTGTTTCAGATAGGACACGCTGCAGAAGGGTGCATGGACGGTTACACGGTCGATTCCCCGGTCGAGGGCAAGACGCACCTGTTCACGGTATCGGAGCTGCTTTTCCTCCGAATTCTCTTCTCCGGAAAGCGGCAGTTCCGGCAGATGGGCAGAGAGAATCTCTCCGCCGGCCTCCCGCCATTCCGCCAGCAGGGAGGGAATCGCGGAATCCGCCAGAAGTGTGCTCGTGAATTCGAGGACAGGCACTTTCTGAGCGATTGCCTGTCTCAGCTGAGACAGCGGGTCCTTTTTGATGGAGCAGCCGAGGTTTTTCAGAAAATCGGATGCACTGTTCCGGGAGATTTGCAGAAAAGGGTCCTCCGTATGCGGAGACGTCAGCAGAAGCGTATCCCCCCTTCGCGGAATGAGGACATTCACGGCGGGATTCAGACGTTTCAGCCCGTCCTCCGCAAGTTTTGCGTGGCGTTCCGTCCAGATGTCTTCCGGCGCTCTGGAGACCTCATAAAGATGAGTCAGAACAAGCTGATCCGGATGGGTTTGATTCAGCAGAGCGCAGAATTCTCCGAGTGCGGGGAAGGGAGCATCAGATGTATTGTCTGTTCTTCCGAGCCAAACGTGTCCGAAAACGAAGTCGAAACGCTCCGCCGGCAGTTCCGGCAGATGGAAATCGCGGACATCCACCGGAAAATACAGCGACAGCCCTTCCGGAGGGAAGACCGCGAAGGACCCCGAGGCCGTCTTCTGCTTTCCCGGCTCCGAATGCAGACCTGGAAGACAGACTGTCCGGATCCCTTCCACTGTGATTTCCTCTCCTGTTTTCAGGAAAATCAGCTTGTCCGGAGAGAGAGACACGCAGTCGGGAACGCATCGGAAAAAATCCTCCATTACTTCTTCGGAAAGAATCCAGGAAGGCGTTCTCTTCCCTTTCTTCATGATTTTGGAAATCAGTTCCTTCTGACAGTGATCCGCATGACAGTGTGTGATGATGACAAATGCAAAATCCGCAATCATTTCTGCAATGGCGTCCAGCTCCTCTTCCGGCGGAGGAAGTTCCCCCACCGAATAAACCGGATCCATTGCCCATTTGACCTGTCCGCTTGTAAAAAGATAAGTCGATGCCGCCGGGAAGCGGACAAGAGTTTTTCCCGTGGAGGCCGTTTTTCCCATATCCTGAAGCAGTCCGAGCCAGAGGGGGAAGCGTTCCGTCCGGATCCGGCCTCTGATTTCTTCCAGTTCCTTTTTCCGTTCGGTCCGGAGCTGGGAGGAGCTCCCCTGCGGGGTGCTGGATGCGCTGTTTCCGGATGCGCTGCTACTGGAGGAGGGGAAGGAGTCATCCTCAGCCTTTGGGAGGTTTTTCGTCATTTTTCCGGTATTCCTTCATGAATTCTTCATAACGCGTGGCGGTGTTTTCCCAGTCTACGGTGGCGAGGGCGAGGGTGTAGTCGATTTCCTTCAGGCGCTTCTGGAGCGAGGCAAAGTCGATGCCTTCGCCTGGGGAGGAGAGCTGTCTTAAAATCTCAGACTTCTCCTCTTCGGCGGATTCGATCTTTTTTTCGATTTCGGCGATTTCCCTTTCCAGACGCCGCTTCTCCCCGGACATTTCCTGACGTTTCGCCGCGCGTTCTCTCCTGAGTTCCTTCGGGTTGACAACCGTTCCAGTTCCTCCTCCAGTTCCTCCACCAGTTCCGTCTCCTGCTCCTGACGATCCGAAGGAGACAGCTCCTGATGAAGGCTCCTTTCCCCTTGCAGATCCCGAAGCGGCGGAGGCAGCATTTCTTCCCGCTCTTCCTTCCGCGGCGGAAGAAGGGGAGGAGGGGGCGGATTTTTCAGCTTCACTGGCGGTTTTTTCCTTGTAATAATCGTAATTCCCGAAATATCTGCGGACGCCGGGAGAACGCATTTCCAGAATATTGTCCGCTGTTCCGCGCAGGAATTCCATGTCGTGACTGACGAGGCAGACGGTTCCCTGATATTCTTTCAAAGCCTCCTGAAGCGCTTCTCTTGCCGCGATATCCAGATGCGTGGTCGGTTCGTCCAGGACGAGCAGATTCGGGGGATTGACGAAAATCCGGGCAAAGCAGAGGCGGATTTTCTCTCCTCCGCTCAGCACACGGCACGGTTTCAGCGCCGCATCGCCTGAAAAGCCGAAGGCTCCGAGTATTTCCCGGATTCTCTGAGACGGCAGATCCGTCCCCGCGGATGCTTCCTTCACCACGTCGAAGACGCTCTGTTCCTCAGGCAGAAGCTCCGCAAATTCCTGTGCCTGATAGCCGATGACGACCTTGTGGCTGATTTTCCTGCTGCCTTCTGTCGGGGGAAAACGGCCCGCAATGATTCGGAGCAGGGTGCTTTTCCCTGTGCCGTTGTATCCGATGACTCCGATTTTATCGCCTTTCCCGATGGCAAGATCAATGTCTTTCAGGATCCAGCGGACTCCGTCATAGCTGTGGGAGACATTTTCCAGACGGAGGATCTCCGCCGCTCCGCAGGGGGGCGGAGACGGGATGCGGATCCGTCCGGTGAAATGCAGATCCTCGGGCGCACGGACGTCTTCCATTTTATCGAGCATTTTGATCCAGGACTGCACCTGCGCGGCTTTGGTGGCCTTGGCCCGGAAACGGTTGATGTTGTTTTCCAGCTGCTGGCGTTTCCGCTCGTTGTTTTTTGCGGCGGCTTCGGAGATGCGGCGGCGTTCTTCGCGTTCGCGGACGTAATAGAAATATCCGCCGGAATAGCGTGTGGCGTTTCCTCCGTTGATTTCCAGTGTGATGTCCGTCAGGGAATTGAGCAAATAACGGTCGTGGGAGATGAGCAGAAGGGTGCCTTCGTAATTCTTGAGTCTGCGCTGGAGCCATTCGACGGCGGGAATGTCAAGGTAATTGGAGGGTTCGTCCAGCAGCAGAATCGCGCCGTCCTTGTACAGCGCCCGCGCCAGCATCAGCCGCTGGGTAGAACGCCGCGCCGACACTGAGTTCGAACTCTATTGTCGGATTCCCGGAATCCCAGCCCCGCCAGCGCCGCCGCCGCTCGGTGCGACATTTCATAGCCGCCCAGTGCCTCAAATTCACTTTGCGCCTGCCCCAGCTGTTTCAAGAGCGATTCCCGTTCGGAACTCTTCTCCTGTGGAAGAGTGGAGAGTTTCTGTTCCAGGGCAATGATGCGTTCCTGGAGTCGCGGCAGTTCTCCGCCCGCGGCTTCGGCAAAGGAGAGAAGCGGCTCGCTTTCACGGAAAAATCCCAGCTGCTGCCGCAGAAATCCGAGCCTGGCCTTCTCCGGTTTCACAATTTCCCCTTTGTCGGGGGAAAGGTCTCCGCAGATCAGGGAAAAAAGCGTCGTCTTCCCGGAACCGTTGGGGCCGACGACCCCGATGCGTTCGCCTTTGTTGACGCGAAAGGACACGTTCCGGAAAATGTCGCGACCACCGAGAAGTTTTGATACATTCTGAAAATCAATCATTCCCGTATACCCTGAACCATTTGTGAACCATTAACATTAAAGTGTTTTCTTTTTCATCCGTCTCCGGTCCCCCCCTCCGTCCTCATATATATTATCCTGCGCTTCCCCACCTTTTTCTTGCTCTATCCTCTATCAATAGTCTTTCATTCGCGTTTCTCTCCCGGCAGTGCCCCCCTCTGGATTTCTCTCCATTTCCCGCAAAGCGTTCTTTCCCGCGTCCCGGCCGCGGCGGACAGCAAAGACAGCCGGAAGATCGCCCCTCATGAACTGCCGACGCAACGGGAGAGGGCAGGGAAAAGCGTTCTATTCCTGAAACATGGCTGGATTGACGTCTCCCGGAAAAAAGTAATTCCGGAAAGGAAAAACGGAAAATCACATGAAGCGGAAAAGAAAAATCCGGGGCCGTCTGCGGAGAAAACGGAGCAGAGCACCGCCTGCTTCTCTCCCGTCCTGCCAGTTCCCGCAGGGATGTTCTCCTTCTGCCCGGAGAAAAACGGTTTTCCCCGGAAGGTGAAAAAAAGGAGCAGAATCCCTCAGATGAAAGACGAGACGGACGGGCAGAAAATGAGGCGTGAATACGCTTACGCTTTCCCCGCCGGTTTTTTCCTTGTTTTGATTTTCCCCTTGTTTTTTTACGTGTCCCGTTTCAGGTTTCCGTTGCAGGTTTTTGTTTCAGGTTTTTGTTTCAGAGTTCAGTTTTCGCTTTCTTCTTCTTCTCTGGCCTTGGCGTTTCGCATTCTTCTGCGTTCGAGTTCGGTCAGATATTTTTTACGGAGGCGGATGTTTTGAGGGGTGACTTCCAGATATTCGTCGTCCGCGATATATTCGAGAGCTTCTTCGAGACTCATTTTTTCGGCGGGAGCGATTTTGAGGTTTCTGTCGGATCCGGCGGCACGCATATTGGTTAGTTTTTTTGCCCGCTGGAGATTGACTTCGAGGTCATCGTCCTTGCAGTGTTCTCCGACAATCATTCCCTCATAGGTTTCCACTCCGGGTTCGATGAAGAATTTTCCACGCAGCTGAAGTCCGTCGATGGCATAGGCGATGGCTTTTCCCCTTCCCATGCTGACGAGGACTCCATTGATTCTCTGCGGAATATCCCCTTTGAAGGGTTCATAATGATCGAAACGGTGGGAGATGATGGCTTCTCCTGCGGTGGCGGTCATGATTTTGCTCCGGAGCCCGATGATGCCGCGGGTGGGGATGTGGAATTCGATCAGCTGGCGGTTGCCGTGCTGTTCCATTCTCAGCATTTCGCCCTTGCGGCTGCCGACAAGTTCGATGACTTTGCCTGTGCAGTTGTCGGGGACGTCCGCGGAAAGGATTTCGATGGGTTCGTTGAGGACTCCGTCGATTTCTTTTGTGATGACGTGCGGCTGGGAAATGGTCAGCTCATATCCTTCCCGGCGCATGTTTTCGATGAGGATGGAGATGTGGAGAACGCCGCGCCCGCTGACTTTGAAACAGTCGCCGGACGTCTCCTCCACGCGGAGCGCGACATCCCTTTCCGCCTCTTTGAAGAGCCGTTCGCGGATGTGTCTGCTGCTGATGAATTTCCCTTCCTGTCCGAAAAGCGGGGAATCGTTGACACGGAACATCATGGAAATCGTGGGTTCGTCGATGGCGATGGGGGGCATGGGTTCGGGCGTTTCCGCGTCGGCGATGGTGTCGCCGATATCGATGTTTTCGATTCCGACGACAGCGCAGATGTCGCCGCATTCCGCCTGAACGGATTCCCGGCGTTCGATTCCCTCGAAAAGAAAGAGCTGTTTGATCTGGGTCGGGACAACGCTTCCGTCGCGCTTAATGAGAACAAGCGGTTTTTTCGTATTGAGCGTCCCGCGGTGAATCCTGCCGATGCCGATGCGTCCGACATAATCGTTGTAGTCCAGCGTGGTGACCTGCATCTGAACGGGGCCTTCCCGGTGCGGCGGAGGCGGGATCTTTTCCAGAATGGCGTCCATGAGCGGCAGAATCGAATCCCTCTTCCCATGTTCGAGGTCATCCGTGACCCATCCGTTTTTTCCGCTGGCGTAAAGCACGGGGAAATCCAGCTGTTCTTCAGAGGCATCCAGATCGATGAAAAGATCGAAAACGGCATTGTGGATTTCCTGAACCCGGGCGTCCGGACGGTCGATCTTGTTGATGACGACTACCGGTTTCAAATTCAGTTTCAAAGCCTTGTCCAGAACAAAACGGGTCTGGGGCAGGGGACCTTCGGCAGCGTCGACAAGAAGAAGCACTCCGTCGGTCATGTTCAGGACTCTTTCCACCTGGCCGCCGAAGTCGCTGTGCCCCGGAGTGTCGATGATATTGATCTTCGTATTCTTGTAATTGACGCTGATGTTCTTGGAAAGGATAGTGATTCCGCGTTCGCGTTCGATGTCGTTGCTGTCCAGGAAACACTCGTGCATTTCCTGGTTTTCCCGGAAGATTTTCGCCTGCCTGATGATCTGGTCCACGAGCGTGGTTTTCCCGTGGTCGACGTGCGCGATGATTGCGATATTTCTGATGTTCTGCATAATTCCTTGCCGTTCCCGCGTTCCCGGAGACTTGTTTCTTGTTTTTCTCTCCGTCATAAAAACAGAACTTGTAAGATAGCTTTTTTTTCTGATTTTTCCAGTTTCGGAGCGCTTATTTTTCCTGAAAACTTGTTTTTTCAGCTGGAGAAATTTGCCTTCCGGGCTTGCCGTCTGCGTCCGGAGAAGGAAGAAAAGAGTTCCGGCAAAGAAAGGTCTCCTCCCCTCCCGTTTTTTTTTGACGTTTGGAGATTCAATGAAAAGCCGGGGCAGGGTCAAGCCGGGAAAAGCAGAAAAAATTTCCCCACCTGCAAAGAAGAGAAAACCCGGAACAGGAAGAATCAAGGAAAAACAGAGACGGACTGCCGTTATTATGGGATTGAAATTTAATGAAAAACAGAAACTCGGATGGAAAATCCTGAGTTCGCGGAACAAGACCCGGATTCTTTTTGACGGCGGTTCCCGTTCCGGGAAAACCGCGCTGATTACGGAATATCTTGTCCGGCGTGCGCTTCAGTATCCCGGTTCGCATCAGCTTGCGGCCCGGAAATGCCGTGCTCACGCGAAGACTTCGCTGTGGGCGGATACACTGAAAAGATATCTGAGAATTCATGTCCCCGGCGGACTCTGCCGTTTCAGTGAAACGGATCTCTGTCTGTATTTCCGGAACGGTTCGAGCATTACGGTGGGCGGGCTGGATGATGCGGATCGGACGGAAAAAATCCTTGGCAACGAATACATTACAGTCTTTCTGAATGAAGCCACCCAGCTTTCTTATGAGACGGTCCAGATGGCTGTGACGCGTCTTGCCCAGCGCTGCCGCGACTCGAAAGGCCGCACGGCCGTCCCGAAACTGATTCTGGACTGCAATCCGCGGGGACCGCGCCACTGGCTTCATTACGTCGGTGTGAGACAGCTTGATCCCGAAACGGAAGAGCCTCTCCCCGATGCGGAAAAATGGGCGCGCCTGAACTGGTCAGCATACGACAATCTCTCTCATCTTCCTCCGGAATACCTGGCTTCATTGGAGGCGCTCCCCTCTGTGATGAAGGACCGGATGCTCAATGGAATCTGGCGCGACAATCAGGGCGCGGTCTATGAGGAATTCGACGAAGAAATCCATACTCTGGACCCCTTTGAAATCCCCGCGGATTGGAAACGTTTCCGCGCCATCGACTTCGGTTTCACAAACCCCTTTGTCTGTCTCTGGGGAGCCGTCGACGGGGACGGAAGACTCTACATCTACAGGGAATATTACAAGTCATCCGTCCGGACCCGGATTCATGCGGAAGAGATCCTGCGCTTGTCCGTCGATGAACGATATGCCGTTACCGTCGCCGATCATGACGCATCCGAACGCGCTGAACTGGAAGACGCCGGAATCCGGACCCGGGCGGCGAAGAAAGATGTGATCCTCGGCATCCAGAGCGTCAAGAACCGTCTTTCCGTCGCTCCGGACGGCAGACCCCGTCTTTTCTTTTTCAGAAATCTCAAGCAGCTCCTTTCCGAAATCTACGACTACCGCTGGTGCCCTTCCGCAGATTCCCGCAATGCCAGGGAAGAACCCCTGAAACTCAACGATCATGCCATGGACGCCCTTCGGTATATGGTGATGGCTCTGGACAGAACTTCCTCCGGAGAATTCCGCGTTTCCAGCACCCCAGTCTTCGGAAGCCGGCGCTGGCAGAAACTTTCTCTTTGAAGAAAAAATGAGGCCTCTGGAAACGGGGATATGCTTCCGCATTCTTTCTTTTTCCCTTCTTCCTTTTCCTTCCTCTTCTTCCCCCGCCTTCCCTTTCCCACCATCCCGGGAAAAAGAAGCCAGTTCCCTTGCATTCCGGGACGGGGAAGGTTATCTTTCCTCCAGAAAGAACTGCTTCCCCACTCCGGCAAAAATGAAATGAGCAAAGAGGAAAAAGGGGGGGCGGAAAACGGAAAGAAGATCCCATCTTCAAGTCATCAGAACAATGCAAAGAATGAAGGATGAAAAAACAGTACGATGAAGAACTCTTTTCCCCGTCTGGAAGAACGTGACGGCGTGATTCAGCTCCTGAATGCTGAGGGAGAGCCGATGGTCCTTTTGTGCGGAGAACTTCACAATTCAAGTTCCTCCGATCCGGAACATATGAAACGCGTCTGGCCGAAACTGCGGGATCTCGGTTTGAACTGTGTGATTGCGACTGTTTCCTGGGAACTTGTCGAACCTGTAGAAGGCCGTTTCGATTTTTCCATGGTCGACGATCTGATCCGTTCCGCGGAAGCTCATGGTCTGAAACTGATTCTGATCTGGTTTGCCACTTGGAAGAACGCCCTTTCCACCTATCCGCCCGAATGGGTCCGGACCGATGGAGTCCGTTTCCCGCGCGCCCTCCGCAGAGATGGAACAAAAAACCGCGCAATCAGCTGTTTTTCTTCCGAATGCCGGAAACTGGATGCCAGAGCCTTTGCCGCGCTGATGAAACATCTGAGGGAAACGGATTCCTCCCGCACCGTGCTGATGATGCAGGTGGAAAACGAGTCCGGCCTTCTCGGGACATCCCGTGATTTTTCTCCCGCGGCAAATGAAGTCTTTGCCCGGAGTATTCCGGAAGAACTTTCCCGCTATCTTTGCACGCACCGGGCGGAGCTTTCTCCCTGGCTCTCGGGACATGCGGATTTCTCCGCTCTGGAAAAATCCGGGAACTGGCAGGCGGTCTTCGGAGATGCGGCCGACGAAGTCTTCACGGCCTTTTACACGGCAAAGTACATCAATGCCGTTGCGGCGGCGGGAAAGGAAGAATATCCGATTCCCATGTTCGTGAACGCCTGGACCGTTCAGGCTCCCGGGGAACCCGGCGGAGCTCATCCTTCCGGAGGGCCTGTCGCGGAACTGCATGACGTCTGGCGCTGCGCCGCACCGGACATCGATGTCTTTGCTCCCGATCTCTATCAGGAAAACTTCAAGGAGGAATGCGCCCGTTACACCCGTCTCAAAGGCAATCCCCTTCTGATCCCGGAAATGCGGCGCGACCGCTGGATGACGGGTACGATTCTTTACGCCGTCGGGCAGGGCGCTCTCTGCGTTTCCCCCTTCGGAATCGACAGCCTCGGCGGGGTGAAGAGTTCTTCCGACGCACCCGTTCCTGAGGATGCCGTTCTCCAGGACGCGGTCAAAAGCATGGGTTCACGCGATCAGTCCCCTCAGCTCAGGAAAACCTATTCCCTTCTGAGAAACCTGATGCCTTCCATTTTGCGTTACCGCGGGACAAAACATATGAAAGGAATCCTTCAGGATTCGTTCCGGGCTCATTACCTCTCCTTTGAAAAATACGATTTCCGGATCCTCTGGCTGCTCCCCGGCGCGGAAATGGACATCCCCGGCGGTGGATTCATCATTGAAACCGGTCCGGACGACTTCCTGATCGCAGGCCTCGGCTTCAGAGTGGAAGCCCTTCCGAAGAAACATGCTTACGCTGAACTCCTGAGCGTCGAGGAAGGACACTTTGAAGGCGAGACCTGGAAACGCTCCAGACGGAGGAACGGCGATGACCTTTACCTGGGAATGGAAGTCTTCGAACCGAGCCTTCTGAAAACACGCATTTATTCGTTCGACTGATCTTGTCCGACAGTCTTCCCCCGGAGGATGATCGACTCCGTTCAGGAAATCTCCGATGGGGGAAAAATCGTTTTTCCCGGAAATGCAAAAAAAAACAAAAACGGCGGGAACGCTTGTCTGAATTCCGTTCCCGCCGCGGTTTTCAATAATTCAAAAGGGGAAGGAGGCTCCCCTTCCCCTCTTGGCTGTGATTATTTCCCCTCCGGCGCCTTTTCTGCCGGGACGGCCGCCTGCATGCTTCCGGATTCGTTGAATTTCATCGGCTTGACGAATTCACGCATTCTCTGGAAGATGGAGTAGAGCGGCGGAATCAGGACAATTCCGAAGATCGTGGCAAGGATCATTCCGCTGAAAGTCGTGATTCCGATGGCGGTACGGCTTCCCGCGCCAGCACCGGTGGCGATCACCATGGGGAAGACTCCGATAATGAAGGACCACGCGGTCATGAGGACGGCACGGTAACGGACGCGTCCGCCGTTCTGAGCGGCATCGTAAATGGAAGCGCCGCTTTCGCGTTCCTGTTTGGAGAATTCCACCATCAGAATGGCATTCTTTCCCGCGAGTCCGATAAGCATGACCAGTCCGAGCTGGGCGTAAATGCTCAGCGGCATATGGCAGTACTGAAGCCCGATAAAGGCTCCGAGCGTGGCGACCGCAACGGAGGTGATCACCGGGATCGGGATGGTCCAGCTTTCATACTGCGCCACCAAAAACAGATACGCAAAGATGAGCGCCAGAAGCATCAGTTCGACGATTTTTCCTTCATTGCCTCTTTCCTGGAAACTCATTTCCGTCCAGGAGATCTGATAATCATTCGGCAGTTTTTCCCGAACGATCTGCTCGATTCTCGCCATCAGTTCCCCTGAACTGTATCCGGGCTTCGCCTGCGCATTCACGCTGGCGCTCATGGACTGGTTGAAGCGCTGGATCAGACGCGGTCCGATCATGTACTTCACATCCGCAAACGCACTGACAGGAACCATTTTCCCCGTGTTGCTCTGCACATTGATGTGACTGATGTCCCCGAGACTGCTCCGTTCATCCGCTTCCGACTGGATCTTCACCTTGAAGGAATATCCGAAGAGATTGAAGTCGTTCACATAAAGAGACGCCAGTTTGCTCTGAAGGGTCGTGAAAATCCGGCTGATCGGCACCTGCATCATTTCCGCCTTGGTCCGGTCGATGTCCAGATACAGCTGAGGCGTATTGGCGTTGTATCCGGAGAATGCGTAGGCGGTTTCCGGAGCCTTGTTGAGTTCCACGATCAGCGTGCCGAGGGCTTTGGCAAGATCCTGCGGAGTCTGAGCTCCGGTCGCCTGAAGGACGAAGCTGACGCCTCCGGTGGCCCCCAGCCCCATGATGGCGGGAGGTGTGAAAAGATTGATTTTCGCCGATGGAATGTCCGCCATCGCTTTTTCAAGCCTTTCACGGAGTCTGTCCACATGAAGATCAGGGGATTTTCTTTCCGCCCAGTCCTTCAGTGTGATGATGACCAGACCGAGGTTTTCTCCTTCTCCTCCGATGAAGCTGAAGCCGCTGACCGTGATGACATTTTTCACTCCGGGAGTCGCCAGGGCGATTTCATTGAGTTTGCGGAGAACTTTCTCCGTTCTCGCCAGTGTGGCTCCGGGAGGCATTTCCACGGCTCCGAGGATGGCGCCTTTGTCTTCACCGGGCAGGAAGGAACTCTGCGTAATTTGGAAAAGATGGTAGTTCCCCCAGAGGACTCCCGCGAAAATCAGAATCGTGAGAAATGCGCGTCTCACCAGGAAACCGGTACATTTGAGATAAATGGACCTGGATCCGTCCAGAAACCAGTTGAACGGGACAAAGATCTTGCTGAAGTTCGAGGGCTGTTTCTTGCGAAGCAGCAGAGCGCAGAGCGCCGGACTGAGCGTCAGAGCATTGAAGGTCGAAAACAGCAGTGCAATGCACATCGTGACCGAGAACTGAAGGTAAATCGTTCCGACCATCCCCCCGTAGAATCCGATCGGCGCGTAGATGGCCAGAATGACCAGCGTCGTGGCCAGAATCGCTCCCGTGATCTGCTGCATGCTCTTGATGGTGGCTTCACGCGGGGAAAGATTTTCATCGTCGATGATTCGCGTAACGTTTTCCACCACCACGATGGCGTCGTCCACCAGAGACCCGATCACCAGAATCAGGGCGAACATCGTCAGCACGTTGATGGAATACCCCAGAATCAGCAGGAAGATAAAGGTTCCGAAAAGCGAAACAGGAATCGCCAGCGCCGGAATCAGAGTCGCGCGCCAGTCCTGAAGGAACAGATACGTAATGGCCACCACCAGAACCAGAGTGATGATCAGCGTTTCCACAATCTCCTTCATGGTGATGCGGATGTATTCCGTCGGGTCGTAGCCCATTTCGTATTTGACGCCTTTCGGGAAACCGGGCATGGAGGTGATTTCGTCCAGTTTCGCACGGGCTGCGTTGATGACATCAAGCGCGTTTGCATCATCGTTTCTGTAAATGGCAAGCGCGATGGAGTCCTCCCCGTTGACGAAGCTGTTCCCGCTGTAGGTTTCCGCCCCGAGTTCAATCCTGGCCAGATCCTTCAACATGATAAGACGGCCGTTTTCCCCGGTCTTGATGACAATTTCCCCAAACTGTTCCGGCGTCTTAAGCCGTCCGAGAGCATTGACTTTGAGCTGCAGATATTCGTTGCTGGATTCCGCTCCCACGGATCCCGCCGCCGCCTGAATGTTCTGGCTTTGAATCGCCGCAGAAACCTCCGAGGGGGAAATGTTCAATGCTGACATGCGCATGGGGTCCAGCCACACACGCATGGAGTAGTCCTGCGCTCCGAAAATCGAGGCTTCGCTGATCCCGTCGATGCGTGCGAGTGCGTCCTTGACATGAATCCGGATATAGTTGCTCAGTTCCAGGAGCGACATTTCGCAGTCTTTCTGCCGATTGAAGGTAAACACCCCGAGAATGTCACTAGAACGTTTGATCACCTGGATCCCAAGCGCTGTTACTTCCTGAGGAAGAGTCGGTTCAGCCCTCTTTACGGCGTTCTGCACGTTGACCTGCGCCATATCCGTGTCCGCTCCGGACCGGAAGGTGATTGAAAGCGTATATGATCCGCTGTTGCTGGATTCGGAGGAAAAATACTCCATATCCTCCAAGCCGTTGATTTCCGCTTCGATCGGAGCAGCTATCGTTTCCGCGATAACCTCGGAACTGGCTCCGGGGTAGGAGGCGGTCACCATGATTTGCGGAGGCGCGATCTCCGGATATTCCGCAATCGGGAGTTTGAACATGCACAAGGTGCCGGCAAGAACTGTGACGATCGATATGACCATCGCGAGTTTCGGCCTGTCAATGAAAATAAGAGAAAACATGATCTGTCGCCGTCTTTCCTGTTCAATCTTCAAATACCGGGGTCACGGGCATGCCGGGCTGCAGAATCTTGTGCGTGCCGTCCACCGCGACGGTTTCGCCCGGAGCGACTCCTTCCTCAATGATCTGCATATTCCCGACAATCTCCCCGAGTTTGACCGGCCGTTTGAGAGCATGGTTCTGAGCATCTATCACATAAACGAAGTTTCCCGAAGCTTCCGCCTGAACCGCTGAAAGCTTCACCGCGGTTTTCTCCTCCTTGATCGCCTTGGAAAGAAGAACCGTGACGAGTCCTCCGGGATTGAGCTTCATATCCTTGTTCTCAAAAGTCGCCCAGATCATCATCGTTCCGGTTTCGGAGTCCACCTTGTTGTCCACGAGCGTGACTTTGCCTTGCTCCCCGTAGAGTTTCTTGTCCGCCGTCTGAATCCGGACGACTGCGTTCTCCTTGATGTTCTCCGCATTGCCGAAAAGCGAAAGATAATCATTTTCACTGATGGAAAATCTCACATAAATCGGTGCAATCTGGACAATGTCCGCCAGCACCTTGCTCGTGGGGGTCACATAATTTCCCCGGGTGTAGGTGGATTTGCCGATTTTTCCCGTGATGGGAGAAAGAATTTTCGTATAGGAAAGATTGTTTTTCGCATCAATGAGTGTCGCTTCCGCTTCTGCCAGGCAGGCTTTCCGGTAGTTCAGAAGTCTTGTCGCGTCTTCAAAGGCTTCTTCCGAGACAATTTTGTTTTCGGCAAGCCCCTTCTGCCTTTCATAATTGCTTTCCGCATAGATGAGTTCGGCTTCAATCTGTCGGAGTTTCGCCTCGGCGGTTTTGACCTGTGCCTGATAGGTGGTGTCTTCGATTTCAAATAGGGGCTGCCCCGCTTTCACCAGTTCGCCCTCACTGAAATTGATCTTGTTGAGATACCCTGAGACGCGGGCGACCAGAGTGACTTCCTCAATCGCTTCCAGACTCCCGATATATTTCCGCGTCCCCGTCTCCGTAATTTTCTGAGCCTTTTCCGCAACGACGCTGACCGCAGGCGCATTCTGCGCCGGATCCTGGGCCGGCAGATCGGAAGCCAAGAGCAGCCCCGTCCCGAGAAGCAGAAGATTCTTCCAGTTCCATTTATGATTCATCATGATTGTGCTTTCCTTTTGTTGATTCTGTCATAAAATATTTCCAGGAGCCGGAGAAGCTCCGATTGTTCTTCCTCAGTCATTTCAGAAATGCAGGAGGCGGTGATGGCGCTCTGGCGTTCCAGTCCTCTCTTGATGATTGCCGTGCTTTTCGGAGAAAGCCGGATCAGGACGGATCTCCTGTCCGCAGGATTCGGATTCCTTTCCAGTGCGTCTTTCCGGACAAGCGCCTCCACCGATTCCGAAACGGTCCCGGAAGTCAGATTCATTTTTTCAGCAAGTTCCTTCAGGGGAATGCCCTCTCCGCGTTCAAGCGTCATCATTTTGACGATCTTGATCATCTGTTCCTGGCGGTAGGTGACGTCCTGCCACTGCTCGATCGTATCGCTGAACGATTCTTCTGAAAGGGCTCCCGCAATTTCCTGAAAAAGATCCCCCAGACGGGCTTCAAGTTTTTTTTCTTTTCTTTCCGTTGTCATGGTGTCCGGCATCCTTCCTCTGAATTCGGGAAGCCATACTATACTGTTGCTTGAATAATTGTCAAGTGGAAACTAATCGTTTTTTCAAAAGATTCGGTTTTCCTGTGCTTTCCCCTCCTTTTCATTCTTTTCTCTGTTTCTTTGTTATTTTCTTCTTTCTCTCTTTCTCAGTGTATCGGTAATCCGCATAGATAAGATAAAGGAAGAGGGTTTCCGGGAGGAGGCGGAGGATCTGCCTGATGAGCGGGTACAAAATATAAGATTTGGAGCCATTCCCGGCTTCATGAGAGATTCCGGATCAAAAAGAATGGAAAAAATCTTTCCCTCGGAGAAAAAATAAAAGAAGGGTAGATGAAAAAAGGTAGATGGTGCGCCCACAAGGACTCGAACCTTGGACCCAATGATTAAGAGTCATTTGCTCTACCGACTGAGCTATGGGCGCCTGCCTTTGTTTCAGGACATGAGTTTAATATCCGCTTTTTTCCTGAAAAGTCAAGTGAAAGAGCAAGAAAAATTGCTTTTTTTCAGAAAAAAACTTCTTCCCCTGCCGCGGGAATTATTTGCCGATGCAAAAACGGGAAAAGATTTCATCCAGAATATCCGGATCCGCATTTTCTCCGGTGACTGCCCCGAGGGAACAAACAGCCGAATGAAGACAGGACGCCGCAAGCTCCCAGTTGAGTTCAGCGGTTTCCCGGAGAGCCGTTTCGAGGGATTCCGCACTCTCGGAAAGCAGTTTGGAATGTCGGGCGGAAACTGCGATTTCCGATTCCAGGCGTTCTCCATTTTTATGGACAGTCTGCTCCATCAGATCGCAGAGAGCTTCCAGTCCTTCCGAACGCAGAGTGGATATTTTCGCCGTCGGCAGCTCCAGATCCGGCAGAGTGGCTCCGGGAGGAAGAAGATCCATCTTGTTCCAGCAGGCTATGACAGGCACAGCGCGTGGAAGTTCGTCGCGCATCCGGAGAATTTCCCGTTTCTGATCTTCCGGACTGGATGCGTCCAGAATCCAGAGAATCAGTTCCGCAGACAAAAGAGAGTCCTTTGACCTGGCAATTCCCAGTTTTTCCACAGGATCAAGAGGAAGATCCCGGATTCCGGCAGTGTCTGTCAAACGAACGGGAATGCCGCGGATGGAGGCATTTTCCTCCAGTGTGTCCCGGGTGGTTCCGGGAATATCCGTCACGATGGCTCTTTCGTAACCGAGAAGCTGATTCAGCAGACTCGATTTCCCGACATTCGGACGCCCCGCAAGAACAATCCTGAGCCCGTCCCTGACCAGAGCACCGAATTTTTCCGTCCGCAAAAGTTCATGGATTCCATTCAGCGAGAGGCGGATGGTACGCATCAGATCTTCGGGCGGCATCCAGTCGAGATCCTCGTCCGGGAAGTCGAGTCTGGATTCCAGTTCGGCGAGCACATGAATCAGCGGCGTTCTGCATTCCCTCACCTGCTTCCCGAGACGGCCCGACATCTGGTGCTCCGCCAGTCTGCCCGCCGTTTCCGACTGAGCCGCAATCAGATCTGCAACCGCCTCCGCCTGCGTCAGATCCATTTTTCCGTTCAGAAAGGCTCGTTTCGTGAATTCTCCCGGTTCAGCCTGGCGCGCTCCCGCGCGGAGGGCGGCACGCAGAAGGCGGGAGGAGGCAAACGATCCTCCGTGACAGTGAATTTCCGTCACATCCTCCCCCGTGTAACTTCCTGGACAAGGCATATATACGGCCAGGCAGTCCTCTCCGTCCGAGGCCAGTGTTTTCCCCTCCTCGCCGGAAAATTTTCCCAGCAGCATTTTTCTGGGGAATGCGGAAAGTTCTCTTTTCCCTTTCCAGATCCCCGACGCCACAGACAGCGCTTCCGGACCTGAAATACGGAGAATCGAAATCGCACCTCCCACTCCGCTGCAGATGGCGGCAATCGTATCATTTTTCATTGTATTCAAGATGAAAACCCTACCTGAAGAAGGCACAAATTCTGCAAAAATGAGAATTCGGGCTTGAATTCACTCCATCGCTCGATATAATATATCATATTTTCCAGAAAAATCTATATTTGGGAGGTTTCATGATCATGGCGATTGAAAAGAAATCGTTGTCCAACATGTCCAGTGGTGTTCGTGCTGCGTATCAGAAGGCTCGGGATGTGTTGAATAAAAACAGCCTGGATTATGGAATTGAACTTTTGAAGACGATCCTTGAGAGAGAACCCGGCTTCATGGAAGCCAGACAGCTGCTCCGTGATGTGGAAAGACAAAAGTTCAACAATATGAATGCCTTTGAAAAATTGTTCGGCGGCATGAAAGCGAATAAGTTTGTACTGAAGGGAAGAGTCTTTGTGGCGAAGAAACCGCTGGAAGCCATAAAGTGTGCCGAGGATGCTCTGGCGGCCTATTTCCATTCCATAGCCGCTCTGAACCTTCTTGCGGATGCGGCAAAAGCTGCCGGAGCGCCTTTCATCGCAGCGGAGGCGCTCGAAATCATCGCCGATTTTGAACCCTCAAACGAAGCCAATCTGAAGGCGCTCTCGGCAATTTATGAATCAATGGGCGACGGAAAGAATGTTTTGAAGATCTGTCAAAAAATCGCGGACCGCCATCCCGGCGACCTGGAAGCCCAGGCTGCACTCCGAACCGCCGCCGCTCTGGCAACAATGGAGCAGGGGCGCTGGGGAGAAAGAAATGTTTCCTTCCAGGATAAGCTGAAAAATCAGGACCAGGGCGCCGATGCGGAACAGGGGGACAGAATCATCCGGGCTGTTGACGATGTGAGGGAAATGATCGCGAAATACGAAAAGATGATCCAGGAAGGTGAAACATCCGTCGACATTCACAGAAAACTGGCCGAACTGTATCTGCGCGACTTCCGTTATGAGGATGCCATCCGGGAATATGAGTGGATTGTCAAGAAAATGGGAACGCTTGACCCCTCCATCGATAAGGCCATCGAGCGGGCCAATGTGGCAATCATTGAACGTCAGATCCAGTCTCTCAAAGAGAACCATGCTTCGGAGGAAGAGATCGCCGCGGAACAGAAAAAAATCTACGACTACAAACTGGATCGTTATGAGGACCGCGTCAAATCCTATCCGAACGATCTGCAGCTGAAATACGAACTTGCCGAACTATACTGGGAAGGCGGTCAGATCGACAAGGCTCTGGAACAGTTCCAGCTTGCCCAGCGGAATCCTCAGCGCCGTTTGAATGCGATTGTCTATCTCGGGCGCTGTTTCTCCGCAAAATCGCAGTATGACATGGCGATTGAGCAGTTCAAAAAGGCTCTCTCCGAAATGCAGGTCATGGACAAGGACAAGATGAATGCTCTGTATCACATGGGCGTCACTTGTGAGTCCATGGGAAGTATGGAGGAAGCCATGGACTGCTTCAAGCAGATTTATTCCGCCAATGTCAATTATCTGGACGTCGGGGCGCGCATGGATGCTTATTATTCAAAACAGCACCAGCAAGCCTGATATATATATCGGATTATCGGATCCGGGGGGAAGAAAAAAGGAAAAAGTTTTTTCTTCCGTTCTCCAATATATAGATATAGACGCCTGCAGATGAGAAAGACTAAGACTCCACGGTTTTCCGGGTAGTCTTTTTCCGTTTTGAAAAGAGAAGGTTTCTATTTTTCCCCTTGGACTCGAATTCTGATTCGGATAAATGATGTCTCATACCGGGAAAACCGGAGATTCTGCGAGTGATGCCGAAGATAGAGTCAGACTTTAGGGCGCCTCTATTTATTTGAGGGGGAATTGAGTTTGTAACAGGAAAAAGAATG
>CAJMAW010000001.1 GCA_905211485.1 uncultured Lentisphaeria bacterium | reverse complement strand
CGGGAAAATATCGCTGGTTCCGGGAGGGGGGGATGATTTGGACATGATTGTTCGGATTCCTTCTGACCGCCTGCCGTCTGCTGCCGGACGGCGGAAATTGCATTTATATTTGATCTGAGTCAAATTCCCCGGTTTCCCATCCGGATAATTCCCGCTTGGGGAATTCCGAAAGTCCGGGGAAGAAAAAAACATGCTTCCTGATTTTTCAAGCCGCTCCATATCTCTTCATTTCATTCATTTTCCAGCTTTTCCCCGGCGTACGCCTGATCCGGTCCCCGGGCGGCTGATCCGCGGCGGAGCCCTTCCCCGGGCTCTGCCTGGAAAAGGAAGAAAGCGGAACGAAGGAAGAAAACGGAGCGGACGCGCACTTTTCCTCCACAATTTCCCGTTTCCCCGGAAGAGAGAGAACAGAAACACGCCTCCAAGCTTCTTCACTTACGCGTCGGCCCCGGGGAGACGGGAGAAGGAAGAAAACTACTGGAAAAGAAGAAAAAAGAAAGGGGGAAAAAGAGGACGAGGACTGCGCTTCAGCCCTGAACTGTCATTTCGCCAGTTTCCCGACTCTCTCCTTGAGTTCCTTTCCGGCACGGAACTTCACAACAACCCGTTCGGGGATTTCCACCGTGATCTCGGGCCGGTTCGGATTCCGCCCCTTGCGGCTTCTGCGCACCTTCAGTTCAAACACTCCGAAGTTCCTGAGTTCGATGTCCCTTCCCGCCGCGAGCTCGTCCGCAATATAATCCAGCGTTTTCTGGACGACTTCGGCAACATCGCTCTGAATCAGATCTGTTTCCGCCGCGATTTTCACTACCAGATCTCTCTTTGTCATGCTCTGCTCCTTTCCGTCAGGGTTGTCAGTGTTTTTTGTTTTGAATGTTTGAATGAAAAAAGCGGATCATTTTGCGAAGCGTCCCACTTTTTTTCTTCGGCAGAGTGTTAATGTAGCACGGACTGGGGAAAAAACAACGGTGTGTCGCGTCAAAGCCGTGGAAATAAACGCGTCATGAGGGCATTGAGGGCGCCGAGTTTTTTTTCCGCGGGGAGTCCGGGGGGGAGCCTGGGGACGAAACCGTCTGGTTTCAGGATGCTTCCTGCGCGTTCCAGATAGACCCGGTCTTCCCGGCAGCTCACGGAATCCACGCCCGCATCCGCGGCGGCAAGGCGGATGCGTCGGCAGAGAAACAGCCTTTCCGTCTCCGGCGGCAGAGGTCCGAAACGGTCCTTGAGCTCCGCGGCGAACTCCTCAAGCTGTTCTTCGGAAGCGACCGCCGCCAGACGTCGGTAGGCTTCCAGGCGCATCCGGTCGGAACTGATGAACTCGCGCGGGAATCCCGCTCCGATTCCACCCGGCGGAGGCAGCAGGGAGTAACGGAGAAAGTCCAGATTCAGCGCACAGTCCTTTCTCCGTTCCGGGCGTTCCCCCTTCAGCGAGGAAATGCAGGCTCGGAGAAGCGAACAGTACAGATGAAAACCCACCGCGTTGATCTGCCCGCTCTGCTCCGCGCCGAGAATGTTGCCGGAACCCCGGATTTCCAGATCGCGCAGAGCCAGCTGGAAGCCGGCGCCCAGATGTGTGTAGCGGCGGATGGCGGAAATGCGTTTCCGGGCGTCTCCGGTCAGGATTCCGGATTTCGGAAGGAGGAAATAGGCGTAGGCCTGGCGGACCCAGCGGCCGACACGGCCGCGGAGCTGATAGAGTTCGGCGAGTCCGAAACGGTCCGCGCGGTCGATGATGATGGTGTTGGCATTCGGGATGTCGAGTCCGGATTCGATGATGGTCGTGCAGACGAGGATGTCCATTTTTCCTTCGATGAAATTCTGCATGGTGTTTTCGAGTTCCTCTTCGTCCATGCGTCCGTGACCGATTCCGATGCAGGCTTCCGGGAAGAGGCGGGAAAGGCGCTGAGCCTCCTTTTCGATGGTGGCGACGCGGTTGTGCAGATAGTAGACCTGCCCCCCTCTCTGAAGTTCCCTCCGGATGGCGGTGCACAGGATCGAATCATCCGACTGGGCGACAACGGTCTGAATCGGGAGTCTCTGCACAGGCGCGCTCATGAGGGTACTCAGGTCCCGGAGTCCTGCCAGGGAAAAATAAAGCGTTCTGGGAATCGGGGTTGCGGTCATGGTCAGGACGTCCACCGTGGCGCGCAGGCGCTTCAGGCGTTCTTTGTGCAGCACGCCGAAACGCTGTTCCTCGTCGATGACAATCAGTCCGAGATTTTTGAAGGCGATGTCCGCCTGCAGCAGGCGGTGGGTTCCGATGACGATGTCCACGGATCCCTCCTTGAGCCGCTGCACAATTTTCGTCTGTTCCGCCTTCGACTTGAAACGGCTCAGGGTTTCGATGACCACCGGCGTTCCGGAAAAGCGTTCCAGAAAACTGAAATAATGCTGCTGCGCGAGCACGGTGGTCGGCACGAGCATCGCAACCTGGCGCCCGTTCATGACGCATTTATGCGCCGCGCGCATGGCCAGCTCCGTCTTGCCGTATCCGACATCTCCGCAGAGAAGACGGTCCATGGGCTTTTCCGACTCCATATCCTGTTTGATTTCAGATGCCGCCTTCAGCTGGTCCGCTGTTTCCTGAAAAGGGAATGCCTGTTCAAAAAGGCGCTGGTTCAGATCATCCGGCGGACACGCCTCCCCTTGCGAAGAACTACGCAGCGCCTGCATCCGGAGCATGTCCATGGCCAGATCGCGGATTCTGGAAGCGGCTTCGGATTTGGTACGGTTCCAGCGGGAAGTCGTGATCCGGCTGAGAGGGGGAGCGGTTTTCTTGGAGCCGATGTATCTGGAAACGCAGTCGGCCTGCCAGACGGGGACATTCACAATGGTGTCGTCGGCGAATTCCAGTTCCAGCACCTCCTCCGTCCCGCCGTCGGAGGAGGAGAGTGTCTTCAGCCCCCGGTAGAGGCAGATCCCGTAATTGATGTGGACGGCGTATCCGCCCTCCTCGAGTTCCCCCATGGTCGTGAACATGTCGCTGTCGGTGCCGCGGGCGGACGGCGGAAGGTCCTCCGCTCTGCTCCTGGAAACCGTGGAACTTCTCATCTTCCCGGGAAGGGAAAACAGTTCCTGTTCCGTCAGGACGGCCAGATTCTCTTCCGGAAGGAAAACGCCGCGCGGAAAAGGGCAGTGATCTATCTGAAGGACTCCGTCTTCTTCCTGCGGATGAAGCAGCCCGGCCTCCTCCAGCCAGCTCCGGATGTAGGCGGCATCGGCAGTGCTGCGGCCCAGCAGGACAACGTGACAGCCTTCCCGGCACCAGGAACGGATCTGCGCCGCCCCAAGCTGTCTGGCCAGTTCGGAACAGGATTCCTCCGCCCCCTCGGGCAGCGACTTCACAATATGCGCGAAGGCGGGATAACAGGCGGGAGCGGAAAGATCTTTTTCAAGTGCGGCAGCTTCTGCGGCATCCGGAAAAAAGATTTTCCGGAGCCCGGCGCGCTTCAGGAGAGTTTCCCAGCGGGCAAGGTTTTCCGCTGTCCCGAACTGTTCCAGATGCCTCATGCACTCGGCAGGATGAATCACAACAAGGAGAGGATCCTCAAAATAATCCGCAAAATCCGCGGAATCAGAAGACGGATCCTCCCCCGCCGGAGCGGACCCCGAACGCAGAATCACCCTGTATTCCTCCGCCGGAGCACAGGAAATCTGTGTGTCCGGCCGGAAGAGGCGGATGGAATCAATCACATCCCCCCAGAATTCGATTCGGGCGGGCAGTTTTTCGGAAGGGGAAAAGAGATCCACAATTCCGCCCCGGCGCGCAAATTCGCCCGGACGCACCACTTCCAGTTCGTCATCATAATCCATTTCAAGAAGTTTTTCAGCGAGAGCCGGGATGGAGATTTCCATTCCTGGCCGGAGTAGCAGACCGCTCTCCCTCATTTTCCTGGGAGCGGGAGCCGGAGCCAGAAGAGCGGAAAGGGAAACAGAAGTCAGTGCAGGAGGATCTGTCAGTGTCCGATAGAGGACTTCCGCACGCGGAGCGTCGCTTCCTGCAAGCGCCTGGGAACGGGTCGACCCCTCCGGAAGACCGCCGATGCGGAAATTGGTGGAGAGCACTTCCGAAAGCAGAGTCAGATCCTCCTTCACACGTTCGGCAAGGGAAAGCGCCGGAGAAACCACAAGAAGCGGACGATCCGCATGCATCAGCAGAGAAAAAAGCGGAAAGGCCAGAAGAGATTCATCAACAAATTCCGCCTTCCCTTCTCCGTGCGGGAGACGCTCAAGCCAGGAAAGCAGATGCTTTTTCCAGAGATATTTCTTCCTCTCCACTTGACTTTTCCTGTTTCCCATTATATAATATGGTTTTATATGTGCGAACTGTCCCTGTTGTTTTTCTGCTTCTTTCCCGTGCGGATTCCCCCCGGAAAAAAAGAGGGGGGGGGGGAAAAAAAGATGCTTCTCCGCCGTAGAAAAGAAACGGACAACAATATAACAGTCCATCATAAAAAGGCAATTGCGCAACAGGAAATAGTGCAAGGAGAAAAAGCAGCTGATGAAATCTGCTTCGGATTCCCAGAAGAAGAAGGTTGTTTCCTCTAAAGAAAAACCGACTGTGTCAGAAAAAAAACTTTCGCAGACCGCTGTGAAAAAAACTCCGCTTGTGCCCCCTGCCGCGCCCTCAAAAAAGACACAGGAGGCTCCTGTGAAAAAATCCGCTTCCATGACTTCTGAACAGAAAAAAACAGAAAAAACAGCATCCTCAAAACGTCCCGCCGTGCAGAGTTCCGTAGAAAAACAGCCTGCAGCGGCGAAAAAGAGCAAGGCCGTTTCCAAGACAGCAGTCCCCGCTGAAAAAACGAAAACCGCTGAGAAAACGAAGAAGGAAAACAGCAGAGAAAATACCGCAAGCGTTTCCTCCGCATCTGAAAAATCCACCGGGAAAGGCACAGGAAGGAAACAGGAAGCAGCCGCATCGGTCCCCGCAGCCGGAAAAAAAGCCGCGGCGGAGGCGAAAGTCAAAGTCAAAGTACCCCCGGCTGCCCAGAATGCACAGAAAAGAAAATCGCCGGAACCGGAAAATGAAGTGAAATCCTCCTCCCCGGCACAAAAAAAGATGCAGAAAACTTCTGCCGCTCTCCCCGGGACAGGAAAAACGGAAAAAGGCAAAGAAAAACCGGAAAAGACAGAGAAAAAAAAGACAGAGAAAAAAAAGGATACCTCCACTCTCTCTGCGGCCCGGAATCTGAATGACGGCAAGAAGAAGAGCAGGAGCGTTCCGGAAAAATCTGTTTCTCCTGCCGCAGCGTCGCACTCCGCTTCCGTCGTGTCGGCTGCCCCCCCGGCTCCGAAAACTGGGAAAAAACAGAAGGGGAGTCCTGCGGCGGCTCCGCTCCAGACTCCTTCCGAAACCGGCAAGACTGAAAAAAAAGAAACGAAGAAGAAAGCGGAAAAAGATCAGAAGCCCGTCTTCTCTCTCCAGTCCGCCGTTCAGAAGAAAGCTGGAAACACGGGAACGGCGGTCTCAAAAGACCCGGAAGGAACTCTTCAGAACCAGAAAAAGTCTGACGGGGCGTCTGCCGTTCCGGATCTGAAAGCCGGGAGAACGCAGAAGGGCAAGGCCGCTGTCCCGCCTGTTCAGGCAAGTCCGGAAACAGAGTCGAAGGACTCTTCCTCTTCCGGAGCCGAAGATTCTTCCCGCTCGAAGAAAAGCGGGAAGGATACGGGAAAGAAAGCGGGGAAAGATCTGGAAACCGCTTCTCCCCGCGCCGCCGTTCAAAAAAACGGAAACGCGGGAAAGACGGTCTCGAAAGATCCGGAAGAAACTCTTCAGAACCAGAAAAAATCCGACGGGTCCGCCGTGTCGCCGAAAAACGCGAAGAAGTCCGGGAAGAAACAGATGGAAGGCCTTCTTCCTTCTGTTGCTGCCGCTCAGAATCGGCAGGAAGCCGGAGCTGCGGAGCTCAGGACAAAGAAAAAGGCAGGGGGAAGCAGCAGTTCTCCGGCATCGTCGGACGGGGGGAAAGACGTTCCGGAAGCTTCCTCGTCTCCCGTTCAGGGCTCCGCGCCTGCAAAGCAGACGGCGAAGAAGTCCCAGGCAGATCAGGCTTCTCTGAAAAAAGAGGGAAAGTCCTCGCAGGAAAATTTGCCTGTCCGGGAACAGAAGCAGGAAACGAAAAAAGAGAAGTCTGTTCCGTCCGCATCATCCGCAGGCGGCAAAGAAGCCGATGCCGCTCCCGCCCCGGCAAAAAAGACAGGGAAGACGGCTTCCGCAGCTTCTGCCGAAACAGCAGCGCCCTCATCTTCATCGCTTCCGGCGGAAGCGAAAGACGGGAAGGACAAGCCCGCGAAGACGGCTGAGAAGGAGGGGGGAATGCCCTCTTCAGTTCCGCCGCCCAGACCTCCGAAAAAAGTCAAAGTGCCTGAGAAACTGCTTGTCGACATTGAAGTGGAAAAGCAGATTGATTCTCCCCGGACCGAGGAAGAACCCGTGATCGAGGATATCGACATTGACCTGAATTCGCTAGATCTTCAGAACGCTGAAAAAGATCTTTCTCTGGACCGGAAAAATGCGAAGGTCGCCGCGAAACACGGTTCGGTGACCAAAAACGACACGATGAAAGTGTATATGCACGACATCGGCCAGATCGATCTGGTGACCAAGGATCAGGAAGTGGACCTTGCTGCGATGATCCACGGCGAGGACAACATTGCCCACGACAAGGCGAGAGCAACGCTGATCAAGGCGAATCTCCGTCTTGTCGTCAAAATTGCGCACGACTTCAAGGGCCTGGGGCTTCCGCTTCTGGATTTGATTTCCGAAGGGAATATCGGTCTGATGCGTGCGGTGGAGAAATTCGATCCCGCGAAAGGAGCGAAATTCAGTTCGTATGCGGCCTGGTGGATCAAACAGTCCATGCGCCGTGCGCTGGCGAATCAGAGCCGCACCATCCGCATTCCTGTGCAGTCGGCGGGGAAGATCAACAAAATCAAATCCGTCCGGATGAAGCTCACGGAAAAACTCGGGCGCGAACCGACCGACGCCGAAATTGCAGAAAACCTGGACTACAGTGAAAGAACCGTGGCGGGTCTTCGTCTTGCAGATCTGCGGACCTTCTCTCTGCACGACCCCATCCAGCAGGGGGAAGACGGAGAATTCCAGGATATTATTCCCGACCGCGGAGCCATGACACCGGACCGGATTCTCAGTGATGTGGAATCCGTCGGCCGCCTGATGGATCTTCTGCGCGATCTGGACGAACGCGAACGGATGATCCTGAAAATGCGTTTCGGACTCGACGGAGCCCGTTCCCGAACTCTGGAGGAAGTCAGCCAGGAAATCGGACGCACCCGGGAACGTGTCCGGCAGATCCAGAACCAGGCTCTAAGCAAGCTCCGCGCAATGCTCGCGGACGAAGCCGGTTTCGCCAACGAATAATAATCATTTTTGTTTTTGCGTGTTTGACATACAGACTTTGAGATACAGAAAAAGAACAGAAAGCCCTTTTTTCTTCCCTCTCACTGAAGAAAAAAGGGAAACGGGATACAAGCCCATGAATAGATTCAGTTTCTGAAGGGGGGTGAACAAAAGAATATGGAAGCAACGGAAGTCCGTCTGAAAAAAGGCGAGCCGATCGACCGCGCCCTGCGCCGGCTGAAGAAAAAGCTCGACAAGGAAGGAACCCTGAAGGAACTCCGCAACCGGAGGCACTTCGAAAAGCCCAGCGAAAAAAAGCGCCGTTCACAGCGCCGCAGAGGCTGAGCCTTCCCCCAGGTGAAAAAAGCAGCCTTCCTGATTTTCCCCCGAATCTTTTCTCCCCCCATGGGGAAAAAGCCGGACGGAGAGAAAAAGGAATGGCGGGTAAGACGTTCTCGGAGATTTCCGGGAACGTCTTTTTTATTTTCAAAACCGGATGCCGGGGGTTGCGAAAATGGAAAAATGCGCTATCTTACCGGGAAGCGTGGGAAAGCATCCAATTTCTCTAAAAAATGGCGGGAAAGAATCCATTGAACAACAGAAACAGTCCATCCCTCAAATATTTGAGCAATACGCCGAGAACATTCAGCCAGATGCCGATTCTGGACTTTTACGTCCTGCGCGAATTTCTGGTGCCGTTCACAGCGCTGCTCTTTGCTTTCTGTCTGCTGTTTCTGGTGGGAGACATGTTCAACGACCTGAACGAATTTCTGGATCATAAGTCGCCCGTGTCTCTGGCAGCAAGGTATTTTATACTGAAGATGCCTGGGAACATCCGGTTCATTCTTCCGATCACTGTGTTGCTCTCGTGCATGTACACGCTGGCGAATTTCGGGAGGCACAGGGAAATCACGGCGATGAGAGCCTCAGGGATTTCCCTCTTCCGTTCCGCATTTCCGATCTATATGGTAGCGTTCGCGGTCACTCTGGTGAATTTCTGGTTCAACGAAAAGGTGGTGCCGGACTGCGAACGGGAATCGACCATTCTCATCGAAACCGTGCAGAACCCCGATTACGAGAAATGGATGCACAGCATGCTTCAGTACCGGAGCAGCGACAAGAAAAGAGATTGGCTTTTTCAGGAATTTGATGCGGAGGGAGTCCAGAAAAACATCATCCTGAAAATTTATGTGGACGGGACCGGCGAATCGGAAGGCCGTCAGGTTCTCTCTCAGGACATCCGCGCGGAGGAAGCCCGCTTCATTGAAGGAAAAGGCTGGGAATTCAAAGGAGTGCTCCGCACCCCTTACAGCCAGTTCTATCTGCCCGGACAGCCTGAAGAACTCGAAAAACTCACCATTTCCAGAGATGAAATTCCTGAAACGCCAGACAACATCATCAACTCCATCAAACCCCCGGAGGAATTGCCTACCTGGATCATTTACGATATTCTCCAAAGCAGTAAAAACATGGCTCCGACACTGAGAAACATTTACACAACAATCTTTTATTACCGTCTGGCATTCCCGTGGGTCTGTTTTCTCTGTGTATTTCTGGCACTTCCTCTTGCTGCGAAAAATGAACGTTCCGGAATCTTTACAGCCATCACCGCCGCCGTGGGAATCATTGTGCTGTACCAGATCATGACGGAAGTCTTCATGCTGCTCGGCAAGCAGGGAATCCTCCCCCCCATCGTTGGAGGACTGGCACCGACGGTGGCATTCGCCCTGTACGGATGGTTCTTCCTCATCCGCAAAGCAGGCTGAGGCAATATCCACCTTATTTACGATGATCGTATTCGCCTCTCTCTATTCATCTTTTACTCAGATTCACTGTCTTGAATGAAAGGACCTTTTCCTTCCCTTACGTCCCCCCGCGCGCAGAAACGGTGGTGGAGGGGAAAAGAGGGAAAAGGAAGAAAGAGCCCGGGTATTCTTCCTGCCAGGCAGCACACACATGCACCAACAGGGATTTGTTCTTTCCCGTCCCGCTTCGTCCCGCTTCGTGTCAGGAATCTAATTTTCGCATTTTCATGCAATCTTCCCGGATCTTCAGGAAAGACGAGCCGAGACTTGGGAAGAAGGCGGATTCAGATACAGATTTTTCGTCTGACCATGACAGATTTCTGAAAAAAAGAATTGAAGAAAAGAATTTTTGATTTGAAAAAAGGAAAAATCAGAGCTATCCTTTCACGTGTTTTTCTAAAAATAAATCAAAGAGTCCCCAAGTAAACAATCTAGAGAGAAAGAGAGAGAGTAACATGCCGAAGATTTGCAATGCGATTCTGCTTGCAGGACTTTCACTCCCTGTCATTCCGTACCTCTCAGCAGCGGAACCCGCCGAGTATTTCCGGGAGAACTTCCGGAACTACACGGAACAGGCGCCGTTGTGTCCGGAGGGGAAAGGATTCTCGGTCGGCAACGATCCGATCTGGGCGGACAATGCGGAACTGAATGTCAATGCAAAGGAACCCGGATTCATCTTCAAGGATTTTCAAGGAGCTGCCGGGAAAACCCTTTCCGCCTTCGATCTGCTTTTCGATTTCCGCTTCAATAACGACAAGGGAGAATTCAAAGTATATCTGAAGGGAGCGGACGGCAAGGATAAAGTCGTTGTCTTCACCCCGAAGGAAGTGTCGCTCGACACAGCCAAAACGGCCTTCCAGGTGCCGCATCGGACCAGACAATGGGAAAAGGCGGCTCTCAAATTCTCCGGAGGCAAACTGGATGTCTATGTGACTGCGGACAGACAGTATAAAAAACTCTTCACTGCCGCATTGGGTTCCTTCCAGCTGAAGGGCTTCAATATTTTTGCGGAACCGGAGAAACAGTTTGCGGTATCGCATTTCCTTCTCCGCAGCCCCGGGGCACTGAAGGACAGCAGCGTGTTGGATCTGACAGCCTCCCTGAAAAGTCTGACGGACAAAAAAGGATTCCAGACAGCCGCATCGGAAAGCACTCCCGTGACCATCCGTCCTGAAAAAGCCGGAGGAATCACCGTGATCACGGGAACGGAAAAGGATGCGGTCAAAGGAATTCTCAAGTGGAGCGACGGGACGGAGACGGAACTTTCCATCAACACAGAAGGGATCCGGAAGCATTCCCTGATGGCCCCTGTCGGCGAACAGGCGAAAGGAACGAAAATCGATCTGCCTGATGCTTTCCTGAGTGTCAAAGGAGATAAGAATCTTCTTCAGAACGTTTATGTCCGCCCCCTTCTGCGGCGCTATCACAGCAGCTACAGCGTCGTTCCGGAATATGTGGACATCATCCGCGACTGGGAGAAACTGCCGAAAGCCTCGGAACATCCCCTCCGCATCGAATTCCGCCGGGACGGTCAGAATACCCGGCTCTTCCTGGACGGCTCTTACGCGGGAATCCTGAACGACAAGGGCGCAGCCTTGCAGAGTGCAGAGTTCTTCTTCAAGAAGGGTGCCTCCTACAAGGACGCCCGTTCGGATTCCCCGGCCCTGAAAGCCGATCCGAAATACTATCCGCTTGACATCACCGCCCGGCCGAAAGCCAAGGCATTCGTTGATGCGCAAAGCAGTCTGAAAGAGGGTTTTTCGAATATAAACGGGATTCCGATGTTCGTGGCATCCCCGGAACATTCCTCCGATGTCGGCATTGCACGCCAGGGAATGGGGGAATGGGCGCTGGAAGTCGAGGAATATCTGGGACGTTCGCCCTTCGACGGACTCCTGAGCGAAGTGCATTACCTGCTTCCTCCGGCTGACTATACCAAGGCCTGGATCCTCTGCGCCGTGGATCCCGACCCCGCAAAGGATCCGTTCCTGACGACTCGCATCGGATACTACATCTACCCGAATGGAAGCGGCCAGAACATGATGGCCGATACGCACACCGTCTTCCCGCGCAAGGGAGAAGCCCTGCCCGCCAACATGAAACAGGTCGGAAGCGTGAAGATCAAAGGCGTGGAAACACCGCTCTATCTTGCCGAGATTGAACTCGGGACGGGAAGCGTGCTGGATCTTCCCGCAAGACAAAAGCATCTCAACCTGGACTTCTTCGGGAAACCGTGGGAGAACTTTGAACAGATCGACCGCACGGGGAAACCCACGCCGTATTCCACAAGTGCGGTGCAGATCTTCGGAATCACGCTGGAGCAGGCGCCGATTCTGATGGATATCGAGCAGAAACAGCCGGGGAACGTCTTCACCCAGGCGGAAAATCCGGAGACATCGGTAGTGCTGAAGTCTCTGCGTCCGGCCAAAGGGAAACTGGTCTGGGAAGCGTTTGACGCTGACGTGAAAAAAGTCGCGGGCTCTTCCGCTGACTGGCAGTTCGCCAAAGCCGGAGAGGAGAAAACCCTCAAAATCTCCCTTCCGAAAGACAAAGTCGGGTACTTCGACCTGAACATGACTCTTGCCGATGAAAAAGGCAACGTGATTCTGACACATCCGGCGCGCTTCGCCATTCTTGCGAAAGACGAACGCAAAGCGGATAAATACACCTCCCCCTTTGCGACATGGTGGTTCGACGCACACGGCAGTCTCGGCGATTTTGAAGTCGCCGGTCCCCTGTTCCAGAAAGCCGGAATCCGCAAGGCCAGCTGGGCAACTGCGAAACTTTCCCAGGAGGAAATGGACCGTTTCAACGTCACCACCACGCTGAATCTGATGTTCCCCCTCGGAATCAGAGATCTCGACCCCGCAACGGGCGAGTTCAAGGAAAAACAGATCCGCGATCCGAAGGATCCGAAAAAGAGGATCACCGTCTCCGGCGAGGAATATGCCAGGATGACGATTCAGGAAAATCTGGACAAACGCCCGAAATCCGATCACATCCTCATCTGGCATGAAACCGCTCCCGGCTACGGTATTCCGGAAGAAATGCTCAACATGGACGTGCCTTCCGATCCGGCGCTCAAAGAGCGTGCGGAAAACCTCGGAAAGTACATCAACGCCGCCGGCAAAATCATCCGGAAGCATTTCCCGAAACTGAAAATCCAGATCGGGAACAGCAGCGCTTCCATCGGAGCTACCACACTCCCGCTGCGCGGAGGAGCCGATCCGCAGTACTATGACTACATCGGGATCGAAACGCCTTCGCAGGTCATTGTCCCGGAAAAGCTGCAGGAAGTCGGTTTCCAGGGCATGATGATTTCCAAGGACATTGCCGAAAAGCTCGGCAAGCGGAAAATCCCCGCGAACGGATCCTGGGAATTCACCTACCGCTGCGAACGCGACATGGGGGAACAGCAGCAGGCGGAATGGTATATGCGCGACGTGCTGATCTCCCTGGCCAATGATTTCTTCCTGATCAGCCCCGGGATCTTCTTCGACTGTTCCAGCGGATACTACAACGGACTCTGGGGCGGAAGCGGAATCATCACCCGCGGGCCGTATGTGTATCCGAAACGCGCGTATGTAGCGTATGCGGCGCTGACCAATGTGTTTGACCGCGTCAAATTCAACCGTCAGATCCCGACCGGATCCACCACGGTCTATGCTCTGGAATTCAATCGCGCAGACGGCCAGAAGGCCATCGCGCTCTGGGCTTCCCGCGGGACGGTGAAATTCAAGGTTGAATTCAACGGGAAAGCGTCCGTCAGGGAATTCACGATGTATGGGGCGGAAAGCAGGAAGTCCGGAAATGAGATCACCGTGGATGCGGGAACGTCTCCGGTCTATCTGCTCTCGGACAAGGGAGTGAAATCGGTCTCGATTCTTGACAGAGCGTTCCCGAAGGACGAGGCTCGCGCCGCAAAATCCAAAGTCGTCGCCCCCCTCAGCTCGCTCGACGGCATCACCGCCGCTCCGGACAAGAGCTATGAAAGCACGCACACCAAATTCCTCCCGATCACCAAACCCTCCGATTTCATCGTGAAGGCGGTCAAGGACGAGGAAAAAGGAGACTGCATCGAGGCGACTCTGGACCTCTCCAAAAACAAGGACACCGGGAAATACATCTCGGAATACACCCACCTGATGTTCAAGGAACCCGTTCCCGTCGAAGGCAATCCCGCCGCGGTCGGAGTCTGGGTGAAAGGAAACTCCAGCTGGGGACGGATCCTCTTTGAAATCGAAGATGCGGAAGGCGAAGTCTGGAAGACTCTCAGCACCTCCGGATGGGGATGCGACATCCTTGACTGGCCAGGAAATCTCTCCGTCAACTTCGACGGATGGAACTTCGTGGCGCATCCTCTCCGCGATACCGATCTCTTCAACGACCACAGCCCCGGACCAGTCTCCGAGCAGTGGGTCTCCGAAGGCGGAAACAAGAAGATCGACATGCCGATCAAACTCCGCGGCATCGGAATCGAAGTCAACAGAAACAAACTCGATCTGCTGGATTTCAAGAAGTCCGAGCCCTCGGTCCGCGTCAAGGACTACAGCGCCGTTTACGACAAGGAGGAAGACAAATAATCCTGTCGTTTTTTCCTCCCCGTTCTCTCTGCAAGCCGCCGCCCTGAACACTCACCACAGGGGGCGGCGGCATACAAAATGAGAAGGGGGAAAAACATCGGAAATACTGCAGGCCGGGAACGGGAAATCTCGTTCCCGGCTTTTTTTCTTTCCATTTCTCCTGTACTCATTCTCCAGTTTGAATTCATGACGATTCTGTCACAATCCCTTTTCCGGGAATCTCTTTCTTTTTCTTCCCGCACCCCGGCATCCGGCCTTCCCTCCAGGAGCCCTTTCTCACTTTTGATTCACGAGAAAGAGAAAAAAGAATTATAAAAAATCATTGTTTCTGCCTGCTTCAATAAAAAACCCCCGAAAAACAATCAAAAAAGAGAAAAATTTTAAAATATTTTTCTCACAATTAAGAAAAAAGTCATTGACAGATTCTTTATTTCTTTGTATAATTAACAATAACAGGGTGCGGCATGGATGAAAAGAACGACACGGCTGGACACGACTGAAAAAGAGGACAGCATTCATTCCCGCCACAGGAATCATGCTTGGCAAAGACAAGAAAAAGGAAGAAACGGCAGAACCGATTTTTTTATCGGATGCGTATATTCATCAGGGAAGGAGGTGCGGAAGATCGGGAAGGAAGAATCTCGGCTATTGATTTAAAGTTTTTTTACAGCAGGTCTTTTTGAATGTCGTCAAAACCTGAGGCACGGACTGGTCTCATTCGTGCGGGGGAAAAACAATCGGGAGAAAACAAATGAAAAAGAATCACGGTCTTTTCAGAAGTCAAAGTTTCACACTGATTGAACTACTTGTCGTCATAGCGATCATCGCCATTTTGGCGGGGATGCTGATGCCAGCGCTGGCGGCGGCACGTGCGAAGGCACAGGCCATCAACTGCGTTTCCAACATGAAACAGAACTTTACCATGTTCGCGATTTATTATGCGGACAATCAGTTCATGCCTCCGAGAGGCGTCCAGGTGGATTTCGCTTCGGATGGAGCCAACCGTTATATGACCTGGGCTGTTCTGGAGAAACTCGGATATGCTCAGGCTGCCTCTCAGTCTCTCAATACAGGGTACGGCGGAGACGGGCCTTATGTGAAACAGTGGTGGTGTCCAAGCATTCCAATGGGACCGGATACGGCGTATGATCTGAAGCCCCTCAAGACCGTTGCTGTGAACGGATACGGAGCTTCCTACGGGATCAATCCGCATTATCTGGGATCGGATTCCAGGAACTATGAAAAGAATCCGGGCGGAGTGTTCATGAGCGAAGGATCGAGCATGGGACTGGGAACGACCAGCGGTTTCAAACATGTGGAATTCCGTCACGGCGTGAATCCTGTGATGAATGAAATGTCGGGCTTCGACGAACCCATCGTCGGCTTCTGCAACAACATGGACGGCGGCAGCTATCTGAACTTGGTCAATGCCGACGGCGGAATGGAAACTTATACTGCGACAGCCAGAGGCGCCTTCTATGACCGCCTCATCGAAGTCCCCGCACTCTCCGATACACTTGGACATGCGACCGAAGAAGACACGGGCTGTTCGGTTTGCTACACTCAGTCCGCAGGCTGATCTCATTTCATTGGAATGATTTTAAAGCAAATGAGGTAGATTTATGGAAAATGTGATACTTGCAATTGCAATTCTCTGCGGTATTGCAGGGGTTTATTTCCTGAAGAAGACACAGAAGCATCAGCTGGGCATTGTGCTGGTGGTGCTGATGTGCGGAGGTCTCGTCTACTATGCGGTGACGCATTATACGGTCTCCTCACGTCTTTCCGACCGGACGGCGAATATTTTGTTTGACGGTCAGGCCTATGTCATTGCCCGGGTCATGAAGGATCACTTCCCGAATGCAAAGCAGGCGGTGGTTCTGGGCTGGGGTGATGCGGAGAGAGTCGGAAAAATGAATGAGGCGATCAAGAATTTCGGGTGCAGCAATACCGAATACATCGCTCTCTTTGAACAGGAGCCGCTCAGTCCGGAGGAAAGAATGTTTTCCGCAGTCGGGAAAGCCTCCAAGGAGTCGCCTGCAGTCGAGTCGGCGGACGTGCTCTTCTCCGTTTTCGGAATTGATACCAAAACGGCAAAGCTCCTCAAGAAGGGGCAGCAGATTGTCATGATTGACAGTCTGCCGGACAAAGAGCTCTGGGAAAAAGGAGTGGTCAAAGTCGCAGTGCGCAGAAAGGGAAACATCTCCCAGAACAGTTTGTCCGACGATCCAGAAAAATACTATCAGGAAGCATGCGGCGTGTACGTCAATGACGGAAAACTGACATTCGACGCACACGGCAACTTCAAATAAGTCTCTTTCTTCCCTCCCTGTGCGGATGTGCAACGCATCCGCCGGCATGGCCGCCTCTCTTCTTCCGGGCGGCCATGCCTCTTTTTTTTCTTTTCCGCCTTCCCGCTTCCTGCCCAGGGGAAGATCTGAAGCGGATTTCCCTCTGAAAGTCACAAACAGATAAGAAATCTCCTTTTTTTCACATTCCATTTTTTCCGGAGAGCCTATACTTTCCATAACGAACGGCATTCAGAGGACGCCATCACACACGGCAGAAAAAAAGAGGACAGATCATCATCCCATGCAGAACGAATTTCCCATTTCTCCGGAGGAAAAAAAGATCCTGCTTTCCAAGTTCCGCAATCCGGAATGCTTTCTCGACCCGGAAACAGGCAGGGACAACGAAACTCTCCGCAACGATGTTCTCCTTCTCGCCGATTCCCTGAAGGAACTTCCCCACCCTCTGCTCAAGGCCAGAGTCTTTGAATATCTCTGCCGCAACATGCAGACGGGCGTCCACGCGGCGGATCCCTTTCCCGCATTCGGATGCTGGAACCGGGACAGACGCCCCGCGGCACCCCTGCTCCGGCGCTGGGAGACGGAAGTCAATGAACGCCTCCTCCCGGAAACGAGCTCCAGGATCGCGGAATTCAACCGCGCCGGAATCTATGCCGTATGGAAAGACTTCGATCACTCCGTGCCGGACTGGGACGACATTCTCAGCCTGGGATTCAAAGGCCTGCTCGAACGGGCAAAGAAATACCGTGCCCAAAGGAGTCTGGAAAACAAAAACACTCCGGAATCCGAGATCTATTTTGAATCAGTCGAAATTACTTGCAGCGCCATTCTCGAAACTCTCCTGCGCTTCGCCCGCTATGCGGAAAAAAGGGCGGGGCAGGAGCAAGACCTCTCCAGCCGCGGAGGAGGAGGAAAAGCGGACGGGAACAAAAGCAGCAGCAGAATCTCCAGGCTCGCCACCGCACTGCGTCACCTTTCCTGCGCCGCACCGGGAAATCTGTACGAGGCGCTCCTGCTCATCTTTCTTTATTTTCTTTTTGGCGAACATGTCGATCACATGCAGGTGCGTTCGCTGGGGAATCTGGACCGCATTCTATATCCGTATTATAAACGGGACCTGAGTTCCGGAACCTTCACGGAAGAGGAGATCCGGAGACTTCTGGGCTGCTTCATGCTTCAGTTCGCCTCCATCAATAATTATTGGGGACACCCCTTCTATCTGGGGGGAACGGAGAAAGACTCTTCAAGCGTAATCAACGAACTCTCCTTTCTGATTCTGGACGTCTTCGATTCCCTTTCAATCACTTCGCCGAAGATCCAGCTGAAATATTCCGCCCGGACGCCGCGCGACTTTCTTCTGAAGGCATTCGAGATGATCCGGCATGGAAACAGCAGTCTGGTTTTTGTCTCGGAGGACGGGATCAAACGCGCGATGATGTCCTGCGGGCATACGGAAGAGGAAGCGCGTACCTGCCATGTCTGCGGCTGCTATGAATTCGGCGCTGCCGGCGCCTCCAACGCCACAGCGCCCTGCTATCTGAACCTGCCCAAAGGAATCGAACTTCTGCTGAACAACGGAAGGGATCCGATGACGGGAATTGACTCGGGAATCCGGGGTGATGAGATCGGAAATATCGGCGACTTCGATTCTTTTTACCGGAATTACCTGCATTTCGTGAATGAAATGATTGAAATTACCGTCGGACAGGTCAACGAATTTGAAAAACATCTTTCGGCGATCAATCCCGGGGCAGTGCTCTGCGCCGCGATCAAACACAGTCTCGAAACGGCGCGCGACGCCTTTTCCACCGGCTGTCTCTACAACAACACTCTCATGCTTTATTCCGGTTTCGCAAGCGCGGTCGATTCCCTGTCGGCGATCCGGAAATTCGTTTTCAGGGAAAAAGTTCTCTCTCTCTCCGAAATGGCGGAAACGCTCCGGAGCAACTGGGAGGGCCGCGAAGCGCTTCGCCTCCGGATCCGGCACGACTCGGCAAAGTACGGAAACGGAGACAAGGAAAGTGATTTTCTTGCCGAAATGCTGGCAAATTTTCTCAGTTCCAAAATCAATCTGCGCCCCAACAGCCGGGGCGGATTCTGGATGGCGAGCGGGCATGCGGCAAGATCGTTCATCACACTCGGAGAAAAAACTTCCGCCACGCCGGACGGGAGAAAGAAAGGGGAGGAACTCTCCAAAAACCTTTCTCCCGTCATGGGGACAGACGTCAACGGAACCGCCGCACTGCTGCGATCCGTGACGGAAATCGATTCCTCCCGTTTCCCGGGGGACTTTTCCCTCGATGTCATGATGCATCCCGCCACAGTCTCCGGAGAAGATGGACTGAATGTTCTTTTCTCACTCCTTGAAATCTACAGAAAGAGAAACGGGATTGCTCTTCATTTCAACCTCTTCGATCAGGAAACACTTTTGGATGCACAGAAACACCCGGAAAAATATGAATCGCTCCAGGTCCGCGTCTGCGGCTGGAACGTCCGCTGGAATGATCTCTCGCGAAAGGAGCAGGATGCCTACATTGAACGAGCCTCAAGAATCCGGGAATGAATCAAAGGAAGCGTCCTGCACGGATTCGCCGTCCGTTTCTCTTCCCCTGTCGGGAGGGGAATTTCCTCATCCTCCGGACTCCCTTCCTCCCCCCCTCCCTTCCGGAAACTATGGGAAAGAGGCGAAAAAAGACTTTCTGGAAGGAAAAGAAAACAGCCGCGGAAACGGATATGGAGACGGAAACGGAAAAAAAGAAAAAGAAAACGAATCAGGGGAAATCAAGGGAAAAGAAAAGGAGAAGGAGAAGATGGTGTTCCCCCTTCGCCGTCCCTCCCCTCACCCCGCCCCCGCCGTGGTGGAGAGGAGAGCCGTTCTTGCGGACATCCGCCACTTTTCCGTACACGACGGTCCCGGAATCCGGACCACGTTTTTCCTGAAGGGCTGCCCTCTCCGCTGCCGCTGGTGCCACAACCCCGAAACCTTTTCCCCCACTGCGCAGATGGCCTTTTATGAACAGAACTGCATCCTCTGCGGAGAATGCGAGAAAGTCTGCCCCTCCGGAGCCCATAGGATCCTCCCGGGAACGCAGAGATTCCTCGGGCAAACCCAGCGGTCCGCAGGACGGAAGTCTGCATGGGATGAGGAATCGCCTGCATTTACCCGCCACCAATTCCACCGGAAACTCTGTACCGCATGCGGGAAATGTGAAGAGGTATGCCCTTCCGGAGCACTCCGACTGTACGGGAAGGAAAAAAGCGTGTCCGAAATGCTCGAAGAGGCATTGAGCGACCGGGAATTTTATGACGAATCCGGAGGCGGAGTGACTCTTTCCGGAGGCGAACCGCTTCTTCAGGCGGAGTTCTGCCGGGCATTCTTCTCCGCATGCCGGACGCAGGGAATCCATACCGCCCTGGACAGCAGCTGTTTCGCCCCGCGGAGAGCGCTGGAAGACCTTCTCCCGTATACGGATCTCTTCCTCGCCGACTGGAAACACCCCGATCCCGAAGTCCATGAAGCCCTGACCGGACAGGAAAACGCTCTCATCCGGGAAAATCTGCTCTTCCTTGCCCGTGAAGGAGCCGTAATCGAAATCCGCATTCCCCTCATCCCCGGAATCAACGATTCCGAAAAGGATCTGAGGCAGAGCGGGGAATTTCTCAGGGGTCTGAATCCGTGGAGAGTCCGGCTTCTTGTCTATCATCGGCTGGCAGGGGCCAAATATGCCGCGCTCGGGATCGCCGGGCATTTCATGGAGGGAATCACCCCTCCCTCCGACAACGACTTGAGGACAGCCGCGGACTTCCTCCGCAGATACGGACTCAATGCCGTGCCGGGATGGCTGTAAATTCCTTCCGGAATCATGCTGCCGAGAAGAGAGAAAGAAAACGCTTGTACCTCCCCCCTCCTCCTCCTCTTTTTCCTTCCCTTCCCCTCCTTCCAGCGCCCTTTCTCACTTCCGGGATGAGACGGAGAGGAAAGCGGATTCCAGATATTCCAGCGCCACTTCCTCCCTCCGGCAGAAATCGGCAGATCCGGCATACGAACGCACGGAATGCGAAATTTCCTCCAGACCGGGCAGCATGGATTTCAACTGCTCATTCAGCTCCTGCTGGGAGAAGGGTTCGGAGAGCACCGTGCCTCCGGACTCGCGCACATAGGGAGAAAAACCGCATTCTCCGCTGCAGAGGACAGGGAGTCCCGAAGCAATTCCTTCGACCAGAACGCTTCCCGCGGATTCTTCCCGAGCCGGATGCACCATCAGATCCGAAGCGAGCAGCAGCTCCGGCACATCGTTTCTGCCGCCGAGGACGCGGATTTTCTCCGACACGCCCAGCGCCGATGCCAGAGCCATGCAGCGTTTCACGGAACCCGGTCCCGCCAGGCACAGAACACAACGATCCTTCCACCCGGGTGGAAGGGACGCCAGCGCGCGGATGACGCGGTCTCCACCCTTCAGATCAAAATTGGAAGCCAGAAGAAGAAGTGCCAGATCGTTTTGCGAAAGGCCGAGTTCCGCACGTTTTGAAACACGGAGACTCTCCGCAGCCGCAACCGTCTCCGGCCGACGACAGGCCGGATTCATCCCCGGAGGCAGAAGGAAAAAGCGCTGTTCCTGCGTTCCGTAACAGGCAGAATAGTCCGTTTTCTGGCGCGGAGCAATGTAAAGGATCCGGGTCTCCGAACGGGGGCTGAAAATGGCGGATTCCATCTGCAGAAAGACCCGGTAACGGGGATGGAAACGAAGGGAGAGCCGACTGTGTTTCTTCGGAAGTTCCGCAGCAAGGCAGTTATCCGCGGCAAAATAAAAATCGCATCCGGCAATCCGGTTGAAAGCGACGGTCAGATCGAATCGTCCCGGAAGAAGACGGACCTCCTCCTGAAAACGGCGTTCAAAGTCCTTCATGGCCCCGTGATTCGTCAGAGCACGGGTTTTCAGGAAGCGCACGGAAAGCCCGGACGTCTCCGCGGGAAGAGGCGCATCCTTCCATTCCGACACAAAAACCGTCACCTGATGTCCGCGCGCGACGGCTTTCTCCGCCATGCGCATCATGTCGCGCTGGAGGCCTCCGAAGGGAAAGTATTTGAAGAGTGCAAACGCCAGATTCATTGCAAAGAAGCCAAGTATTCTTTCCTGATTTCAGATTTATCCCTGATACATTTTCTGTTTTTCAGCGTTTTCTCAGAGAGAGAGAGGTGTCTCTTCTCCAGAGATCCACGTGTCTCTCCGCGAAAAAGAGAGCAGCCGCGGTAATAACGCCGCAGAAGGCGGAAGCCGGAATTTCCCCGGGAGCTGCCGTCTCTTTCTCTTGCGGAATATAATACAGGAAGCTCCTGCTTGCAAGCTCATTTTCCTTCAGAGCGGACTCCCGGAAACGGATTGTTTCCGGGGGGGGGGAAGAAGGGAAGGAAAATGGGAAATCTTGCTTTTTTCCCTCCCGAACTGTTTCTTTTCCTTTTTTTCTTTTCTTTTCCTCTCCCTCCGCTTTCCCGGCAGAGGACTTGAAAAAAGGAAGCAGCCCGTATACATTTCCCTGTCGGGATTCAACCAGAAGGCAAAAGGAGGAATGTTCTTATGTATAAAGAATCCATCGAACTGAAAATCGACCATGGGAAATGCATACGCTGCGGACTCTGTGTTGAAAAATGCGTCAACCGCGTTCTTTCCATGGGGAAAGAGGGAGGATATCCGGAAGAGGCAGAGGACGGAGGATCGGCCAGATGCATTCACTGCGCACACTGCGTCATGATCTGTCCGGAAGGAGCTCTTTCCATCGACGGCATTTCTCCGGACAGCTGTCCGGCCCCCGGGATCTTCCCGGATCCGGAAAGAATGCGGGATCTGCTGCGGGGCCGGCGCTCCTTCCGCCATTACAAGCGCGAAAACGTGCCGCAGGAAACGCTCCGGGAACTGCTGGACGCCATGCGTTTCTCCCCGACAGGCGTCAACAATCACCGTCTTCATTTTGCCGTGGTCGACAATCTGGAAAGCATGGACACACTGCGCGAGTACACCAATTCCAAAGTTCTTGAACTGCTGGAAAAAGCTCCGGACTCCGCCCCGGCAATGAAATTCGCGCCGTCGAAACAGGCGATTCTGAAAGGAGAGGATCCGATTTTCCGTAGGGCGCCGCACCTTCTGCTGGTGTCAAGCCCGGAGGACGCGCCGTGCGCCGAAATCGACCCGATCATCGCGCTGAGCTATTTTGAACTGTATGCGCAGAGCAGAAACATCGGGACGCTCTGGTGCGGAAGAGCCATGTCCGCCTTTCATTCGGCTGCTCCGGAAGTCTTCCGCTTTCTGGGAATTCCGGAGCATTACAGGCCCGGCTACGCAATGCTCTTCGGAATCCCGGAATTCGGATTCCAGAGGGTTGTGATTCCCTCCTCCGTGAGAGTCAGCCGTCCGCTGGGAAAGAACATCGCCTCCTTCCGCTGAAAAAGGAAGAAACTCCGGAGGAAAGCAAAGGTGGGAAGAAACTCGGGGACCTGTGTCCAAAGGCAAGGGAGGAGGAAGATTTTCAGGGGAAAACCCGCCTTCGTCCTTCCTATTGCGCCGGGGGAAGTTCGGGAGAACGGGAGAATTCCTTGCGGTACAGTTTGACCGCCGTGTTCAGGACATCCCGCCAGAGGGACTTGTCCACGGGCGCACCTCCCCGGGAATAGGCCGCGATAAAGCGCAGGGCGTCTCTTTTCCCGAGTCCCAGATCCATGGACGAGAAAAAAATGCCGGCAAGATCCTTGACCTGCATTCTCCGGGGAATCCGTCTCCGGATCTCCGCACGGTGCAGGTCCAGCACGAATAAACGCAGTTCCCCTTTTTCAAACGAGCTGCGGTCCAGCAGAAAATGACAGATGTAGCAGTCCCGGTGATTGACGCCCGCACCGTGCATGACGGAACAGATCCGCGCGAGTTCCGAAATCAGGCGGTGCTTCAATCCGGAAGGGGGCGGGTTGTCTTTCCACCCGGAGCAGAAGTCCTCCAGACTGGTCATATTGCAGAGTTCCTCGGTCACCAGGAAAGATTCGCGGGAGGCGGGATTGAGCCCCCGTTCGGCGAAGGCGGCGATTTTCATGGTGTCCAGCCCCAGCGCCTCGAATTTCCGGATGGCAAGATACTCGTTGGCTGCACCAAGGACGGGCTTTTTCAGCTGAAAGAGGTTTTTGAAGATTTCCCTCCAGCCCACGCCGCGGTGAAGTTTGACGAAGTAGGGTTTCCCCTCCAGGAAAAAACGCAGTGTCTTTCGGTTCTTGACATTCCGGAAAACCTGGCCCTCCAGAGAAAACGCGTGCTCAAACAGGGCGGAGGATGAATTGCCGGAGGAAAGCCAGCGGGAAGCAAAAGGGTCATTGAGATAGGGTTTGAGCATGTATTTTCCTGTCCTCCACATCTTCATATTCCGTTAATATACACGAAGTGAAGGCAAATGAAAGCGTTCCATCCGTAAAGTCCCTGATTTTCGCGCCGCGGAGGGGGAGGACGCGAAGAAGAGGAATGCAGGAGTAACAGGAAGAATGAGAAGAGAGGGAAAGGAAAGGATCGCCGGACCTGCCCCCTCCGGGAAAGAAAGGGAAGGAGACATCTTTCCTGGGAAAGAAGAACGGGAAAATTTGAAAATAACGTTTCCGGTGTCATATTTATGGGGTTTTTGAGAGTTGAGTTCTGCAAACCGGAAAGATGTGCAGCACGCCATGAGATTCAGTTGTCCTTTTTGTTTTTATGCAATGAGCGTGGATGATTCCGCACGCGGTTACCGCACCAACTGCACCAGCTGCGGGAAAAGCATTCTCGTACCTTCCAATCCGTTTGACGAAGGATGCATTGTGGGGGATTTTGTGCTCAACAGCAAACTCGGGGCCGGTTCCATCGGAGCGGTCTACAAAGCGACGCAGATTTCACTTGACCGGCCCGTGGCGCTGAAAATCCTGTTTCCCGAATATATCACGGCCAAAGGAACTCGCGACTTTCTGAGAGAAGCCAGGGCCGCGGCAAAGCTGAGCCATACCAATCTGGTTCAGTCCTATGCAGTCGGGGAGGACAACGGAGTCTATTTCATGGCCATGACTTATATCAGCGGCGAGACTCTCAAAAGCCGTCTCCGTCGGGAAAAGAAAATTCCGGTGGATGAAGCACTTCATATTGTCCAGCAGGTTGCGGAGGCGCTCTATTACGCCTGGGATGAAAGCAGGCTGATTCACCGCGACGTGAAGCCGGACAACATCATGATCACCGAAGACGGAATCGTCAAGCTCACGGATCTCGGGCTTGCCATCAACCAGAGCGAATGGAGGGAGGGCATGGAAATTTCGGGGAGTCCCTCCTACATGAGTCCGGAACAGTTCTGCGGGGAAAAACTCGATACGAGGAGCGACATCTACAGTTTGGGCGTCACGCTTTACCAGATGCTTTCCGGCCGTCTGCCCTTCTGTGCGGAAACGATCAAGAGCGTCGCCAGACAGCATTTCGAGGAAAACGCGGAAGCACTCCATCACCTGGATCCGAACATTCCCCCCAAAGTGGACGCCCTCGTTCACAAAATGATGGCGAAACATCCGGACGACCGTTTCCAGGACATGGAGGCGCTCCTCAATGAAATCTGGATGATCCGCCAGAAAACCGCGCCGAACAAAAGCCTGATCCCGGACGTCCACACCATCTCCATCAAAAGGCTGGACTATGACATTCAGCATGAGTCCATTGCCGAAAAACGCCATGTCAAGAAGATGGAGCAGCAGATCAAATCCCGCTACGACTATATGAAGCTTGTCCTCATTGCCCTGCCCCTGCTGCTGATCCTGCTCATCATTCTGAGTTTCCTTTTCGGAAACCGGATGACCGAAAAGGAAAAAAAGCTCCTGGAGGATGCCGCCAGTTTTGAACGCTTCGCGGCGGACAGGTCCATGGAGCTTCAGGTCATTCTCACAGAAGGGGAAGCCCTGCTCAAAAAAGTCACTCCGATCCAGAATACGGCGGAACAGTATTTTGCGGCGAAAATCAGAAGCATCATGCTGGAACGCAGCCAGGAGGCACTGGAAGCGTCCGTTTCCCGTCTGGAAACGGAAAAAGATGCCGCGCTCTCGGATCTTGCCGCCCTCCGTCAGGAGAATACGGATCTGAAAACGGCTCTGGCCTCCGCAAAGGAAACCTCTCAGCCCTCCACGGGACAGCAGCAGCCGGAACCATCTGCGGAATCAGGAACGGATCAGGCTTCCGGAGAACCCGCAGGCGTTTCCGAATCCTCTTCGTCTCCTTCTTCTCCGCAGCAAAACTCTGATACGGATCCGCAGCAGCTGGCTCTGCTGAACGAGGAAATCCTCACGTTGAAAAAGGAACTCAAGACTCAAAGTGCCGCCGCAGAGTCCTTCAGACGGAAGTACGAGGCAGTTTCCCCGCTTCTCCTGAAAATCAGGAAAGACGACATCCGAACCCAGATTCTGAAACTCAGAGAACAACGCCGTTTCAACGATATCGACGTCATGCTCACAATGGAATCCATCCGCTCTCCGGAACTGAAGGACTGGATCCGGAAATGCGAAACGGAAAACGCACGTATCTCCAGAATTGATACGGCTGTCACGGGAAGCGGAACAAAGTATGCGCTCACATCCTTCGGCAGCGGAGCGAAAATCGTCGTCATTTCCGGCGGGTACATCGATTATCAGGAGGACGGCAAAATCCACCAGAAGCCCTGGACACAGTTCTCCACGGATACCCTCTGGCAGATCCTTTCCGCTAAAAACTCCATGAGCCCGGGCGAGGAAAAGGAAGTGAAGTCCGCCCTGGAACTCCTGAAGGGCAATCCGGGAAACGCCTTGAAACTCCAGCCGGCCAATACCGAACTCTATGAACAAGTCCGCCTCCTCCGCGAAAATACAATCCGGAGAATCCGCTACGCACTCCCCGGAGATCGGAAACGCGCTGAAATCATGGCTCAGACACTCCTCCGCCAGCTGGAAGGCGCCCCCGAATACGAAAAATGGAAAGCGGAACTGATTCAGCTTTTCAACACATCCAAATCAGACAGCCGCTGACACTGGGAATAAACGCAGCTCACGGCGCGTACTACACAGCACAGTGTCTCCCACGCCTTTACAGAACAGATCGGAAAAGCCTGGTTCTCTGCTCTTCAGAGTGTTCTGAGTGTTTTTTCCCCCCGCTTCTTCTTTTTCCCCCAGATACCTTCTCTGGGAAAAACGGCTTTCAAGCGCCCTTTCCCCCTCCCCCCCTTCTGAAGAATATTTCAAAAAATCAATTCACGAGGGGAAACAAATCCGTAACAGAGCACTGGAGAACGTATGACGCCAGATCATGAAAATGCCGAGGCGCTTTTTCTCTCCCCCTGGAGATAAAGCGAGAGCGTTCACAAGCCGGATGCAATCCAGGGGAACAGGAAATAAAATTTTTGCTTCAGAGCAACAAGCTATCCGCGCGGCAAGCCACCCGGTATTACGCCCGCTCTTACACAGCTCGTAAACGAGCTGGACGCAAAAATGGAAAAAGCAAAGAACAAAAAGGTCACCCCAAGGAGCGAGGTATTAACCCCAATGGAATAAATCCCGCATTCCCGGAAAAGAAAAAAGGGGATACAATGCTTCTGCTCTTCTTGAAATCCCCGCTCCCCGGAGCGGGATGATTCCCCGGCATTACTTTGTCTTCAGGCCGTTTCTCTCTTCCTCTTTTCCGTGCCATACAGAGGGGAGAGAAAAGAGGGAAAAATCGCCAGAGCGCACGCCCCCTTTCGTGTGAGGCGGGGTGTCAGGAAGATTTCCCGGGATAGGTGCCGATGACGGCAAGAACTTCCAGAGTCTCATTCCCGGAAGCGGCGATGGAATGCCCTTCCCCGCCGCGTGTGAGAATGCTGTCTCCGGGTTCGAGAATCTTCCGGACGCCGTTGTCATCCACTTCCGCACGCCCCCTGAGAACGAAAAAGATTTCCTCCTCCCCTTCATGGACATGAAAACCGATCGAATTTCCGGGCTCGAGAATGATTTTTGAAAAAAGCCTTGTGCACGATTTCATTTCTTCACCGGGCTTCCAGATATGCTGGAACAGGGCATCGCCTCTGCCGCCTCGCATTTCATGACGGCGCTCCGGGAAATAATCCGACTGTTTCCTAATCATGGCTGTCACCTCACTTCATCCATTCACAAAAACGAAAGTTCATTCAATTGAAGTCAACTGAAGTCAACAAAAAAGAAGAAGGCCTTCCCCCCTTCTTGCCCTCTCTCTTCCCTTCCGGAAACAATGCCCGGCAAATGAGGGAAAGTGATTCCGAAGGGATTTTATGATTTCACCGGCCCGAAAATATTGTGATACTTCTTGGAATTCAAGGATTCGACAAACGCAGTAATTTTCGTGGAAGTGCTGCAGGGATCGGTCGTCGGATCCATGCAGTCCCCGTCCAGGATCAGGAGCGGGAGATTGACTTTTCTCAATTCTTCGCGGAGATGCTTGGTGAAACAGCTGTCTGCAAGAGAGCAGCGCCCGAAACCGTGGTTGTAGAGCACGCAGCCGTTCAGCTTGGCCTTTTCGGCGTTGGAACTGATGTAATGGACCCTCAGCTTGGGATCCAGATACCCGACAGTCAGGAGCTTCCGTGCCAGCGAACGGTACGGATCGTCCGGATCCAGATCCAGCCAGTCGACGAAGTTGACCTCTTCAAAAACAATCGGCGCATTGCATCCGGATTCCAGATAATCCAAAATCTTTGTGTCGTAAAAAGGCGGCAGATGGAGCCAGAGCAGACGATGCGTATCCTCAATGCGATAGCGTTTTTCCATAATCTCTTTTCTGGCAAGAAGTTCCTCATAAAACTGTTTTTGGATGTCAATCAGTTCCCTGCGGCCCCAGAGCTGGGAAAAGAGGATGGCGTTGTAAATTCCTTCAGCCCCGCGGATGAGCGGGGGGCTGTACCAGCGGAGCTCGTTGCACTTCTTGGAAATCTCCGCCGCAAGATTTGAAAAATGACACGCTTCCGACAAACGGCCGGGATCCATCTTCAGATTCAGCGCCTTTTCCATCAGGGAAACCGATTTCTGCAGCCCCTCCGCGATGGTTTCAACCGCATTTTCATCATTCATGTTCACCGGTGTGTGAAGAGAATAAAACTTGTCCGTGAAATGATACTGCCGCGCCAGGTCCTGAAAGATTCTCTCCCCCTGCTGGCAGGGCTGGGAGGTGGACACCGCAAATCCGGGCGGATTCAGTTCAATTCCCTCCAGAACACGCAGAAAGGAACAGGTTTCCCCCGCAAATCCCTTGTATGCCGCTATGTCAAAGGCTTTTTTCACACGCTTGGAATTTCTGGCAAACAGCGCAGCATAGGTTTCAAGGGTCAGCATTTTCACGCCGAGAGCGTTCAGAATCTCAGTGGGGAAAAAGAGATTCCGCCACACGGTGGGCATGTTGCTCTTGGAGAAAAAGTCCTTGCGCGTCATGTTGGAACGCATCGCCACGGACTTGAGCGGCACTTCGGCAGAGGGATACTCCACCCGTTTCAGCACCAGACGGTCCTTCAGCCCCGCATACTGCCGGGCCAGACAGGCCGCGCCGAGCGCACCCATCACACGGTGATATTCCGGAATAATCACATTGTTGTTCGTGATCTCATGCAGATAATGCGCGACGGCCCGGTTGGAAGCGACTCCCCCCTGAAACACAATGTCGCCCTTATAATTGAACAGCAGTTCCCCGACACCGGAAATAATGGTCCTCGCCTGCGCGCGGCAGGCTCCCGCTATGATCTGACCGAGAGGAAAACGATTCTTGAATTTGTTGATGGAAGTAGCGCTGAGCACCGCACAGATGCTGGAAAACTCCAGATCCGAATCATAATCCACCTTCTCGGCCATCTGTTCCACAGGAACATTGAGCTTCGCCGCGACGCTGTCCAGAAACGCCCCGGTCCCCGCGGCGCAGATCCCGCTCATTTTCGAGGTCCACATTCCCATGGCCTCGTTGTAAATCATCGCCTTGCTGTCCTGCCCCCCGACATCCAGAATCGCTTTCACCTCCGGATGAAAATGACGCGCTCCCGCCACATGGGCGGAAACTTCGCTGACCTGAAAATCATAATGGATAAAACGACGCGTATCCTCAACAATCTGACTGCCGGTCACCACTGTACAGCATACCGCTTCCTGAGCAATTCCCGCCTCCGCCAGAAATGCCTCCACAATCTTTTTCACGGATCCCATGTTGCACGCGCCGCAGCTCGAACAGCGCCCGCTGCAGGTCAGTCTCCCGGAATCAACAGGCTTCGTCCGCTGGTATGTACTGTGGAAGACCTTCCCGTCCTCCGTCAGCAGAACCGCTTTGAACGTGGTTGAACCGATATCAATTCCCAGGTAGTACTTTTCCATCATGCAAAATGCTTTCCTTGTATGTTGATCCATCCTTCCGGATTTTCTCACAAGCTCCCGCGATCCGGGAAAGACGGCGACAGGCTCCGGAAGACCTCAAGCTTGTAATATAGCCTGTTTTTCATTTTTTTCCAATGCAGCCAGAAGTGGAAAGAATATTTTCCCCACATGGCCGGAGACCCTCGGAAAGGGGGAAAAAGCTCGGACGCAAAAAGATGTTTCCCAGAGCAACAACGGCAAAAAAAAACTTCATCTCCGATTCAGCAGATAGGCATGGAGAAGTTCCGCTATCTCCTGTGATTTTCCTGCGGGGAAGAGCGAATCGGGCAGAGCGGGTCTCTCCGGTCCATAGGCAGACGAAAAATCCGACATTTTCCGGTAATCGGCATTCAGTTCCAGAAAGTCCACACCATACTCGCGTTTGTATTCTCGGAGCAGGGACACAAATTATTCATCCGAAACGGGATCCGCGAAATCAGGATGGGAGGGCAGCGGCGGCGCAAGCTTGATCGAACGCACAGAAGAAAGTTCGCGCAGCGCCTGGAGAAGAAATGCGATCGCCCGCGCTTCATCACGCATGGAAACCGTTTTACGCCGGGACTGAGTCATGGGAATCAGAAGCGCCGTATCAGCGGAACTCTTCCGGATTCCTTCAAAAAGGGAGGGAAGGCTTTCCAGACTCTCGCGCCCGCTCTCTGCCGGACTCCTTTTCCAGGATAGGAATTCCAGTGCCACAGCGTCTTTTGCCAGTTCCTTTTCCAGATCTTCGCGGAACGAACCGAAATCCTCGGCAATCACCAGAACCTTCTTCACGGAATTGAATTCGCGGGAAATGGCTTTCGGCAGCTGCCAGGCTCTCAGATCATGCAGGGTCGGACGGTGCAGAAGAGGAACAACCCGGATATCCCCATCGTAAAACCCATCTGCAGCAAAGTTCAAACGCCCGAGAAAACGAAGCGGCAGCACCGCCACTTTCCTCCGTTCAAACTCCAGCCCGGGAATGAACAGCGAAAATTCCGAAAAAGAAGGCTGCGAACGGAAAGACGCCCCGTCCACCTTCATCGGATACTTCAGAAGCACATCCTGCGCAAAACGGTCCACATGCTCCTGCTGCAGCGAAGGCACCGCAAGAAGCAGGGGACGGTTCAACACATCATGGGAAGAAGTCAGGCTCCTTCCCGCCGACGCCTTCAATCCCGCATTCAGCGCAAGTGGAAGACGCGAACGAATTTCCGTATAAAAATCCAGCGTCTCGTCCTCATACAGAAAATACGGCGCCCAGATCTTCAGCGAGAGATCCGGGCGAACCGGAATCCGGGGCGTGCTCCGCTCCGGAAGATAAATCGGAAGCGGCGCGAAATCCGGAGAATCCGGAAGAGCATACAGCACATTGCCATTCCCATTTCCATTCCCGCTTCCACTTTCATTTCCGTTATCGTTCGCGTTTTGTATTTTCATCTCCTTTTCATCAGACGGAGAAGCGGAAGTCATCTTTCCCGCAGCGGAAGAATTCTCCGCTTCCTCCTTGAGCGCGACCACATTCATCTGCCCGGGATATTCCTTCCCGTTCAGACGCCAGGCACGGATTCCCGGATTGCCGGGCACATCCGCGGATTCAAAGGCGTTCAGAGAATACTTTTCGTATTTTCCCGTGTACAGAGCGTATTTATCATGACGCAGCAGCAGCGGATAGCGGAGCCCCGTCCGCGAGCTCAGAGACAGGGGTTCCGCCGGAGTCGCGGGGGAAAAATTCTCTTCGTTCAGCGTTTCAAAATCCCCCTCCCCCTTCTTCCGCCACGAAGCCGAAATCCAGGTCGACACCGACTGTTTGCAATAGACCAGTTCCAGGGGATGAATCCCTTTTTCCAGCGGAATGCAGGCAGATTCCTCCGTCCCGATGATTTCGGTGTTCGGAGTTTCGCCGAAGGAACGGATCACGCGTTTCCCGTCGATGCGCAGAATCCGGGTGGAATTCGCCTTGACTTTGAATTCATATTCACCGCTCTCGGGAACATAGAGATTCCCGCGGAAGAGAACGGTGAAGCGCCAGCCGGTGTCAAAGGGACGCTTGGGCAGGAAAATCTGGCCGCTTTCCAGGCGCCGGGGATTCCCGTTGAAAGCGTCGAAGAGAGTCTCTTCCAGGCCCTCTTCAGGATCGGTCCGGCGGATCCGGTCAATCTGCGCCAGGTTGCGGTCACGAACCTTCCAGTAATTCCTCAGGGCGGAGTCCGTCTGATTTTTCCGGCAGGGGAAATGGTTCTTCGGGAGAAGTGCGTAATCGGGAAGCATGGCAAAGGTTTTGCAGCAGCTGAGAGTCGAAGGGAACGGTGTCTTATACAGATCCGACTTCGCATGAAATCCGCGGAAAGCCACATTCCTGGCGCAGAAGGGCATCAGGGAATTCCGGCAGCGCGAAAACACGTTGCGGAGAAGGGGGCAGTCTTTTCCCCCGTCGCACTTCTGCCAAGGTTTGGAATGACGGGCGGTATTGCGGATGGCGTCGTTGCATTTGGATATTTCCGTCGGACGCCACTGATCCGGAGTCAAAGCCATGCGCTGTTCGCTCTGGAAAAGGGTCAGCCTTTCGTTCCCAGGCGCGTCCGGCATGGATTCCGGCTCGCAGGGGGTGGAAAATCCGAAATAAAGATAAAGCACAGAATCCCGGTCTACTGGAGGAAGAAGAACTCCGCCGTCGGAGTACTGATGTGCAGGCATTTTCAGGCCCGATGCGTCATAGACTTTCACCCCGTGACCGAATCCGGCGGGAAGGCAGATGCGTCGGTCGTCGGCAATCGCGGCTTTGCCGGATGCGGGAAGAAACACCTCCAGCCTGTAAAGAGCCTCTCCGCAATGCCATGGGACAGCGGAGGGGAAAGCGGCAGGGGCCTCCTCCCCGCCGTCTTTCCCGCTTCGGACGCCGCCCGGCTCACCAGACGACGGAAGAAGGGGCGGCGGACCTTCCTCAGACTCCGGCTGCCGGGACTGCGCGGGAAAAGCCTCCTTGCCGTCTCCCGGAGTCTCCGCCGCGGAAACCCTGAAAAAGACCGAGGCCAAAACGCTGAAAAACACTAGAAGCAGCAGAAAAGAAAAAATGCGGCTCCATGCGGACAAAGCATCAGAATCAGAATATTTCGCCGGCATCATGCTTCACCCCCCCCGGGAAGTTTATCGAGTTTCACCCCCAGATCCACACGGAACGGAGGCAGTTTCAGCAGACGCGGCGCTCCATCACAACGGATCACGCAGGAAGATGCGGGCTCCCCGGTCAGCGTATCATAAAAACGCAGCAGATAATCGCCCGGCTCCAGCGGCAGGTCCAGCGGGAGAAGCACTCCGCTGAACAGACGCGCCGCCCCGGGATCCGCTGGATACACCAGAAGTTGAGCACGGTCATACACCCAGCCGACCGCCTTGTCCGATCCCAGAGGCATCAGAAAGAAATCCATGTACTCCGATGCGGGGAGCCAGCTCGCAATCCGGCGTTCAAAATAGCGGGAAGCAGGGGTGTTCAGCAGAGAGGAAAGCTGCCACTGATGCGGAAAGCGCCGGAATCCCCCGTCCTCCTCTGTCCTGCTGTTCCCCCTGTGGGAAGAAGCGTCCTCCTTCCCCCCTCCGGAACTTGTTCCCGCATGAGGCAGATTCCAGGAAGGGACAGTGAAAGGCGGCGCATTTTCCTCCAGAAGGATCCGCCCTTCCCTCAGGACACTCCCCGCTTCTCGCAGGTCCACGCCTTTCATGAATTTGGAGAACGCCAGAAAATGCGGATACATGTTTTTGATATGGACGAAATCATGCCACCAGAGCGAAGGAGTCCCGGCCTGATAAGTAAACGGAGCGCCCCAGAGTCCGCCGTGAATGTCCGCGCGGACCTGATTGTCCTTGGACCCGAAGTTTGTCCCGCCGTACTCCATGATCATCATGGGCTTGGAAGCAAAGAAGAGCTCCCGCCCGTGTTTCCGGAGCTGGTCGACGATATGAACGTTCGTGCCGCGGTAGGCGTTGCAGGCGATATGGGTGAACTCGGGCGGCTCGATCCCGAGCTGGCGCATGCTCAGGACGGTGCCGGAATCGCCGCAGATGTGCGTGGACATCAAGTGTCCGCCTTGATCGAGTTCCCGGACCTCCCGCGCTGCTCTGCGGTGCCAGGCGGTCATATATCCCTGACGGTATCGGTTCCAGCCGTCTGCAACGAGATTGACTTCACTCCAGAATTCCACGGCGTAAAGATTGGCTTCCGCGCCCCAGCGCGCCAGGATGTAGCGGTTCCGTTTCCAATTGGCTCTCTGAGCATCCGGATGGACCCAGAAATCCTGGGAGCGTTTCAGAAAGCCGCCATTGGCAGCGGCGAAGGCGGCATGCGCGTTGTAGGGATTGTCTTCCCACTCCTGATCGTTGGCGGTGGAAAGCTTGCCGTGCGCGTCCAGAACAAGGTTGAGATAAATCCCGTTGTCACGCGCAAGGCGGAACAGATGATCCAGCTTCCAGGCATTCGCCATGTTGTAGCGTCCGACTCCGTAATAATAGGTTCTGGCGCTGTCCCATTCGAGGGCGTAGGTCCAGGAAGCCATCCAGATTTCAATCAGATTGATCCCGGCGCGGCCGCAGGCTTCAAAGTATTCGTCGTAATCATAGGTGCCGCGGTCGGGGAGATGGCCCCAGTTGAATTTGAATTCGCTCCGGAGGTCCGTATTCGTGTGAATGTTCAGCCCGACGGGATAGAAGAAGGAACCGTCCGAAAATTCATAGAAGCGGGGATTTTCCGTGCTGACCCGGATCACTCCCGGATAAGCGGAATCTTCCACATGGACTTCCTGCCATGCGGAAAAAAGTTCCTCCGCTTCCTCCCCGCTCCGGTCCAGCACATGCAGACGCAAACGGAGCGGACCGCTCTGATGCGGAATCATCCGGAACGCCCAGTACGGCGCGCCGGAAGGAAACACGCTTTCCCGAGTGAAATGCCGGTACCTTTCAAAATCCTGCCCGTAATACGCGGGATAGCGCAGATTGAAAAGCGCTGAAGAAGAAGAGGAGGAGGGCGTCAGCTTGAGAGAAGCTGCTATCTCCTTCCACCGAAAAAGGAAAGGATTGAAATACTCTTCCGGAAGACGGAAAATTTCATGAAACGGTGCCGTGACAGAAAGAGTGTTCCCCGGAAGCGCAATCTCATAATTCACCTCTATCTCATCCGGATCAAAGGGATTGAAATACTCCCGGCTCAGTTGGAAACGCGATTCAAAGGTCCGGTTCTTCTCAATTTTTTCCGGAAGATCCCAGCGGACTATCCGAAGCGGAGGACGCTTCCTCTTCCCGGAAAATCCGGCCGCGGAACATTCCAGGGTCAGACCGGACTCCGTTTCCTCTCCGTAAAGGGAAAGTCCGATCTCATAGGCCCCGGAAGCAATGGATCCATTCCAGGCGCCATTGTGCCCGACGGGGAGAAAATGACGCCCTGCCTGATCCGTCACAGCCTCCAGAGTCTGCCATTCGCCGGGAACAAGCGTGTATTCCTTTTCCGTCTGATACCAGTTGCCGTCCTTGTCCTTCGCGAAAATCCAGGCTTTCAGTGGTTTCTTCAGAGGTCCCGAGACTCGGACACGCATAAAAAAGCGCGAAGAATCAAAAAGCTCTTTCTCATGCCGGAAGGAAAGACGTCCGGCACGGCGGAAAAGCAGAACGTTCCCCGGCATCCGGAAGGCAACGGACAAATTCTCCTCCGACGGAGAAGCATTCCCGGAAGGAGTTCCCTCAGCGGCAGCTTCCGCGGATGAAGTGTTCTTCTCATTTCCGGCTTCCTCCCCTTCCGCCCCGGACTGCGGCATGGAAACAAGCACGGATTCCTTTCCCACGGCGTCGCGGAAAATCCATTCATACTCCTCCGCTCCCCGGGAAAATGCCGGGAAAAACAGGGCGCATAAGAATAAGAGAGTATATGAAAAAATTTTGTCTGATTTCATCGTCATCCGAAGGAGCCTTGCCTCTTCTCCCACGTCACCGCTCTCTTTTTTTCCCTCTTCCCGGGATCTTTCCGACTGCGTTCCGGAGAAGGAAAGGAACGGGACGGGAGACAAGGGAAGCAATGGAGGAGGATAACTTCTTTTGATCTCAAAAAAACAAAAAACTTTTGATCTACTTTGACACAACTCTGATATAAAAAGTTTCCCGGCTCAGGCTCAGGGCGACCAGGTGCCCTGCTGCCAGTCCGATTTGCTGTAAAACACATTGCCCAGACTGGAGACATTCATCACCGGTTCCAGGACACTTTCGCTGCGGACATGCCAGAAGCAGCGGATCATCGGGAGCTTGCTGGCCCAGTCCGGACGGGCGAGAAGAACGTTGAGTTTGACATTCTGAAAAGAACCGTCCCCCAGTGGGACCTTGTCTCCCGCTTCATTGTAGGAATCGCCTTCGCTCCAGGCCCAGAGTCCGCCGCAGAATTCATAGATGTAGCTGACCCAGGGGACATCTTCGTTCGGGGGTTCGTAGGCGGGGCAGACTTTACTGTTGTCGGGGGAATCGAAGGTGGCGTCGATGGTGTCATAGCTGTCGGATCCCGGGGGACGGTTGGAGGAGCGTTTCCAAGTGCTGTCGCTGTAGTTTCCGTCGTCGTTGGCATTTTTCTTGGGATCGGAGGGACAGGCGAAGAGCTTGCCGTCCTTGATATAGGCAGGTTCCAGACGCGAAAGCCATGAGGGGAAACTGTCCTTGTAATCCATCTGGTACGTCCGTATCCCGATGGAGAGCTGCTTGAGATTGTTGAGACAGCTGGTCTGGCGCGCCTTCTCCCTCGCCGCGCTCAGAGCCGGGAGGAGCATGCCCGCCAGCAGTGCAATGATCGCAATCACCACAAGCAGTTCAATCAATGTAAACGGTCGGCTTTTTCCTCCGGATTCAAGGTTCCGCATGTTCGACTCCATGATGTTCTATTCCTGTATATCCCATTGCATTCCATTTTGTTCCGTGATCCAGTCCATGAATCGTCTTTTCCCAGTAGAAGGGATTCGTGACAAACTGCCAGGCTCCCTTCCACGCGCCGATGGAAATCAGAACCCAGTAAAACGGCATCAGCAGCGCCCACGGTATCAGAAAATAAAATCTCCTCCGCAGACACGCAGCCAGATGCACCAGCACAAGAAACAGATTGGACAGAAACAACAGCACGCTCCCGCAGAAAAACACCTGCGACATCAGCGACTGAAACACATTCTCCCCCTCCCCCGCATAAATCAGCGGCCACGCACGGATGGAAAAATTCCCGATCTGAATCCCCCGATACAGTTCCTCCCCCGTATGCGGCCCCGTCATCAAAGACATCAGCGATTCCCCGGAAGCCATCCCGTGAATCAGAAGAACCCCGTACAGCAAAATCAGCGGCCAGTACACCAGATTCAGCAGCATCATCAGCACGGACCCGCCCACAAGAATGTAACACCCCGCAGCTCCGCGCAGGCTCAGTCTCCGGATCGTCTCCAGCGGATGCCTGAAATGGACAAGATGCGTCTGAATGAACCCCTTCACCCAGCGGGAACGCTGGCGCATCCAGTTCCAGAGGCGGGAATTGGCCTCCTCCCAGGTGGTGGAATCGAGCAGCACGGTCCGGTAGCCGTCCTCGTAAATCCGGATTCCCAGGTCGCAGTCTTCCGTGACGTTGAAGGGATCCCATCCCCCGATTTCCCGAAGTTCGCGCGTCTTGAAGTGATTGGACGTGCCGCCGAGCGGCATGGGAAGACGGAATCGCTGAAGACCGCCCAGAGTCAGATCAAAATACGTGCTGTATTCCACGGTGAAAAACTTCGTCAGCCAGTTCTGGCGCGCATTGTAATAATTGAGTTTCGCCTGGACGCAGAGAAGTCTGCCGTCCGAATCCTCCTTCTCAAAAGCAAGGACGGCTTTCCGGAGCTGATCCGGTTCAGGAGCGTCCTCCGCATCATAAATGACGCAGTATTTCCCCCGTGCAGCTGCGAGCCCGTAATTGCAGGCGCGCGGTTTGGTCCGCGGACGCCCGTCCGGGACATTCACGATTTCGCACCAGACGGGCAGAGGACGTCTCTGAAGTGCGGCGCGCGTTTCGGAATCATCCGCTTCCAGGAGCAGTTTCACATCCAGTTTTTCCTTCGGATAATCCAGTCTTCCGATCCGCGCCAGAATTTTTTCCGCCACGGCGGATTCCCGGTAGAGCGGGAGAAGAAGGGTATAGACGGGCAGGTCTTCATCGGGAGTCCGCCTGGTTTCCTCCCGCGCAAAACGGACCTCTCCGCTTCCCGCCAGGGAAAACAGCGCCGCTCCCATCCGCAGCAGTGCGGCTGCGCCGTAGCAGAGCATCAGAAACAGGCTCACAAGAAACACAAAACAGTCCCAGCGGAATTTCAGAAGGAAGAGAAGAAGGAGGAAACCGGCGGCGTAACAGAGTTTCTGTCTCCCGGTCATTGTGACGCAGGCGCAGCGCATGGGATTCCGTCTCACGAAAAGCTCGGTCAACGAATCCAGAGTGTTTTTCTGCTGCTGTTCTTCACGCATTTACGCCACCTTCGTTCTTTTTCCTTATTTTCCCTCTGACATCACGCGGAGGGAAAAGACAAAAAAAAGCAGAAAACCCGTCCACAAGCGTTTCCGGTCCATCTTCCGTTTTTTTAATATACCACAACAAACCAGGAAAATCTTACACCATCCATCATTTTTTGTCATATTTTCCCGGTGATCCGCCTCCATCCGGGCGGAAGAGAGAGAAAAAAAAGATTTTTTTCTGAGGCGGGGTTTTAAAGAAAGATCCCCCGTGCTATAGTATGGTCCGCGACAGTTTCAATAAACAGAGACCCTCGGCTTATGAACAACAGACAAGTCCCACGGATCCGTTTTTTCTCTTTTGCCGCCCTTCTTCTTTTCGTTCTTTTTTCTCTTTCCTCCCTGCTTTCCGCCTGCGGAGGGACAGCGGGTGACCAGGGGGAAAAAATCAAAGTTGCCACCACTCTGAATAAAAGCGAAGTGTTTCTGTACCTGACCGACTTCAAACGGCACCATCCAGACATCAAGCCGGAAATCGAATTCCTGAGGGAGAACGAGATCCTCGATGCGCTCAGAAGACCGGAAAAGGACAGGCCGGACCTGCTCTGGGGCGTTTCGGCCGTCACACTGTCCCAGGCCCGGGACCAGGGGCTTCTGACTCCCTACGCCTGCCGGAGACTGGAGCACCTCAATCCCCGCTTTTACGATTCCGGGCGGGAAGTGCCCTCCTGGACCGGCATGAGAGCATACGCATCCGCCTTCGCCGTCAGCAATTATGAGCAGTACAAGGAAGGATTCCGCTCTCCCCGGAGCCATGAGGACCTGCTGGACCCGGCGTTCCGGAACAATATTATCGCGGTGGATCCGGAAACGAGTGCCAAGGGACTCAGTTTCGTCTCGCACATTCTGCGGAGCATGGGGGAGGAAAAAGGATGGAAATATCTGGAGGAACTCGATAAGAATGTCCGGAAATATGTACCGAGTTCCACCATTCCGCCGCGTCTGGCGGGAAGGAGCGGATGCATGGTGGGGATTTCGATTCTGAACCGCTGTCTCGCCGAACAGAAGAAAGGAGCGCCCATCAGCGTCCACGCGCCCGTCGACGGGCCGGCATGGGGCATTGAGGCCAATGCCATCGTCAAAAAGAAAGAAGACCGAAAGGAAAAGGAGGACGCCGTCAGGAAATTCATGGACTGGACCTTCTCCGGAACCATGATGAAGATGTATTCCAGATCCTATCCGGCCGTCTCGGACAGGGAAATTGACAGGGAAATCGGAGATTCCGCCTGGGGAAGACGTCTCACCCTCCCCGAAAACGACATTGAGTGGACTGCGCAGCACAAACCCGCCATCCTGAAGGAATGGAAAAAACGTTTCGGTGCAAAAACCTCCTCCGCAGCCGGATCTGCGGAGCGCGGAAACGGAGAGGGAGCGGCGCGCCGGACTCAGTTTCACCAGTGATAAAAACGGAAGAAAATCATGGAACACGGCATTATTTATATCGTCCTTGCAGCCCTGGCGGCCTCGTTCATGGCGTTCAACAACGGGGGAAACGACATAGCCAACGCCTTCGCTCCGGTCGTCGGGTCCAAGGCTCTGAAAATGCGGACGGCAATCTTCATCGGCAGTCTCGTGACCTTTGCGGGAGCCCTCATTCTCGGTGGGAACGTGGCGGTCAAACTGGTTTCCGGACTGATCCCGCCGACAACGTTCAACAATCCGCAGGAGTACATCATCGCCATGATCAGCGTGCTGATGGCGTCAGGAGTCTTCGTGTTCATTTCGACTCTGACATCCCTTCCGGTGAGTTCCTCGCATGCAATCGTGGGCAGTCTCACGGGCATCAGCATCTTCATCGCGGGCTGGGAGACCGTGCAGTGGGATGTTCTGGGAATGATTGCGCTGGCATGGGTGCTTTCGCCTCTGATAGCGGCGGTTCTCTCCCTCTCGCTGAGCCGTTTCATCGAAGGCTTCGTCATCGGTTCGGGACCGGGAACGATCAAAAGGGTTCGCTTCTGGCTGCCGATTGTGGTGGCGGTGACGATCGTGGGGGGAATTTACGCCCTCTTTACCCTGACATCGCTCAAGAACAGCATCGGGATCGACGCGGACAAGCTCTTTGCCTCCAAATCCGCCGTCGAACGCCGCGACCGCCAGACCGACCGGGCCGACAGAATCGCCTACGGCACCCAGCACATCCAGATCCTCATGGATAAAATGGACCGCGCGCTTCAGGAAGAGGAAACCCCCGTCAACAGCGAAAAGCTCAGCCTGATGGCCGACGACATCGAAAGAACCGCCCGGAAAATGTCCATGACCGCAAAAAACCTTTCCAGCGAATTCTCCGGTTACGCTCCGGCCATCTTCTATCTGAAGCGCTGGCATGTCCTGTCCATCTGTCTTCTGCTTCTGGTCCCCATCTATTTCCAGTGCCGCGCCTTCATCCACCGATGGCTCAAAGCCTGCGACGATACGCCGCACGGGGTGCAGAACGCCTTCAAAAACCTTCAGATCGGCAGTTCCTGCTATGTCGCCTTCGCCATCGGGTCCAATGACGTCGCCAACAGCATCAGCCCGGTTCTCGCCATCTGCATGGTGGTGGAGGCGAACGGGATTCCGGAATCCTTCGATACCGCCATGCCGCTCTGGATCCTGATTCTCGGGGGACTGGCCATGGCAGCGGGAATCTCCGTCCTCGGGCACAGAGTCATGAAAACGCTGGGGGAAAAAATCACAACCATCAGCAACGCCAGCGGATTCTGCGTCGATTTCTCCGTCGCGACGACTGTGGTGGGGGCGTCCGCTCTCGGCCTCCCGATCAGTACAACCCATGCCGCGACAGGCGCCATCACCGGAGCGGGTCTTTCCAAGGGAGCGCGGAATGTGCATCTGGCGGTGCTCTCCAAAATCATTCTCGGGTGGCTGATCACCATTCCGGCCTCGGTGGTCCTGACCATCGGAATCTTCCGCGCAATGCTCTTTATCTTCTCCGTTTCCTGAATCCGTTTCCTGGAACTGAAACAGAAAGCGGGGGGAAAAAAGAGATGTCGGAGAAAAGCTGCCCGTCTCGTCAATCCAGTTTCCGTTTGAAAAACCATCCGGCGAAGAGCAGAAAAACCACTGTCAGCCCCGCAAGGGGAAGAAGATTTTCAAAGGCGACGTTCCAGGTCATGTTCTTCAGGAAAATCCCCTTGATCAGAACGAGGAAATACCGGAGCGGATCCGCCAGGGAAATCCACTGGAGCCATTCCGGCATGTTTTCGACGGGAGTAGCGTATCCGGAAATCATCACGGCAGGAACGGTGAAGACAAAAACCCCGAGTATCGCCTGCTGCTGCGTCTTGCTCAGAGAGGAAATGAACAGGCCCACTCCGGTCACCGAACAGATGAATACCGCAATGCTCAGATACAGCATCAGGAGCGAACCGATGAAGGGAATCCGGAAGCAGAGCACTGTGGCAAGAAACATTCCCGTTGCCTGAACGAGTCCGATCAGGAGCGAAGGGACGGTTTTCCCGATCAGGATTTCGGTGGTACTCAGAGGGGAAACCAGCAGCTGGTCGAAGGTGCCGAACTCCCGTTCCCTGGCAACGGAAAGCGCCGGGATGGTGATACCCATCACCATGCAGAGAATCCCGATCAGGCACGGGAGAGTGAACCACATATATTCCAGATTCGGATTGTACCAGTTCCGCGTGATGACGAAAGGCTGGTAGTCCAGGAATTCCTTCTGCAGGGAGTCGGAAGAGGAGGAAGAAGAAGAAGAAGAAGAAGCGGTGGCGCCGCCGGTAATCGCATTGCGGAAGAGAACGCGCGAAGCAATGATTTCCGTCACATAGCCGCTGACGATCTGGGCAACGTTGCTTTTGCGTCCGTCCAGAGTAAGCAAAACGGAACTCTTCTCCCCGTTCTGCAGGCGCTGGGAGAAATCCGGCGGGAAGTGCAGCACCCCCACTCCCTGCTGAGTATCCATGAATGTTTCCGCCTGCGCTTCGGTTTCCAGGAAGGTAAGACTTGTGAAATATGGGGAATTCCGGAAGGATTCCGTCAGGCGCGAAGCCTCGGGTCCGGTGTCCCGGTTGAGAATCCCCAGGGAAATATTCCGGATCTCCATGGTCGAGGCAAAAGAAAAAATGAAGAGCTGAAGCAGAGGCGGGACAATAATAATGATCCGCGTCTTCACATCCCGCAGGATGGTCTGCATTTCCTTGATGACAAGTGTCTTAATCCGAAGAAACACCATTGACTCCAAATACTCCTTCCAATGACTCGGGGAAAGTGATGTTTCCCGGGTCCTTCACGTCTTAACTTCTTCCTGATGATTCAGAATGATTCAAGGATTCAGGGACGGATCCCGTTTTCATCCTTATATTTTCTTTCATGTTCTTCATTTCTCTCTTTTTCTTCAGGCATTCCATATATCTTCTCAGGCATTCCTTCCCGGTTTACGCGGGAGGGGGGGGCGGGGAATGGGGAAAAAGGCTGTTTCCGGGGGGGGAAGCCGTCTTTCATTTCTCACTCCAGATTCCGGCGGGTTCTCCAGAAAGTCAGGAGAATGAGCAGCACGCTCACAAGGGCCATGAAGATCACGTTCGGGATCAGGATCTCCCGGACATTTCCCACAAGGAAAAGGCTGTGCAGACAGGAGATGAAGTATTTTGCCGGAATGATCTTCGTCAGGATCTGAATTGCACCCGGCATGGAGTTGATTTCAAAAATGAAACCGGAAAGCATGAGTGTGGGCATGAAGGCGAGGAGAAGTGCCAGCTGACAGGCAACGAACTGATTGCGCGCAACGGTCGAAATCAGCAGTCCCAGCCCCAGAGCCGTCAGCATGAAGACCGCTCCCACACTGAAAAGCAGCAGCAGCGACCCGTGGAACGGCACGCCGAAAACCAAAATGATTCCCGCCGCGGACATGATCATCGAAAGCATTCCCAGAATGAAATACGGGATGAGTTTCCCGAGCAGCAGTTCGGCGCGGGTCACGGAAGTGGTGAGAAGCGCCTCCATGGTTCCGCGTTCCCATTCTCTGGAAATGACCAGCGCAGTCAGAAGAGTTCCGGTGACGGTCATGATGAGGGCGAGGGCTCCCGGGAGAAGGAAATCCCTGCTCTCCAGCTGGGGATTGTACCAGACCCGGCTTTCGACAGAGACATCCTGACGCTTCCCCGTCCCGCGCAGCATGGAATTCTGCTCCAGAAAGTTCCGGTATACGCCGAAAGCGTAGTTCGACACATATTTTGCCGTATTGGGTTCGCTTCCGTCAGCAATGACCTGCAGCGGGGGGATGGAAATCCCCTGCTCCAGTTTCCGGGAGAAGTCGGGGGGAATGACGACAATCCCGCGGAGTTCCGTGCTCATCAGCTCTTTTTCAAACGCTTCCCTGCGCGTATCGACCTTCACCTCCAGAAAAGGATCGCTGACAAAGGCGCCCGCCAGAGCGCGCACGGCACTGCCTTCATCCTGAATCACAAGCCCGATTCTCAGACAGTTCATGTCAAGAGAAACCGCATAGGCATAGATGATGATCAGGATCACGGGCAGGACAAAGGCCACCAGAATGCTTCCGGGATCCCGGAAAATCTGACATGTTTCCTTCGCCATCAAAGCTTTGAGTCTGGGGAAACTCATTTTTTTCATTCCGCTCCTTTCTTTCCGGGCAAGGACGGGGAGCAAGAGAAAGACAAGCCGCAAGATGCGGAAGAGCCGCAAGATGCGGAAGAGCCGCCAGACACGAGTTCGATAAACGCGTCCTCCATCGTCGGGTCCGGACGGACGAATTCATCGCGTACTCTCGACTTCAGTTCATCCGGAGTTCCTTCCGCAATGGCCTCCCCGCGGTAGATCAGGCTGATCCGGTCGCAGTATTCAGCCTCCTCCATGAAATGCGTCGTAATCATGACTGTGACCCCCTTCTCCACCAGGCTGTTGATATGGATCCAGAATTCCCTCCGCGTGACAGGTGAAACTCCGGAAGTCGGTTCATCCAGGAACAGCACCGAAGGATTGTGCATTACGGCGCACGCGAGTGAAAGGCGCTGTTTGAATCCCAGCGGCAGATCTCCGGCGTTTTCATTCAGATACTCCTTGAAACCGAAGATTTCCGTCATGCGTCCGATTCTTTCCGCCGCCCGTTTTCCTGAGAGTCCGTAAATTCCGGCAAAGAAATCCAGATTCTGCTTCAGGCTCAATCCTTCGTAAAGAGAAAACTTCTGCGCCATATAGCCGATGCGGCTGCGGGCGAGCGACGCGGATTTCATCAGATCGAATCCTTCAATCGAAGCCGATCCGGAACTTGCCCTGATCAGTCCGCAGAGCATTTTGAAGGTGGTGGACTTCCCCGCCCCGTTCGGGCCGAGCAGACCGAAGATCTCTCCGCGGCGGATCCGGAAGGAAATCCTGTCGGCGGCGGTGAAGGAACCGTATCGTTTCGTCAGGGAATCTGCACGGACCACGATTTCGGATCCTCTGCCGCAGTCTGGGAAAAATCCCGCGAGCGCGGAATCGGGAGGAGGACTTCCACCAAGGAGATCCATGAACGCATCCTCAAAACGGGGCCGGACGGGAAGAAACACTCCGTCTTCAGCCTCCTTCTCCTCCGTGGAAAAGGGACGGACTCCGGAAAGCTCTGAGGAACGGACCGTTTCCACAGGCTGAGCCGCTATTCCTGCAAGTTTCTCCATTTCCGGAAGTTCCGAAGTTTCATCTGTTTCCTCCGTTCCGGGATTCCCCGGACAGCGGAAGACAAGGCGGATGGAAGCGCCCTGGATCACTGCATCCGCGACGTCATTCCGGCGGAGGAATCCCCCCAGCGCTCTTCTCTTGTCTCCACTCTTCGGCTGAAACAGCATCACGCGCCCTTCGAGGCGGGAAGTCAGATCCGCCGGGACGCCCGAAAAAAGGATTTTCCCCTCGTTCAGCAGAATAACCTTGTCACACCGTTCCGCTTCGTCGAGATAGGAAGTGGACCACAGGATGCTCATTCTGCCGTCCATCAGACTCTTCACCATCGCCCAGAGCTCTCTGCGCGAAACGGGATCGACTCCGACTCCGGGTTCATCCAGCAGCAGAAGTCCCGGATGCCCCAGCAGTGCGCATGCCAGTCCCAGCTTCTGCTTCATTCCGCCGGAGAGTCTTCCCGCAAGACGGCCGGTAAAGCGTTTGAGATCGGTGAATTCGAGCATTTTTTCAAAGGCGCCTGCCTCCTCTTCCGCGGAAAGGTCGTGAAGCCGGGCGTAAAGGCGGAGATTCTCCAGGACACTGAGGTCTTCATAAAGACCGAATTTCTGCGGCATATATCCGATCCGGCCGACGAGGTTCGACTTCTCCCCGGAGAAGACATTCCATCCGGCAACGCGGACCGAACCGGAATCCGGTTTCATCAATCCCGTGATGACGCGGATCAGGGTGGTTTTCCCGGCTCCGTCGGGTCCGACCAGGCCGGTGATTTTCCCCTGCGGAAGGGAAAGGCTCAGATTGTCCAGAGCCGTCTGACCGTTGAAGGTCTTTGTCAGACCGGTGATTTCGACAATGTCGGACATCGTCATAGTCAGCGGTCCAGTTTGATTTTGAGCGTGACCGGCATCCCCTGGCGCAGGGAACCGTCCGGATTCTCCACAACGACTCTCAGGCGGTAGACCAGATCCGTCCTGAGCGTGGCTGTCTCAACCGTCTTCGGAGTAAACTCGGCAACGGGAGAAATAAATCCGATTTTCCCCTTCGCGGCAACGCCCTTCCTGGAGTCGGTATACAGTTCCACCTCCATGCCGGGATGAATCAGCCCGAGTTCCTTCTCCGAAACATAGGCTCTCACCCAGACGGGATCATTCAGCGTCAGCGTGAAGACCGTATTCCCCGCCCCCGCGATCACCCCCTCTTCCAGCACCCGGGTCTGCACGATTCCTTCCGAAGGCGCATACAGATGCGCATCCTTGAGATCGATTTCCCGTGCGTCCAGAAGCGCGCGCGCCGACTCGACCGCGGCTCTGGCCTCTTCAATTTCCTCCACACGGTACCCGTTTTTCATCTGTTCATAACGCGCAAGGGTCAGGTCCAGACGCGCCCTGGCCTGATCGCGTTTGGACAGGGACGCATCAAAATCCTTTGTCGAAACAATATTTTTCGCAATCAGATCCGAATTTCTCTCATGATCCGAAGCGGCGTCTTTCAGCAGCGCGGTGGTTTCCTCCACCAGAGCCTTCGCCTGGGCGATCTCCTCCGCGCGGTATCCGTTCTTCAGTTTGTCGTATCTTGCTTGAGCCTGAGCCAGTTCCCCTTTCGCAAGCGCGCACGCGGCTTCAAAGACGGCCGGATCCAGCTCCCCCAGAAGCTGACCCGTTTTGACCGAATCGCCCTCATCCACATACAGCTTCCGGATGCGCCCGGACACACGGAAGCCGAGCGATGCCTGACGGATGTCCACATTCCCGTACATCACAAGCTGATGATTCTGCTCCCGGGCTTCTCCGCGTTTGGCGAAATAAAGCATTCCCGCGATCAGTGCGCACGCGCACAGCAGAGCAATCAAGATAATTTTCTTCGGCATCGGAAAAAAACAGTCCTTTCCCTTCCCCCGTCACCATCCGCAAGATTTTTCACTTTCAAAGAAGCATCCTTTTCCCGAGATCCGGGGTCCGTCATGCGCACGGGGAGGAAGAGAAGGCGCCGCGCGCACAAAATGTCCCGGTTCTCACCCGTCCTCCGAACGGAGACGGAGTGACGGCGGAAGAGGAGCCTAAAGGAGAGGGAGTCCCTCCGGAAAAATTTTCCTGCACAAAACTTTTTCAGATTCCTGCAAACTTCCGCAAATTCTCCGCTGCAGGGAGGAAGTGCGGCTCAGGGAATGTAATATAGTCCTGCGGATCGTTTTATCAAACAGTTTTTTTCAGGACAGATTCAGAGGATTTTCCCGGCGGATGACTTGAAAAAATGTTTTACAGGAGGCATATTATGTCTTCCATCATCATTGGAACGGAGAGATGGCTGAGCGGTCGAAGGCGGCGGTCTCGAAAACCGTTGTCCGGTTTTTCCGGACCAGGAGTTCGAATCTCCTTCTCTCCGCCAATCATACCTTTCTTCCGAGTGTTCACAGTTCCATATTGTCGTCACATCCTCTCATGTAATCTCACATCCCCCGCGTCTCACGTTCCGGAGAAGCGGCACTAAGCACAGGCGCTGAGATCCCGTTTTCCTTTATCCACCTTTATCCACAACAAACCACTTTTTTCTCCACGGCGCCATATGCCCGTCCGTCCATTTTCTTCCGCAAACGGCGGGACAAAGAGAAAAGATCAGAGAATTTCAATCCGTGCCGCGGAGGCTTGGCATCCGCCGTCCGCCGATTCCAAAGCCTCGAAACGGAAGTAACGGGCGGAAAGCGGGCTGGAGAATACAATGGCCTGCGGAACGGGATTGTTCTGCATGTTGTCGAAGATTCCCTCCGCCACAGGAGTCCGGATCAGGTCCGTGGAATCGCCCGCAAGAATCCGGTAACGGCGAATCGGCCCCAGACAGGTCCCGCGGAAGACGGAAGGGGTGAAAAGGATGCCGCGGACAAGCTGTGTTTCGCCGATGTCAATGGAAATCCAGTGAGGATACGATCCGGATTGCGCCGTCATCCAGATCCGGTCGTCGGCGGAAACGGCATGATCACGGGAATGAGCCTCATCCAACTCACTGTCCGCCCCCAGGACGCGGCAGTGTTCCAGGACTCTGCCGAAACGGAGACTGGCTTCCGGGTTGCTCCGGATTTCAGGAAAGGCGTTTGCCCCGCAACCGGGCCGTAGCACAGAAACGGCCCGGAGAAAACCGGAATCCCGGATCTGGAAGGGCCCGGTGTACAGAGGGGAGGAAACTGTGGGCCGAGTACCGTCCAGCGTATAGTGAATGGAAACCTCATCATTCGGAGCGCTGATGCGGATCGTTCCGTCCGGATCGCGTGAGATGGAAGGCGCGCTCAGGATCGGAGGCTGATAGTATGCGGAGAATTCTCGGATGCAGGGACAGGCGAGAGCATGGGTGATCCGGAGCCGGAGGGCGGCGGTCTCGACCGTTTTCGTGCGGAGAATTTTCCGGAAGGAAATCGTGCTGTCCTCCAGCAGCTTCTCCCATTCTCCGGAAGAGTTTCTGAAATCGACGGTAAATGCCGCCACGCGCTGCCCGAGCTGCGTATATTCCTTCAGAGACACCACATTCAGACGACGGATTTCCCCGAATTCGAGAACGGCTTCACATTCGGTAACACCATCCTCCACCGCCCAGAACGTTTCCGGATTTCCATCCGTCATCCGTTCTCCGCGGAAGTCCGGAGCGCGTTCGCTGGAGGTCGTAACTTCCGCCCCCGCTGCCAGATTGTGTTCAAATGTCCGTTTCAGCACCAGATGGAATTCATGGAGCCGTTCGGCGTCGGGATCGGCAATCAGTCCGCGGCGGTCGGGAGGGATATTCAGATTCAGGCAGGATCCGCGTCCCACAGAGTGGTAGAAAATCTCCAGGAGGTGTTCCAGCGAATGCACCAGGGGATCCTCCTCCGGGTGATAAAACCAGCCGGGGCGAATGGAAACGTCCACTTCCGAAGGCCACCAGTGAATTCCGTTGACGTGTCCGTTCAGAAGGCCGCCTCCGGGCCCCTTGCTGTAATCGTTCAATGTTGCCCAGTTCGGAGATCCGGCAAAGCCTTTTTCGTTGCCGCACCAGCGGATGTCGCGGTATTCCCCCAGATGCCCGAGTATGACGGCTTCCGGGGCCAGTTCATGGATCAGCTCCGCAATGCCGGGAAAGTCATATTGCTGGCGTTTCCTTCTCCGCAGGCGCCGTCAAACCACACGATGAAAATGTCCCTGCCGTTTTCTCCGCCGAAGGCGCCGAGCAGTTCCCTAAGCTGGGCCAGGTAGAATTCATTGTACGGACCTCCCTGCCCGTAGGTCTTTTCATGGCGGTCCCAGAGGGAGAGATACACCCCAAGCTTCAACCCGTATTTCCTCGCGGCCGCTGCCAGATCGCCGACCACATCACCACAGCCGCCGCGCCATTTGGAAGACTGGACCGAATGAGTCGTAAAACGGCTGGGCCAGAGACAGAAACCGTCATGATGCTTCGCCGTCAGAACAACCCCCTTGAATCCGGCATCGCGGAGAATCCGGCACCACTGTTCACAATCCAGGGCCGTGGGGTGAAAAAGTTCCTCCGCTTCGCTTCCGTCGCCCCACTCGCGCCCGGTGAACGTATTGACCCCGAAATGGATGAAGGCGTACATACCCATTTCCTGCCACGCAAGCTGCCGCCTGTTCGGAAGCGCTCCGAAAGGCGCGGGAGCACCCGCGGAATCACGGCTGCCATCAGGACGGGAATCCATATGTTCGTCAACAGAGTATGACATTCTGTTTCCTCCTGCCAGATATTTTTTTCTTCCGGTTTCTTCTCAATAGCTGTGTCGCTTTCTTCACTCCGCCGACTTGTCGACTCTTCTCGGATCTGAGAAAGAAAACGGGGGGCGAAGTAAAGCAGAAAAGAAAAAAACAAGTCCGAAGAATACGTTTTTTGTTTATGATGTCAGTACGCATCCGCCTTCTTCCATAACCTAAGGATCCTAAGGCGTTTTTTCTAAGATAAACTCAGGCGGCAGCCTTTACAAGCCGTTCCCGTGTTTTTCCCCGACAGGACGCCCCATCTGAATAAGGGGAAAAACGGATTCTCCCGAATTCGCGGAACCTCCTCTTCCCCTAATCTGAGACGGATTTTCTGAGCAGGATTCCGGTGAACCATTCCGGTGACGGATTTTTAAAACGGACGGACAAAATCCCATCCTTGCATTTTCATAAAACGCTCCTATATTCATCCCTCCCCTCAAGACGGCCATCCATGGAACAGCGGATGAAATGAAAGGACAGGATGGCGAATGAAGCAGGAAGAAAAGACGGCTTTTCCTCTTCCGTGCTGATATTCCGTCAGGAAAGAACGGAGAAGAATTTCATTCCGCCGAAGCTCCGCCGAAGGGAGGAAACAGTAGTCCGCGAAAAAGGGAAATGAAGAGAAGATGTCTGCAGAATTCGAATGCGGGAAACGGTCCGAATCGGCGGCACCGTCCGCCGCATTCCGTTTCTTCTGTCGGAAGCAACGGAAATTCCTCATGTGCCTTGCCGCATGTTTTTCCGGAGCGGCCGTTGTTCTTTTCCCAGTGCACCCTCTCTCCGGAGCGGAAAAAAGCGCGGTCTATTTCTGGCACAGGGAACGGAACGCCGGAACGGATGAGGTCCTGACCTCCTGCGCGGCGGACTGGCAGATCTACGCTCTGCGCGGAGAATTCCGCAAAAATGAGGGAGGACGTCTTCTACGTGCTCCCGCCTCCGTAAGGAGCATTCCCGTGTTCCGGCTGGATGCGGAAGTCTGGAGGGAAGAGTTCCCGGAAAAAGGAGCCGGGGAAAATTCCGGAAATGGCGGCGGCGGAGACGCCAGAGACGGCGGAAACAGCAGAGACAATGGCGGGTCCCGGGAGGAATCGTTTCATTCTCAGAAGACTTTCACGGAAAGATTTGCAGAGATTCTCAGGGGAGAACAGTCCCCCGAGATCCAGATCGACTGCGATGTTCCCGAATCGCGTCTCCGGGACTATGCGGAGTTTCTGAAACGGCTGCGGGCACGGGTTCCGGACAAGGGATTCTCCGTCACGCTTCTTCCCTGCCATCTGCGTCACAGAGAGGAACTTGAGGAGCTGTTTCCCCTGATTTCCTTCTATGTCTTGCAGCTGCACGCGCTGGAAAGGCCCCCGGATCTTCCTTCAGAATACCGTCTGTTCGACTCCGCGGCGGCGGAAAAGGCGCTCAGACAGGCTCTTGACCTGGGAAAGACATTCCGGATGGCGCTCCCGTGCTACGCTTATCGGCTGCATTATTCGGAGAGGACAGGCCGCTTTCTGAGGCTCAGCGCGGAAAACCGCCCGCCCCGGGGAAAAGGGGAAATCATCCGCTTTGCCGTTCCGGACTGGGAGGAGCTTCTGCGTTTCCGGAAACGGCATCCGGACATTCGCGTCGTCTGGTTCCGTCTGCCGATGCCGGGCGATCGGCTCTGTCTGGAACTGGAGAACCTGCGGCGTCTGGACGGAGGCTCCCCTCCCCTGAGAGAGATCGAAACCACCTTCCGGACAAGCGGATCCAGAACCGATATTTTCTGGACCAATCACGGGATTCCGGGAGAAGAGGAATATACACAGATTCTGGGAGGCGGGAAGGGAGAAGCGTTTTTCTTCCACGGCATACATCCCGTTTCCCCCACTGTTCCCGGATGCGTCCCGGAAAGCATCCGCGGAATCATCCCCAAACCGGGAGAAACACTGAAAACAGGAGAAATACACCAATGGATTCCATCCCCTTCCGATTGAAATTCACTTTGATCACGGCCGTGACCGCCGGGCTTTTGTCCGGAGCGGAGAACCCCCGGCTTTCCGCCTGCAGCGAAGCTTTTCCTCCCAGCTTTCTGGCTCATCATCAGGGGGAGGCCGCGTTTTCCCCGGATTTGAATCTCCGCTTTCTTCTGGGCAAACTTGCCCGGCATTATTTTCCCGACTGCATCATGCTGAAAAGTCCGGATTCCGGGCCGCAGCAGATGGATCCCGGGCCAGGACCGGAGGAAAACAGAACGGAATTCCGGCTTTTCCAGTCCGGCTGGGAAGCGCTTCGGCGGGACCCGGAAAACCGTTTCCCGGAGGACTGGAAGCATCTGCTCTCTCTCCCGGAATCCGAACGGCGTCTCTGCACAGCCAGAACGCTTTATCTGCTGGGAAATCTGCATGCGAAGGAAAACCCGGCCGAAGCCTATGAATGGTATCAGAAGCTCCGGAAGGCCGTCAACGGAGGCATCCCGGATCCGGAGAATCTGGCAGGCCGGAGTTTCCGCAGCAATTATTTCTACGCATCGGATCCGGTGGAGCGCCTGCGTTATCTGGTCCTTGCGGCAGGCTGCGGGAACGATCGTTCCAAGGAACTCTGGGACGAACTCGGAAGCATGATGCGCAGATATGATCCGGAAATCTTTCTCAGGGATCCGCTGACGGCGGAAGTCGCCATTCTGTTTTATCCGGAACTGATCCGGAAGGGACGGGAAGAAAAGGAAAAACTCGGAAGTCGTCCGTTTGTCTGCGCCGACTTTCTCGCCGTCCGGGCATTTCAGAACGGGGACTTCGAACTTTGCAGAGAAATGCTCCGAAAAACTGCGGAAGATTCCCCCGTCCGTCTGTATCTGAAGGCGCGTCTCGCACGGAGAGAAGGGGATTACCGCAAATCGGCCCATCTGCTCCGGAAATGGCTTTTTCTGAACCGCCTGCCGCCCGTTCAGAAAAAGGAAGGGAGCGCCGGGCGTCTCACCCCGGAGACGGCGGGAGTGACGCCAGAAGAGGAGGAGGAAAAAGGAGAAGGGAAACAGCCCGAAAGAGAAGAACTGCCCATCCGTTTCACACCGTCTGGGAAATATTACGGGATGTTTTTCCCGTGGAAAGGGATCTTCCGGCCGGAGGAGGAATATGTGGATGTCCCGGACAACCTTGTCCACAGCATGCGCGAAGTCGTCAGTGGAGAACTCGGAGCTCTTCAATGTGCGGAACATCTCTACCAGGAGGCCCTCTACAGTTTCCTCATGGGCGGATCATGGAGCGATGCGGCATGGATTGCGGAGGTAAAACTTTGTCTTCCGGAACTTCTGGAATTTGTCGAAGCCCATCGGGACAATCCTCAGATTCCGTCTCCGATGCGGCGGCGCCTCTGCCATCTTCTCGCGCGCCGTCTGATGCGCGGAAACCGTTTTTCCGAAGCGGCCCCCTTTTTTCCGGACAAGCTCCGCAGGACAGCTGAAGAATTTGCCGGTCTGACAGAGATCTCCGGGAACGGCACAATCCCCTCCGGAGAACGCTCCCTCGCCTACTTCCGGCTCGGACAACTCATGCTCCTGTACGACATCGAGCTTTTCGGATATGAACTCCACCCCGATTACTTCATCTGCGAAGGCCGTTACGACTCTTACCCGAGCGCCCAGAAAATCCCCCCGGAAACAAAAACTCCGGACTCCGGAATTCTTTCCGTTCCCCCGTCTCAGTCTACCTTTCCCCCGTCCTCCCCGTTCCGTCTTTCCCGCTTTCATTACCGCATTCGGGAAGCCGGATATTTCCGCAAAGCCGGAGAACTGAGCGGGAATCCGGAATTGCGTTTTCTCTCTCATCTTGCCGGCGGACTCGTTCTGAGAAACCGGAATCCGGAAGAAGCGGAGCCCTTCTATCACCGTCTGGTACGCATGCGCTTTCCCCGTTATTCATTTGAACTCGACCGTTACCGCTGGATCCCCTCCCCTCCGGCAAACTGGAAACAGCAAATCGCCTCCTGCCATCCGGAAAACACGGAGGAAGTCCAAACTCTGATCGCCGGGCTTCTGAGCTTCTTCTCCGATCCCCCGCAGAAGGAAGCGGAAACAAGCAAATCAGAAAAAGGCTCTGACTGATTCGCCTGCGCAGGAAAGCTCCTCCCCGCCCCTAGGATTCCGTTTTTTCTGTTTTTTTGAAAAGGAAAAAACGGAATCCAGACGCTTCGCCATTGAAAGGAAGGAATGCCTGTGTTATTTTATCCACACTGTACAGAAGAGATTCCGGACCAGTGAGATCCGGAGACGGACAGTGAGACGCCTTTCGTCTCGCCCGCTTTATTCATACAATCAGGAAGGAATTTGCCATGCAGAAAAGAGCCTGGAATGCCGACAAAACGGGAAACGGCGTCCGCTCAGGGAAGAGAATCCCGACAAAGCGGAACGTTTTATTTCTACGCCCCTTCACTTTGATTGAACTTCTGGTCGTCATAGCGGTCATAGCGCTTCTCGCGGCGCTTCTCCTGCCCGCGCTCAACCAGGCGAGGGAAGCGGGAAAGCGGATTCACTGCCTCAACAATCTGAAACAGATCGGGCAGCTTCAATACCTATACATCAACGCCTATGACGAATACGTCGTCCCGGAAAGACTCTATCAGACTTATCCCAATATGATCCGTTATGATGAAATTCTCGGCAAATTCCTCCCCGGCGGCAGCAAGTCCAAGATTCTCCGCTGCGTTTCCGGCGGAGAACGCGACAATTACGCCGGAATCTTCGGCTGCGGAAGCGCAGGAGGAGGTGATCAAACCACATGGATTTATTCCGACAGTTCCTGGGGCGGAGGACGTGGAGGGGGATTGAAAATATCTTCCGTCTGCTATCCCTCCAAGAGGCTCTTCCTCTTCGACTCTCCGCGCGACATGTCCGGCTTCAATCCCTATGTCCCCGGCGCCGGAAGCTGTGCCGGACAGATCACCAATTCCAGGCTTTCCAATCAGATTGCAGGCGTCAATATCCCGGAATGGAACGACTTCAACAAAAAAGACTTCTACAGCGGAAGACACGCTCTCTTCGTCAACGTGGTCTTTTATGACGGTCATGCTCAGTGTTTCCCATCCCTCGTCGTCAGTCGGCATTTTTACTTGGGATCCTCCGGGGGCATCTCCAATTCCGAAAACATGTTCTCCAATCCGACTCAGCGATGAAGGAAACAGCTCTGTCCAGGAATCGTAGAGTTCAGGATCGTAGAGAGTTCAGGAATCCCGTAGTCCGGGAATCTGCTGAATGGGAAAAGCGGAAAAGGTGAAGGAATCAGCGGGGGGAAATCCCTTCCTTTTTCCCTCCCGACCACTTTCTTCTTCTCCTCCGCCTGCCCTGCGTTCGCTTTCCTTACGCCTCTTTCCTCACCAGCCTGTGATTTCCGGGGGCTGACTGGAGTTCCCGTTCCGCCTCCGCCTCTGCCCGCTGTGATCCGGCTGACGGGCTTCCTCCTGCACTCCACTTTGTTAGAATTTCGTTAAACCGGAAGTTCCGGGGGGATTGGAAGGCCCGGGAAAAGTTGATTTCAAATGGAGTTCCTGTACAGTACCAGCACATCCGGGAAGGCCTTTTCCCCGACTTTCTCTTCCGAAGCGGAGAAGGGAAACGGGGAAGAAAAACCGGAGGCGGATTCAGAGATCACGGGGAAGTCCCGGGATGGATGTAGATGGTCCGGATTTGAGATGCGACTTTGATAAAAACAGCAGCAGGGAGTATGAAATGCCGTCTGACGATTCATGGGGAAAACAGGGGCTCAGCACGCAGGAAGCGGAAAAGGAACGCGGGATCTGCGGGGAGAACATTCTTGCCCGGGCGGAACGGGATCCCTGGTGGAAACAGTTTCTGAGGAAGTTCAACGATCCGGTCATCCGGATTCTGATGCTGGCGGCAGTTCTCTCTGGAGCGACGGGGGGACTCGTGGAAGGACTGGGCATTCTGCTGGCGGTCGTTCTGGCAACAGGGATTTCTTTTCTCAGCGAATACCGGGCAGGCAGAGAATTCGACATCCTGAATCAGGTGGATGATGAGATTCCCGTCAAAACTTTCCGCGACGGGAAACTCATGAACCTTCCCAGGCGGAGCCTCGTGACAAAAGACGTCATTCTTCTGGAAACGGGCGAGGAAATTCCGGCGGACGCCGAAGTTCTGGAAGCCGTCAATTTCCATGTGGACCAGTCGAAATTCACCGGCGAGCCGGAACCGGTTCCCAAAATGCCTTCCTCCGCGCCGGGATTTGCGGAACTGGAGGAAGCCACCTACCCCCACCACGTGCTTCTCCGCGGCTCCACGGTTCTCGACGGCCATGCCTGCGCAAGAGTCACCGCGGTCGGGCCGGAAACGGTTATGGGCCGCACCGCCCTCGCCGCCAGCGAAGACTCCGGGAACCAGACCCCCCTTCAGAAGCAGCTCAGCTCCCTTGGCAGGGTCATTGCGGCGGCGGGAATTCTCCTTTCCGCGGCGCTGTTCGCGATTCTTTTTGCCGAAGCGCTTTTCTCCGGGGAACTCCCGCTCGATATCGGCCGCTATTCGGAAAAAGAGCTGCTGAACACGCTGCTGGGATTCTTCATGATCGCAGTGACGCTGATCGTGGTGGCGGTGCCGGAAGGGCTTGCCATGAGCGTTACGCTGAGCCTGGCATGCAGCATGAGACGCATGGTGGCAAGCAACTGCCTGGTGCGGAAACTTCATGCCTGCGAAACCATCGGAGCCGCCACCGTCATCTGCACGGACAAAACCGGGACCCTCACCATGAACCGGATGCACGTCAGGCGGTTTCACACGCCGGACGGAAAAACTTTTTCAGAAGCGGATTTCAGCATGGATTCTTCCGCCGCAGGACTCCGCGATTCCATCTGCGTCAACTCCACCGCCAATCTCTCCGGACAGGATGAAAAGAAGGATGAAAAAGACACGACGCAAAGCGCCGGAACGGAAGTCCTCGGCAATCCGACGGAAGGAGCGCTGCTGCTCTGGGTGGCGAAAAACGGCGCGGACTACCGGAAGATCCGCGAATCGGAACAGATCGTCCGGCAGTGGACCTTCAGCAGCGAATTGAAATTCATGGCGACTCTGACGGAAAAGAATTTCCATGTCAAAGGAGCGCCAGAAATCGTTCTGGAGCGCTGTGCCTTCTACCGGGATTCCGCAGGGAACGTCCTCCCGCTGGACAGGGAGAAACGTGAAGCGGTTGCGGCCTCTTTCCGGCGGGCGCAGTCCGAAGGCAGCCGAACACTCGCCTTCGCCTGCCGGGATCCGGAAACGCTCCGTGCCGATTGCGATGTCCGGAACCTGGCTGCGGGACTGACCTATCTGGGATTTGTCAGCATCGCCGATCCGGTGCGCAGGGAAGTTCCCGCCGCGGTCGCCTCCTGCCGCAATGCGGGCATCGAAGTGAAGGTCGTGACGGGCGACACTCCCGCGACCGCCTGCGAAATCGGACGGCAGATCGGACTCTGGAAGAAAGATCAGTCACCCGCACCCACTGCCGTAAACACTGCCGGACCGGGAGCAGCGGATCATCCTTCCCTGCTCACCCCGGGAACAGAAGAGGGAAAAGGGAAAAAAGTCTGGAACGGAAAGGATTTTCTGGCACTGGAGGGAGAAGAGGAAACTCTTCAGGCGGCCCGGGAACTTTCCATCATTGCGAGGGCACGGCCGGAGGACAAACTGAAACTGGTCTGTGCTCTTCAGAAACAGGGCCAGGTCGTCGCCGTGACGGGCGACGGGACCAATGATGCACCCGCCCTGAATCATGCGGACGTCGGAATCGCCATGGGGAAAAGCGGTACCGCCGTCGCCCGGGAAGCCGCCGACATCATTCTGCTGGACGACTCCTTCCAGAGCATCGTGAACGCCGTGCTCTGGGGGCGTTCGCTCTATCTGAACATTCAGCGTTTTCTCGTGTTCCAGCTGACCATCAACGTTGCGGCCGTCGGGATTGCTCTGAGCGGTCCCTTCTTGGGTGTCTCGATGCCCCTGACGGTCATCCAGATGCTCTGGATCAACCTCATCATGGACACCTTTGCAGCGCTGGCCCTGGCCACCGAGCCGCCGGATCCGGAACTCATGAAACGTCCGCCGAGGTCTCCTGACGCCTTCATCGTAACGGCGGCCATGGCGCGGGATATCTTAGGGACGGCGTTTTTTTATGTCGTCCTTTTCGCAGGCATGCTTCTTCTCTGGCAGAAGAACGACGGAGGAATCTCGGGCAGAGAACTTTCCATCCTCTTCACGGTATTCGTCATGCTTCAGTTCTGGAATCTTTTCAATGTCAGGACCTTCGGGACTTCGGAATCCACCTTTGGAAAGCTCCGCGGCAACCGGGTGTTCACGGGGATCGCAGGATTCATTTTCGTCATGCAGATTCTGATCGTCCAGTTTGGGGGAAAGTTCTTCCGGACCGAGCCTCTCTCCCTCGCAGAATGGGCGCTCATCGTCGAGGGGACTTCGTGCGTACTCTGGGCGGGCGAACTCAAACGTCTCATCTGCCGTCTCTCGGGGAAGTGAGCTTCTCCCCGGAAAAGAAAACTTCTCCGGGAGAGGCTGAAGATTCTCACGTCTCTGTTTCCCCGACACAGTGACCGGGCCTGTTTCCTCCACGCAAAACTGAAAAATCTGCAAGCAAACTTGAAAAGCAGAAAAAGAAGGGTTATCTTAGTGTTCTTTCCCGCATCTCCTGATATCATATCTTATGGACTGGCAGACTGAACGCGGGATTTACAGTTTTCTGCGGAATTCATACAATCAAAATGCGGGAAATTCAACAAGAGTCCGGCGGGATCTCCAAGCGAAGAACCGCCCCTGAGGCATACCGGATCTCCTGCGGAGACAGACAGCAAATCACGGCAGACCGCCTGACCCCTCAACATCGACCGGGAACAAGAAATGAGCAAACGCAACGAAAATGAAAAAGATTTCAAGTCCGTCAGCTATTTCAGGCTTCTGAAATGCTGCAAGCCCTACTGGTTCCGTCTGACCATCGGCATTGTGGCAGGACTGGTGGTGGGAGGCTCCCTCTTCGGCAGCATGATGATGATTCCCAATATGCTGATGATTGTAGACCAGGATTCCGCAACAAGGCAGCAGCTGAATCAGACCGCGGCCCGGATTGTCGAAGAGACGGAAAAGCCGGGGCTTACAGCGGAGGAGAAGGAAAAAGCCGTTGCCGAACTTCTGCATCCTTCGGACAATGACCCGAAACTGACCAAGGCCATGAATGAACTCCGGAAATATTCGGAGAAACTGGGTCTTCCCGTCCATGTGGGGAAGACCTCGATTGAAGTGGAGAAGCCGTTTGAGTTTTCCTTCCCCGTCGTGGACAGTTTCGGCAGGATCACCTGGCAGTTCTTCGCGATCTACGTGGTGCTCTTCATTCTGATCTGGACGCTGAAAAATATTGCGACGTTCGTCAACCACTATTTCACGCGCTGGGTGGGTGCGCGCGTCATTACGGACATGCGCAACGACATCTACCAGTGTCTGCTGGGGCAGTCGCTGAAATTCTACGGGAAGCAGGACATCGGGCACCTCATCAGCCGCTGCACGAATGACACCTCCGCCATCGAAAGCTCCGTTTCCGACACCATAGCGGACGCGACGCGCTGTCCGATCGAAATTGTCGCCTGCGCCGCCGCCATCATCACTGCGAGCTGGAACTACGGGAACTACGGGCTGCTTCTTCTGCTGTTCATCGGGATGCCGGCCTGTGTGCTGCCCATCATCATTCTGGCGCGGAAAATCCGCAAGATCTACAAGAAGTCCTTTGCGAAGATCGCCGACATTCTTTCCCGCATGCATGAAACGTTCACGGGAATCATGATCATCAAGGCTTACAATACGGAAAAGCACGAAATGAACGTGTTCCGGCGCGCGAACGACAAATACTTCCGGGCCGTGATCCATGCAACTTTTCTTCAGCTGATGATGCAGCCGCTGATGGAAGTCGTCGCTATTGCTGCGACGCTGATCTTTCTGCTCTACTCCTACAGCAAGGGTGTAAACATCACGGAAATGCTGGTGATTTTGACACCGGCAATTCTGGCCTACCGCCCGATCAAGGATCTGGCGAAAGTCGTTTCTCATCTCCAGCGGAGCATGGCGGCGGCGGACCGCTATTTTGCACTGATCGACACGGACACTTCCATCAAAGAAGATCCGCATCCGGTGGAACTGAAGCAGTTTGAGCGCGGCATTGAATTCCGGGACGTCCGCTTCGCCTATGAAGACAAGCAGATACTGAACGGGATCTCTTTCCGGATTCCGAAAGGGAGCATGGTTGCGGTGGTCGGGCAGACCGGTTCCGGGAAAACCACCATTGCCAATCTGATCGCACGTTTTTACGACGTCAATTCCGGAGAGGTGCTGATCGACGATATTCCGGTGCGCAAGTATTCGATCAAGTCCCTTCGCGCCCACATCGGGATTGTCACCCAGGATCCGATTCTTTTCAACGACACCATTGCGAACAACATTTCCTACGGCTGCCGGGACGTCAGCCGGGAAGACATCGTCCTCGCCGCGAAACAGGCAAACGCCCATGACTTCATTGTGGACGGACGCCACCGCGAAGGCTATGACACTGAAGTCGGGGAAAAAGGCTGCAAACTCAGCGGCGGTGAAAAACAGCGTGTGGCCATTGCAAGGGCCATTCTGAAAAATCCGCCGATCCTGATTCTGGACGAAGCCACCAGCGCACTGGACACGGTCACGGAAAAACTGGTTCAGGACGCTCTCAACCGCGTCATGTCCAACAGAACAGTTTTCGCCATAGCACACCGTCTGAGCACCATTCAGCATGCGGATCTGATCATTGTGCTGGACAAGGGGCACATTGTCGAATCCGGCACTCATGCGGAGCTCCTGGCAAGGGGCGGAAGATACAAACGCCTCCACGACACGCAGTTTGCCGTGCAGCAGAATGACGGGATTTGATTCCCGCTCCTCCGACACTGAAGACAGAAGAGCCGAAGCTGCCGGATCGGACATCTTTGGCGGAGCAGGAAGAGACAGATGATACCCGGCAGGAGGGGGAAAAGAGAGGGTCCCGGGCACGTGTTTTTTTCCTTTTCTCTCACCTTTTGGGAAACGTTTCATTCCGTCGCCATGCGATCTTCCGTCTGATTTTCACTCTGCGCATTCTCCCGGATGATTCAGGCGGGGGGAAAGGTTTTCCCGGACACGTTCTTCCTCCCGCTCTTTCCAATCCGCCGCGGAGAGGAAAAGCAGCAAAGAAAAGACTCTGCAAAACTTTCCCTGATTTTCCCGGATGAAGCATTTGACATCTGAGAAAATGATGATAGATTAAAGATTCATGTGAATGAGGCTTGCGATGCGGGTATAGTTCAAAGGTAGAACATTAGCCTTCCAAGCTAATTGTGAGGGTTCGATTCCCTCTACCCGCTCCAGATTTTCTGCAGGTGGGGTTGCAGAGCGGCCAAATGCAGTAGACTGTAAATCTACCGGTTACACCTTCGATGGTTCGAATCCATCCCCCACCACCATTTTTAAAATGCAGTCGGTGATTCTGCCGGTGCGAACTGTTTTTCTTTCTATCCGTTCTGCCCTAGAAATCTGTGATTTCACTCAGACTTGAATCACGGTTCCGCTTTTTCACATGAGACTCAGGAGAAATATCCATGAGAATTCGTCAGGCAAAAGAGTCCGATGCGAAAATCCTTTCTGAACTCTGGCAGAGAAGCATCCGGGAGCTTTGCAGAGAGTGTTATCCCCCCGAAATTATCGAAGCATGGGCGTCGGACAAAACACCGCGCAGGATCCGGGAACTGCTCCGATGCGAAGAATTCTTCTTCCTCGCCGAAAAAGACGGGCATCCCGCAGGATTCTGCTGCGGATCTTTTTCCCTGGGAACACTCGCACTGTACGTCTGTCCGGATTTTACCGGAGCTGGAGTCGGGAAAAAACTCCTGCATACACTCGAAGCACTGGCACGCTTTGAAGGAAAAAAATCCCTGGCTTTTCACAGCTCACTCAATGCCATCGGCTTCTATGAAAAATCAGGATATTCCCGCTGCGGAGAACCCATCTGCTTCCAGGGGAAAAAAGCCATTCCCGTCCGGAAAGATTTTCTCTGATCTGCAGAATGATGAATCACGATTGTGAAAAACGTAAGTTTTTGCATCTTTTTCAAAAAAAAGAAATGGCAATCCGGAAAAAGCGGTATTATATTCCCCAGTGAGGTTTTCTCAGGAATGCGTTTTTTTGTCATTCAGAAAACAGGAGTCTCAAATGCCCGACGCCAAAGCGGAATCCGGAACCATGCCGGAGCCCGATGAAATAAATGCCGTTTCCCGCAAACTGGAACAGATTCTTCAAAAACTCGACTCCTGCCTGTTCGGACGGACCCGTCTGCACCGCCTGCTTCTGACCGCCATCCTTGCCAGAGGCCATGTCCTGCTCGAAGGACTCCCGGGACTCGGGAAAACCGCACTGGTCAACGCCCTCGGACAACTGCTGGATCTGACCTTCAAACGCGTTCAGTTCACTCCGGACCTGCTGCCGGGAGATATTCTGGGAGCTCATATCCTCCAGGAAACCGCTTCCGGACACAGAGAAATGCGTTTCCAGCCGGGACCGATTTTCACACATCTGCTGCTCGGAGACGAAATCAACAGAGCCTCTCCAAAAACCCAGTCCGCGCTGCTCGAAGCCATGCAGGAACGGACCGTCACACTCATGGGGGAGACGATGGCGCTGCCGGACCCCTTCTTCGTCCTGGCAACACAAAACCCTATTGAACTCGAAGGAACCTATCCCCTGCCGGAAGCCCAGCTGGACCGTTTTCTCTTCAAACTGAATGTGGACGCCCCGGACGTCGCATCACTGGAACGGATCGTTCTGGAACGTCACCGGGGGGAAGCACCCGTTTTCAAGCCGGAGATGGGGAAGGAGGATCTGAAGGAAGCCTTTGCCATGGTGGACCGCATCCGGATACCTCGCGCGGTGGCCTCCTACATTGCACGGATGGTGAAAAATTCGGATCCTGAAGCAGGAATTCCGGGACTTTCCTGTTACATACGTCACGGAGCATCGCCCAGGGCGGCGATTGCCATTGCGGAAAGCGCCCGCGCCCTGGCGCTTCTGGATTCCAGGCCGACAGCGGGTTTTGCGGATGTGAACGAGGTCGCTCCCTGGGCCATTCAGCATAGAATCACTCTGGATTACCGAGCGAAAGCAGAGAAGATCAGTCCCTATGAACTGGCCCTGAAAATCCGTGATGCCACGGGAACGGGCAAAAGCGGGCTCCCCGCCGGAGTCGAGCTTTCAGCCGTAAACAACAGAACGGAATCCACATGGAAACAATGATTTCCCTTACGAATATTTCCGATACGATTTATTTTCTGGAAAGCTTTTCCTGCATTGCATCCGGAATCATGATTGCGGCTGTATTCCTTTCAGGGAGTCTGCCGGAAAATTTGAACGGGAAACGTGCCCTCTGTTTTTCCATGTATTATTTGATTTCAGGATTCGTTCTTATGCTGGGGGCATATCTGGAATTCTATCCGCAGATGTCCATAGCAGGATATCTGAGGCTGCTGTTCTTCATTCTTGCCAACGTGCTGCTGCTTATGTTTGCGATGCGGATATTGTTTGTCCGCATTCTGATTTCATCGGTGGCGATCATGTTTGCGATGCTTCTGACGTGCGGGGTGATGACTCTGACTGGATCATCCACAATCGCCTACCCCTTTTTCTTTCTTGCGCTTCCCGCACATCTCCTTGCCGCGGGATCCTTTCTGAAGCTTTACTATGAAGAGCATCTGGAGGAAAACCGCTGGAGATTCCTTTTTCTACTGTGCCTTCAGGTACTTTCACTGCTGTGTCTGAGCTTTCAGATTTTCCCAACACTCTTCCCGGCAGGAAGAGGAGACTTCTGGAAAGTGACGATGCCGGACTACGTGAAATCAGCTTTGTACCTGGTTAATCTGGGTGTGACATACATTTTTGCCTCCTGCCTGATGACAGAGAAAGAAAAGCCGCATCCGTTCAAGTCAGTGCTTTCCTTTTTTGGAGCGAATCTGCTTTTTGCGCTGTTTGTCTTTTTCCTGCCCTCGCTCTTTCATTATTACGCGAAAAAACATGTCTCTGAACGGGAACAGAGGAATACGGAAACCCTCATGCTTCGTCTGGACGGCAGGATGAAAAGAATCAGTGAACTGGCCGAAAGCATGGCATCCATGGATGTGATACAGAAATTTGCGGAAAGCAACGGTCAGGAACTCATTGCGCAGACGTATGAACTTCTCGGAAGGCATGCCTTCATGGACAGTCGCGGGATTTTCTATATTCTCAACAGCGACGGAAAATGCATTGCATCCAGCAACAGTCTTCTCCTGCACTCGAATTTCAGACAGCGATCCTATTTTACCGGAGCCATGGGGGGAGGAAACGCATGCATGATCGACAGGGGACTTCTGACCAATCAGGCAGGATTCTATGCGGCCAGCCGGATTGACTCTGAAACGGGTGTTCCCATCGGGGTTCTGTGCGTAAAAACCGATACGCTTTCCATGCCGGAACTTTCGGGGCTGTTTTACTTTTTCGTTTCACCAGAAAACCGGATCCGTGCAAGTTCCCTGTTTTCCATTTATGGAAAAGACGCCTCGCTTCTTTCTGAAAACGATCCCATTTACAAGGCAATGGATCCGATGGTTTCCAAGACCTCCCACATCAACCGGAGCGATGCTGAAATCCGCGAAGTTCTTGTATTTACGCAGGCGCGTTTCAACAACGCTCTGCGCGGCTGGAGCATCATTATTGCCTCCTTCTCCTCCTATCCTTCGACCATGTACATTTTCGGTGTACGGATCATGTTCTTCCTCGGGCTTCTGATTTTTTCCCTGTGGCTCTGCATCAAACTCATTTTGAAAAAGCGCGAAAACGACATCGGGCTCATGGAATGGAAGGACGCCTTTTTCGCCCACAATCCGCTCCCGATGTTCCTTCTGGATGATTCCTTCAAACTGATCGACGCGAATGAAGCCATGGGCCGTTTTTTCGGTTATGACCGCACGGATTTTCTTCTGCTTTCGACACAGCATCTTTTCCCCTCCAAAGACGAATATGCAAAATTTCATTCCGCGGCGGCATCGCTTCTTCTGGAGAAGAATTTCTGCAATCTCAAACTGCTTTTCCGGAAACGGAATCTGAAGTCGGTCACCTGCCGGGCCTCCGCGACTTTGTTTCAGACCAGGATCCGGAAAAACAACTCGCTTGTAAAGTCCGATGTCTCCCTCTGGACCCTTTTCGATGAAACTCAGACCACCAGGCAGATGAATCTTCTGAAACTCAGCGACGGTCTTTACCGCAGTCTCTCCAAATCCACCCCCGAACACATGTTCCTGCTTGACCGGAACGGACGTTTTCTTGCCAGTAACGATCCTCGGATCTCCAGCAGGATCGGGAAACAGGAATCATCGGCCGCCCCCCCCATGCTTTCAGATTATTATTCCAATGAGACGGTCACTTTCTACAAGACCATGCTGGAGAACGTGTTTGCCATGCGCAGTCCCCTCACCTTCCAGCATTCCGTCAAAATTTACGATAGCGAAAACTTTTATCTGGACACGCTTTATCCCATCATCCGGAACGGTTCCGTCATGGAAGTCGGCGGCATTTCCCGCGACATCACGACTGCCAGACGCACCGAAAATTCCCTCCGGAAACTCGAACTCAGATTCATTGACATCGGCCGATATTCCAATGACATTTTCTGGGAAACCGATGTCTCGGGACGCCTCATTTTCTGCAGTGAGAATATTTCCCAAAAACTCGGTCGCTCTGTACGGGACCTGATTGGCGCCGACCCCATGATTCTTCTTTCTGAGGAATTTCATTCCGTCTTTTACAAACGTCTTGCCGCCTCCATCCGGGAAAAGGCCCCGTTCACCATGTCTCCCTGCTCCATGATGGCAGCTTCCGGCAATTCCATCCCGATTCTCATGACCTGCGTGCCGGTCTTTGACGATTTCGGAAAATGCTCCGGCATCCGCGGCATCTGCACGGATCTGACTTTTTTCCATAACGGGGAAAATTCTGCCAACACTTCCGTCCCCGCAGAGGATTCGAGTGAAAAGGATCGGCTCCAGGGAGGTGACGGCGGATCATGAAATCCTCCGTTTCCTCCGCAGCCCGTCCGGGGCCTTCCGCCTACTGGAAAAGGAATCTGGCGTTCATCTGGATTTCCCAGTTCGTGGCCATGATGGGATTTTCCTACGGTCTGCCGTTTGTCGCATACTTCATGCAGACGGATCTGCATGTATCGCAGTCGGATCTCCCTTTCTGGCTGGCTGCATTCGGTGCGGCATCGCCGCTGACCATGACGGTGTTTGCCCCGGTATGGGGAGCTCTCGCGGATCGGTACGGCAGACGCATCATGCTCCTGAGGGCATATTTCTGGGGCTTGATCGTGCTCTCTCTCATGGGGGTGGCCCAATCCGTGGTCTTTCTGGTTTTCCTGCGTCTGATCCAGGGGGCGCTGAGCGGTTCGGTTTCGGCTTCGCAGACTCTGGTGGCAACTCATACTCCGAGCAGACACAGCGGATTTGCTCTCGGTGCTTTGAACAGTGCGGTCTTTTCAGGATCTCTTGCCGGTGCTTTCCTCGGAGGATGGACGGCGGAACATTATGGTTACAGGACTGCTTTCATCCTTTCCGGGGGACTGATGCTGATTTCCCTGACCCTGATATTTTTCGGAGTCAGGGAAAAATTTGTCCCTCCGAAAAAGCTGGAAGGGGAGACGCTTTTCGCTTCGCTCAAAGTAGAACCGACGCAACTGAAAATTGTGCTTCCGATTCTTCTGCTGATGGCCGGGGTGATGTTTGTCCGCCAGTTTGACTCCTCCTACATTGCCGTTCTGGTTCAAACCATTCACGGGTCTCTGGAGGGGGCCTCCATTCTTTCCGGAATTCTTTTTGCGGCCAGTGGGATTGCGGGAGTGGTTTCGGGATTTGTCATGGGCTGGCTGGCGGATCGTTTCTCTCCGGGAATGATTGCTATTTTTTCGGCTTTCGCCACGGCTTTCCTGATCCTTCCGCACGCATTTGTAACTACGGTCAACTGGCTCTTTCTGATGCGTTTCATGATGGTTTTCATGGGTGGCGGGCTTGAGCCTGTCCTGCAGATCTGGCTTTGCAAGAAAACCCCTCCGGAAAGCAGGGGACTGGTTTTCGGATGGGCGGCGTCCATCCGTTCCATGGGGTGGATGTTTGCTCCGTTGTGCGGGGGGCTGGTCTTTGAATATGCAGGAGTATTCAGTCTCTTTGTGGTGGAATCTTTCCTCTATTGCATCCTGATTATCTGTATCTGGTTTGCAAAACGGCTTCTTGAGCGCCTGGATATTGAGGAGGAAAAGGAAAAAGAAACTGAGGATATGATTTCCAAAATCGACAATATCACGATCATCAAATAATTTCCTGCCGCATACGGCGGGATACCATCGACTCTTCTTTCCATGAATTATGGGAAAAGTAAAATACGCCAGGCAACGCCTGACGGGTGCAGGGGATGGTGCCGGGGAGTATGAGGGCGGGCAGCGCGCATACTTAAAAAAATAAAAAAATAAAATACGGCAGGCGCAGCCTGACGGGTGCAGGAGATGCAATCCTGCCGAGGAGTATGAGGGCGAGGAGCCCTCATGC